>JALHRH010000235.1 GCA_022841565.1 Mycobacterium sp. | reverse complement strand
GGCCATCCTTCACGTCGCAAACGGCCAGCTCGGATCCCAGGCGGGGCACGTCCGCAACAACATTCTGTTGCATATAGAAACGGTATTATATACATATAGAACTGTAAAATCGAGCGCCCCCCGTAGAAATCGATCGAGGTCTGGTATGAGCACGTACTCTTCTCGCCGCGGCTGCGGCGCTGTCCGGATAGTGCACCTTTGAGCACCGCCCGGCCGCGAACCAAACGGCATCAGTCCAAGCAACGAGCCGCCCTGCGCAGGGTGCCGTTACTGGCCGAAGTCGATGAAGCACAACTCGATCAGCTCGTGAATGTCGTTGACCCCCAACACATCCACGCCGATGAGTGGCTCTTTCGTTCGGGAGAACCATCAGACTCCATCTACATCGTCGACTCTGGACGATTCGCGGCCATCAGCGCCGACGGACAGATACTTGCTGAGATGGCATCCGGTGATTCAATCGGCGACCTCGGCGTGATCGCTGATGCGCCCCGCTCGGCAGGAGTACGAGCTCTTCGCGACGGCGTCGTGTGGAAAATCGCGGCCGACACGTTCAGCGAGGTGCTCGCCACCACTCCCGCGCTGCAATCAGCGATGCTGCGGGCGATGGCCACGCTGCTTCGCCGGTCCCGACCGGCGAAAGGCGCTCGACGCCCGCGGGTCATCGGCATCGTGTCACCTGCGGAGGCCCTTGCCGCACCGATTGTGGACGCGCTCGTTGCTCAACTGGGCTCTCACGGTCAGACCGCCGTGGTCGCTCCGCCCGTCGACGCGATCGCCCACGTGCACAACTACGGCGAACTCGTCGAAGACTTCAGCGAAACCCTCGATCGGGCAGAGCACACAAACGATTGGGTCCTCGTGGTGGCCGACCGCGGTTGCGGAGAACTCTGGCGACGCTACGTGGCTTCGCAAAGCGATCGACTCGTCGTCATCGTGACGCAGCAGCGTCCGCCGGAAACGGTCGATGCATTAGTTGCCCAATCGCGACCGATTCACCTGATCACGTGCCTTGCGGAGCCGGATCCGCGCTGGTGGGAGCTGCTAGAGCCGGTCTCGCAGCACCGCGCCGACGAGGCCGGCATCGGTGCCCTAGCCCGCCGGATCGCTGGCCGCTCCCTTGGTCTCGTGCTTGCCGGTGGCGGCGCTCGTGGGCTCGCACACATCGGTGTCTATGCAGAACTCATCCGCGCCGGCGTCGTCATCGATCGATTCGGCGGAACCAGTGCCGGCGCCATCGCCGCTGCCCTGTCCGCATCGGGGATGTCCCCGCAAGAAGCGATCGCTGCTGCCCGGGATCTCTTCGGACGGACCAATCCCCTCGGCGACTATACGATCCCGGCGGTGGCCTTCACTCGCGGTGGACGTGTCGATTCCGTCATCAAGAGGTACTTCGGCGACACCTTGATCGAGCATCTGCCCCATGAATTCTTCTCCGTCTCCGCAGACATGATCAGCGGCGATCAGGTCATCCACCGTCGCGGCCGCTTGGCGCTGGCGGTGCGCGCATCGATGTCGATCCCCGGTCTCATGCCCCCCGTGCACCACGGCGATCAGATGCTTGTCGACGGTGGACTGTTGAACAACCTGCCAGCCGACGTCATGTGCGCCGACCCAGATGGCGAGGTCATCTGCGTCGATCTGCGCCGCAAATTCCTGCCGTCGAAGGGCTTTGGTCTGCTGCCCTCGGCCCTCGCGCCGCCCGGATTCGTCCGGCGGCTTGTCACCGGTACAGACGCCGCGCTACCACCGCTTCAGGAAACACTGCTTCGCACCGTCGATCTTGCGGCCTCCACAGCGAACCTGAGCGAGCTTCCTCGAGTTGCGGCCATCATCGAGCCCGACGTCTCAGCGGTGGGCGTCATGGACTTCAAGAAAATTGATGCCGCAGTTGAAGCCGGCCGGAGCGCAACGCGAGCCGTTCTCGAAGCACATCCGCACCTCGCGCGGTGAGCCTTACGGGCGCATCTCGTACGCCCCATTGAGCGGCAGCACGAATTCCTTCCAGACCGTGTCGTAGCGCTCCGGGTCGTTGGCCGGGCGGCGGATCATGCGCAGCGCGAACTTGGCCTGCTCGTCCGTGGTGGCGGCCTTGTCGTGCAGTTCGACGGCGTAGCTGTTGAAGTCGCGGACCAGCAGCCCGAAGATCTCGTCGAGCAGCGCCTCGTCGACCCCCGACAGTGGGGCCTCCTCCAGGATCAGCTGTGCGTAGGGCACCAGGGCGAAAATCTGGCCCACACCGAAGGCGAAGTCGATGTCCTTCTGCTGGGCGGCATCCGGGGTGGCGCTGGCCAGCATCTCGGCCAGCACGTCGACCTGTTGACGCAGCAGCGCAACATTCGGCAGATGCCCATAGCTGTCGAACGGTGCCCGCCAGTCGTGGAAGCGCACCTTCCCCAGTCCGCCGGTCGGCCCCTGGTTGAACAGGAACGTGTCGTCGGCCGCGTCGTCACGACGCCCGATCAACGGCAACGCCCCGTCGGGAGCGAACAGGAAGTTCGGCATGAACTTGGCCAGCAGTCCGATGTTGATATGGACAGTGCCCTCCAGCCGGGGCAGTAGGCCGATTTCACGCGCGACCGTCTCGAAGAAGGTGTCCTTCTCCACACCCTTGGCCGCGATGACGTCCCACAGCGCGGTGATCACCCGCTCGCCCTCGCTGGTGACCTTGGCCTTCGTCAGCGGGCTGTACAGCAGGTAGCGGCGGTCGTCCGCCGACGCGCTGCGCATGTAGTCCGATGCCCGGGTGCACACCAGTCGCATGGCCACCAGCCGGGCGTAGGCGTCGGTGAGCAACCGCCGGACGTGGCTGAAATCGGTGACGACGGTGCCGTACAGGTGCCGGTTGGCGGCGTGGTTGATGGATTCGTAGAAGGCGTGGGTGCACATGCCGACCGCACCCCAGCCAAGGTTGTACTTGCACACGTTGACCGTGTTCAGCGCGGCGTGGAAGGCGCCCATCCCGCGGTGCAGCAGGTCGGCCTCGGTGACCGGGTAGTCGTGCAGGGCGTAGTTCGCCACATAGTTCTGCGAGTTGACCACGTTCTTCTTGCACTCATACCGGTCATGCTGGGAATCGGCGGCGAAGAAGACATACTCAGGGTCTTTTGCAGAGTCGTCGATCTTGCCGAACGTGGAGACCATCCGCGCCACGTTGGCGTTACCGATGTAATACTTCTCGCCGTTGGCGACCCAGCCATGCTCGGCGGGGGTGAGGATCATGTCGGTCTTATAGACGTCGGCGCCATGGGTCTGCTCGGACAGGCCGAAGGCGAACACCTCGCCTTGTTCGAGCTGGGCGGCGGCCTTGCGCTTGGCGTCCTCGTTCTCACTCATCCAGATCGGGCCCAGGCCCAGGGCGGTCACCTGGAACGGGTACCAGTAGCTCAGCCCGTAGAAGCCGATGATCTCTGCGAACTCGCTGATCCGGTAGGTGTCCCAGCGGCAGGCAGCGGCTGGGTCCGAAGCGCCGTACTCGGCCGGCGTCAGCAGCGAGGCGAAGATGCGGTGCTGTGCGATGTGGTTGAGGAAGTCCGAGTACCAGGCGCGTTCGTGGTCGTCATGCTTGAGCTTCGCCTTGCCCCGATTCTCGAAGAAGTCCACCGTGGCCGCCATGATCTCCCCCGACCGGGCATCCGGGTACTTGCGTTGCAGTTTGTTGGGATTGAGCAGCATGAGGGTGGCTCCAAAGCGATTTCGGTGTGAGGACGGGTAGACCGTACTGCAATACCTTTCGAGCCGGAACAAAAGACCCCGCGGGTAAGCCTTAAAAATGCCACGGCAGCGCCCTAGCATCAGAGGCGTGTCAGAACTAAATACCGCTCGGGGACCCATCGACACCGCGGATCTCGGCGTCACGCTCATGCACGAGCACGTGTTTATCATGACCACCGAAATCGCCCTGAATTACCCGGACGCCTGGGGTGACGAGGAGAAGCGGGTGGCCGACGCCATCGTCCGCCTCAATGCGCTGAAGGACCGCGGCGTGGACACCATCGTCGATCTCACGGTGATCGGACTGGGCCGCTACATTCCGCGTATCGCCCGGGTGGCGGCGGCCACCGAGCTGAACATCGTTGTGGCGACCGGCCTCTACACCTACAACGACGTCCCGTTCTGCTTCCACTACTTGGGTCCGGGCGCCCAGCTGGGCGGCCCGGAAGTCATGACGGACATGTTCGTCCGCGACATCGAGCAGGGCATCGCCGACACCGGCATCAAGGCGGGCATCCTCAAGTGCGCCACCGACGAACCCGGCATCACCCCTGGAGTCGAGCGGGTGCTGCGAGCGGTTGCCCAGGCCCACAAGCGCACCGGGGTGCCGATCTCCACCCACACGCATGCCGGATTGCGCCGCGGGCTCGAGCAGCAGCGCATCTTCGAAGAAGAGGGGGTAGACCTGAGCCGGGTGATCATCGGCCATTCCGGCGACAGCACCGACGTCGGCTACCTCGAGGAGCTGATCTCGGCGGGCTCCTATCTCGGGATGGACCGGTTCGGCATCGACGTGATCCTGCCCTTCGAGGAACGGGTGAACATCGTGGCCACCATGTGCGAGCGCGGGCACGCCGACAAGATGGTGCTCTCCCACGACGCCAACTGTTACTTTGACGCGCTGCCCGAGGAACTCCTGCCGGTGGCCGCGCCGAACTGGCACTACCTGCATATCCACAACGATGTGCTCCCCGCTCTCAAGCAGCGCGGCGTCACCGACGAGCAGATCCACACTATGCTCGTGGAGAACCCGCGCAAGATCTTCGATCGGCAGGGCGCCTATCAGTGACGGTCCTGCCGATCGGAACCCAGATTTCGCAGTTGGCCGCGCTCGCCCCCGACGAGCCGGCCGTCAGCTGCGACGGCCACACCATTACGCGCGCCGAACTCGACCTGTCCACCAACCGACTGGCCCGCGCCTACGCCGAACGCGGCGTGGGGGTCGGCGACTACGTGACGATCGTGCTGCCCAACTCCGTGGAATGGATACAGGCCGCGGTGGCGTGTTGGAAGCTGGGGGCGGTGCCGCAGCCGTTGTCGCCGCGGCTGCCGGAGGCGGAGTTCGAGGGCCTGCTGGGGCTGCGCGACCCGGCGTTGCTGGTAGGTCGAAATCATCCGGAAATACCCAGTATCCCTTCGGGTTTCGTACCCAGAACCTCAGCTGCCGCACTACCCGAAGCGGTGTCACCATGCTGGAAGTCGATGGCCTCAGGCGGCAGCACTGGGCGCCCCAAGCTCATCGAGGCCGGCGGGGACAGCCGGGTGCCGCCGGCGATCGGCCATCCGTTGGGCATGCAGGAGGGCGACACCACTTTGGTGCCGGTGCCGCTGACGCACAACACCGGATTCACCACCGCCCTGATCGCGTTGATCATGCGCCAGCACCTGGTGTTGATGAGCCGGTTCGACCCGCATGAATTCCTCAGGGCGATCGGACGATACCGCGTCAGCTTCCTGGTCACGGTGCCGACGATCATGCAGCGGCTGCTGCCGGTCTACCGCGCCGACCCGGCGTCGTATGACCTGTCCTCGCTGCGGCGGATGTGGCACCTCGCCGCGCCATGCCCACCGACGGTCAAGCAGGCCTGGATCGACATACTCGGGCCCGAGAAGGTGTGGGAACTCTACGGCGGCACCGAATTACAGGCCCTGACGTTCATCTCCGGCGACCAGTGGCTGGCCCATCCGGGCTCAGTCGGGCAGGTGGTGAGCGGACAGATGAAGGTGCTCGACGACGACGGCAACCCGTGCCCGCCCGGCGTCGTCGGCGAGATCTACCTGCGTCCCAGCCCCGGCAGCGCACCGACCTATCGCTACATCGGCAGCACAGCCAAGTCACGCGACGGCTGGGACTCGCTGGGCGATCTGGGTTATTTCGACGCCGACGGATTCCTGTACCTGTCGGACCGGCGGGTGGACATGTTCACCGTCGGCGGCCGCAACGTCTACCCCGCCGAGGTCGAAAACACGCTATCGGCACATCCGGAAGTGTTGTCCTGCTTGGTCGTTGGCGTCCCGGACGACGACATGGGCCAGGTGCCGTATGCGTTGGTACACACCATGAGCGGGTCGGCCCTGGACGCTGTGGCCGTGCAACGATTCGTCGGCGAACGACTGGCGGCCTACAAGGTGCCCCGTATCGTTGAATTCGTCGACACCCCACTGCGCGACGACGCCGGCAAGGCGCGTCGCACGGCGGTGCGCGACACCGTAATCGCGCAATTGCAGGTTGGGGGGCCGTGATGGATGCCACCCGGTATTCGGCGTTGAGCGACGTCGGCTGCGAACGATCGGAGAACCAGGACCGCTGGGGAGCGGACGCCGAGCAGCGCCTGTTCATGGTGGCCGACGGCGTGGGCGGCAGTCGCGACGGTGCGCTGGCCGCCCAGACCATGGTCGACATTCTGCCCCGCTACGTCGCCCACCACCTCCCACGCGACCGGCGCGATGCGGCGGATGCGCCCGAGCGACTGGGTCGGGCGATCTCCGAGCTATCCGACGACCTGCACGGCAAGGCCCAAACCGATTCCCGTTTCGCCGGTGCGAACAGCACCCTGGTGGCCGTCGTCGTCGTCGGCTCCCGCGCCCTGGTCGCCCATCTCGGCGACAGCCGCGCCTACCTATACCGCGACGGCGAGCTGACCCTACTCACCCGCGACCACACCCTGGTGCAGTCCCTGGTCGACGCCCGGCAGGTCCAGGCCGAAGATGCCGGGAACATGCGGGTGCGCAACGTGGTGACCCGGTACATGGGGATGAAGCCGCCCGCCAAGGCCGATGCCAGCGCGGTCGAACTGGCTGCCGGCGACCGCGTCCTGATGTGCAGTGACGGCCTGCACGGCGTGGTGGATCAGGGAACGATGGCGCGGATTCTCGACAAACACGACGATCCCGGTTATGCCTGCGCGGCCCTGATAGCGGCAGCCCGAGAGGGCGGTGGTCCGGACAACATCACCGCTCTGGTCATCAACGTTTCCGACGAGGAAACGCGCAGCAAATCGTGATCGGAAGCGCGGACCGAATCCGCCAGCCGCACGACTTGCGCACTGGGCACCGGGGCCGAATCGGTCGACGGAGTGTTCACCGGCAGGCTGCGAGTCCCTGACGCAACTCGCTCTTCGTGATTGAATTTTCAGCGATTGCGTGATGGCGCGTTGCGACGGCGCTCGTGCCTTCGCATTTGCATCAGAGTCGGGTCGCAGGCCTCCTTGTTGTGGAGGTTTTGACAACGCGGTCGTGCTGCATCAGATTGACCGGCCGCAAACCGGAGGTGGCGCAGCCGGTACGAGCGTGTCCCTGTTGCTTGAGAAGTCGCGTTGGCGTCCCACGCCAGCCTGCTGATTTCATAATTGACGCACGATTACCGAAGCCGCCGGACGCATGCTAACCACGCCATGGTTGCGACAACGATTACGGCAATTTTCTTGAGACTTTGCGGGTTTGACTCTACGCGATCGATTCGTGTCGAGGAGATCACCCCGAACGATAGCGAGCAATGGTGACAGGATCGCGCCGAGGTCGGACACACCGTATTGACAATGCCTATTGGCAATACGGGCATATGGATTTCGACGGTCTGAAAATGACCGGCCATACCCGCGGCTGCGGCCAAGGGATCCAGCCGACGGACGGGTGATGAACTACACATTGTTTCCCCCGGAGATCAATTCGGCGGTTCCATTTCTCGGCGCAGGATTGGAACCGCTGTTGAACGCAGCGACTGGCGCGTCGTTCTGTATCGAACTGGCTGGAGGCAGCAGATGGCATTTGTGATCACATCGCCAACGATGATGGCAGCCGCTGCAACAGATCTGGCCAGCATTGGTTCGGTCCTTGAAAACGCAAACGCCGCGGCGGCGGCCTCCACGACGACGGTCTTGGCCGCCGGTGCTGATGAGGTGTCGGCGGCGATTGCAGCGCTATTCCGCTCCTACGCCCAGCAGTATCAGGAGCTCAGCGCTCAGGCAGCACCGTTTCACGACCGGTTTGTGCAGGCGCTGAACGCAAGCGCCGGATCGTATACAAGCGCAGAGGCCGCCAACGTTGGGCAGGCCCTGTTGAATGCGATCAACGCGCCGACCCAGACTCTGTTGGGCCGCCCGCTGATCGGCAACGGTGCCAATGGGGCCACTCCGGGCGGTAACGGTGGTCCGGGGGGAATTCTGTACGGCAACGGCGGTAACGGCGCGCCTGGCGCGGTGGGACGGCCAGGTGGGAACGGTGGAGCTGCCGGGCTGATCGGCAATGGCGGGGCCGGCGGCGCCGGCGGAGCCGGAGCTGCCGGCGGTCGAGGCGGGGCCGGTGGGCTGCTCTTCGGCAACGGCGGACCGGGCGGAACGGGCGGCCCCGGCGGCCCCGGTGTAGCCGGGGGGTTCGGCGGCAACGGCGGCGCCGCCGGACTCTGGGGTAACGGCGGAACCGGCGGGGCTGGCGAGACAGGCGGGATTGGTACGGGCGGTCTGATTGCTGCCGGGGCCGGCGGGAACGGCGGGAACGGCGGAGCCGGCGGATGGCTGTTTGGCAACGGCGGGGACGGTGGAGCCGGCGGGGGTGGCGGGCTGTGGAACGGAAGTTTGGTGGCCGGCGCTTCGGGCGGCATGGGCGGAGCCGGGGGTGAGGCCAGGTTATTCGGCGCCGGCGGATCGGGCGGCGCGGGCGGGGGGGGCGGGGACGGATCTAGCGGCGGCGGTGGCGGCGGAGCCGGTGGTCACGGTGCCGTCGGCGGATTGTTGTACGGCGATGGCGGCTCCGGTGGAAGCGGTGGGAATGGTGGAAATGTCAGCACGGGCGGCGGGATTGGCGGAGCCGGCGGTCAGGGCGGCAAAGCCCAGCTGTTCGGAAACGGCGGAAACGGCGGGACCGGCGGGGCCGGCGGCCGGGGTGCAAACGCCGGGCCTACTGGTGGGACCGGTGGTGACGCCGGGAACGCCGGCCTGTTTTACGGCAATGGCGGTGCTGCCGGAGGCGGCGGAAAGGGCGGGACGGCCGCGGCCCTGTCTGGTACCGGCGGAACCGGTGGCACCGGTGGTCATGGCGGTATGGCTGGACTTGTGGGCAATGGCGGGGCCGGCGGTGCAGGCGGAACAGGCGGCGACGTGTTGGCCGCTGGGCCCGGTGGGTCGGGTGGTGCCGGCGG
>JALHRH010000234.1 GCA_022841565.1 Mycobacterium sp. | reverse complement strand
CCGCTACCTCCGTGGGCGCCGATGCCACCGTTACCGCCGACGCCGGCGATGCCGCCGGCGCCGCCTGCGCCGACCAATAGCCCGCCACGACCACCGGCACCCCCGAAGCCGCCTGCACCGCCGGCACCAGCCGAAGCGCCGACACCGCCGGAACCGCCGGAACCGCCGACACCGCCATCGCCGACGTTGTTTGTGAGGCCAGCGTTCGCGGCGCTACCTCCATCGCCGCCGGCACCGCCCGCGGCGCCGACACCGCCGACACCACCGGCACCACCTCCACCACCGGTAGTGACGCCGCCGCCGCCAATGATGGTTGCGACGCCACCGACACCGCCCGCACCACCGGCACCGCCCGCACCGCCCGCACCGCCGTCGCCGCCGGCGCCCCCGATTGGGTTGCCGTTGCCAGCGGTCGAAGCCTCACCGCCGGCACCGCCGGCACCTCCCGAGGCGAAGCTGCCGCCGGCACCGCCGGCACCGCCGGCACCACCGGAAACGCTCATATTGGAATTCCCGACCCCGCCTGTACCCCCGACACCGCCGCCCACTCCGGGGTTGATGCCGTTGCTGCCGGGGTGGGCGGCGCCGCCGTTGCCAATGTTGTCAAGCCCGTCCTTGCCGGGAGGCGCCTGTTGGACCTGTTGGGAACCGGGGTTGACAGCGTTGGCGCCGGTGGCGCCGGCCGCGCCGGCCCCACCGGCCCCACCAGTGCCCCAGAATCCGGCGTTGCCACCGGCACCGCCATTGCCGCCGCTGGCGCCGAGGACGGAGGCGGCCGCACCGGACCCGCCGGCCCCACCGTTGCCGTAGAACAGCCCGCCATTGCCGCCGGCACCACCGTTGGCGCCGGCCCCGCCCGCCGCGCCGGCTCCACCGTTGCCGATCAACCCGGCGCCACCACCGCTACCGCCGGGCTGGCCGGGGGTCGTGCTGGAACCGCCGTTGCCGCCGTTGCCGTACAACAAACCGCCGTTCCCGCCGTTTTGTCCTGGCCCGCCATTGGCTCCGTTGCCAATCAGCGGGCGCCCCAGCAGCAGCTGGGTGGGCGCATTGACCACGTCCAGCGCCGCCTGCAGGGGCGAGGCATTCGCGGCCTCGGCAGCTGCATATGACCCCCCAGCGGAACTCAACGCCCGCACAAACTGCTGATGAAACGCCGCCGCGTGCGCGCTGAGCGCCTGGTAGGCCTGGGCGTTGGAAGAAAACAGCGACGCGATGGCCGCCGACACCTCATCAGCGCCCGCGGCCAGCAGCCCCGTGGTCGGGGCCGCAGCCGCAACATGAGCCGCAGCCAGCGCCGAGCCCATGCCCTCCAAATCCGTCGCCGCCGCCACCAACATGTCCTGCGCTGCAATCACATACGCCATCGCTGTCCTCTCTCACACGGCCACCTCGGTCAATCGGCAGGCGCTGAGCGTACCGCGGTGCTCGACGGCAGATCCGAAGTTTCGCCCAGCTATCCATGCGCCGACCGTGAACCCAACCGTGCCGGCAATCGATTGGTCGAGCGTCGGTACCACCCCAGCCCATCGGTAGATGCTGGATTGGGCGCAGTACCCTCAAGGCCGTGCCAATAATCGTCCCACCAGCGCTGAATCGCTCACCCGCGATAAGCCCCCAGGTTCTCATCGAAGACGAGGAGATCTTCGAGGCACACGTCGGCGGCAAGCTGTCGGTAGGGCTGACGGCGCCGCTGGATACTCAGCGTTCGCTGTCGATCGCCTACACCCCGGGTGTGGCGCAGGTCAGCCGTGCAATCGCGGCAGATCGCACCCTTGCTGCCCGCTACACCTGGGCCAATCGTCTGGTCGCCGTGGTCAGCGACGGCAGCGCGGTGCTCGGCCTTGGCGACATCGGCCCGGCCGCGTCGCTGCCGGTGATGGAAGGCAAGTGCGCCCTGTTCAAGGAATACGGCGGGCTGAATGCCATCCCGATTGTGTTGGACACCAAGGATCCCGACGAGATCGTCGAAACCCTGGTGCGGTTGCGGCCGACGTTCGGCGCCGTCAACCTCGAGGACATCTCGGCGCCACGCTGCTTCGAGATCGAACGGCGGGTCGTCGAGGCGCTGGACTGCCCGGTGATGCACGACGACCAGCACGGCACGGCCGTCGTTGCGCTGGCGGCGTTGATGGGTGCCACCAAATTGCTCGGCCGGGACATGTCCTCGGTGCGGGTGGTGGTCTCGGGTGCCGGAGCGGCCGGCATCGCATGCACGAATCTTCTCCTGGCCATGGGGTGTTCAGACATCACGGCTCTCGACTCGCGCGGCATTCTGCACGCCGGGCGCGACGACATGAACAGCGTGAAGGTCGAGCTGGCCCAGCGCACCAACCCGGGCGGTCGCACCGGCGGGCTGGTCGAAGCGCTCGACGGCGCCGACGTATTCCTCGGGGTGTCAGGCGGGGCGGTTCCCGAGGAACTGATCGCCACCATGGCTCCCAACGGGATTGTGTTCGCGCTGTCCAATCCCGACCCCGAGATTCATCCCGACATCGCAGCCAAGTACGCCGCAATCGTGGCCACCGGGCGCAGCGACTTCCCGAATCAGATCAACAACGTGCTGGCGTTTCCTGGGATCTTCCGGGGCGCCCTGGACGTCGGGGCGCGCCGGATTACCGAGAAGATGATGGTGGCCGCCGCCGAGGCGATCTATTCGGTGGCCTGCGACGACCTGGCGATCGACCGGATCGTGCCGAGCCCTCTGGACCGACGCGTCGGGGAAGCCGTGGCCCGAGCGGTGGCCCTGGCAGCAGACGACTCCAACTGGGTGTGAGCATCGGCAGGCTGGCCGCGCTGCTGCTTGGGCTGGTGCTGATCGTCGCCGGCTGCTCGACGCCCGACGGCCAGCGGCATCCGGACGTGGTGGTCGGGTCGTCTGCGGACGCGGATGCGAAACTGCTGGCCGCCCTCTATGTCGCGGCGTTACGGTCGTACGGTTTCGCCGCGCGCGCCGAGACCGCCGCCGACCCGGTGGCCGAATTGGATTCCGGCGCGTTCACCGTCGTTCCCGGCTACACGGGTCGGGTGTTGCAAAGCCTGCAGCCCGGTGCCGCAGCGCTGTCCGACAAGCAGGTCTACCAGGCGATGAATGCCGCTCTGCCCGAAGGGGTGGCCGCCGGGGACTACGCCACCGCCGCCGAGGACAAACCGACGCTCGTGGTGACCCCGACCACCTCCGCAGCCTGGGGTGGCACCGATCTGAGTTTGCTGCTGGGGCACTGCGAGGGGTTGAAGATCGGGGTGGTGGCCCGGCGGCCCGCCCCGTCGATGGTGGGTTCGTGCCGGCTGCCTGCGCCGCGCGAATTCCCGGACGGCTCAACGATGTTCGCGGCGCTACGAAGTGGTGAGCTGACGGCCGCGTGGGCCACCACCGCCGACCCTGCTATTCCAGCGGACCTGATCGCGCTGGCTGACAGCAGCAAAGACTCGTTGGTATTGGCCGAGAACGTGGTGCCGCTGTATCTGCGCAAATCGCTGTCCACCCGGCAACTGCTGGCGGTCAACGAGATCGCCGGGGTGTTGGATACCGCCGCGCTGGCCGATATGCGCCGCAAAGTGGCCCGCGGCGCCGACCCACAAGCGGTGGCCGACGGCTGGCTGGGCGAACATCCGCTGGGGCGTTGAGCTTCAGCGAGACCGGGGCTGAGACAGCCTGCGGGGTCAGCGCTTCCACGGAAGCGGCAGGTCAAAAATCTCAGGCTTGTATTGCTGATATTTCAGTAATAGAGTTGTGATGTATCAAATATCCGGAGGGTGCTGAGAGTTGGAACCGTGACAGGACAAAGCGACAGTTTCTACCCCTTCCAAAAGGGACTACTCGACCTGGGCGACGGGCTCTATACGTTTCTTTCCGGTAGTGAGGCATTCGGGTTGTCCAACGCCGGCGTGGTCACCAGCAACGACGAGACCCTCGTGATCGACACGCTCTACGACCTCAAACATGCCCAGGAGCTGGTTGATTCGATCGCCTCGATCACCGCGTCTGCACCGGTGAGATACGTGTTCAACACACATAGCGATGGCGACCACATTTTCGGCAACCAGCTGTTTCCCGCCGATGCCGAGATCGTGGCGACCGAGGCGGCGAGCAGGTTGATGACCCAAGATCAAGCAGACCTGACGGCCTCGTTGTTCGACGAAAGCCAGCAGCCCGACTCGCCGCTGTACCCGCTGGCCGCGGTTGGTCTCGCAAAGCCGTTTGACTTCCACCCGGTACGGGTTCGCCCTGCAGATGCGACGTTTTCCGGGGAGCGCCTGCTCAAGGTGGGTGCGCTGGAAGTCGAGCTACACGAATTAGGACCCGCCCACACGGTCGGAGACGCGATCGCTTATGTCCCCGAGCAGCGGGTGTTGTTCGCCGGCGATCTACTTACTGACAATATCGTCAAGATCGTCTGGTCGGGTTCGATCGCCAACTGGATCGCCGCACTCGACCGAATTCGCGCGTTCGACGCGAAGGTCGTCGTCGCCGGGCACGGGCCAGTGCTCATCGGCGAGGGAATTAACGCCGCACTCGACCGCAATAAAGAATTCTGGTGCTACCTGCACGAACAAGCCTATGCGCTGTTCGACCGGGGAGTGCCAGTCAACGAAGCCGCAGCTCGAATCGATGTGCACGACTACCCTGATGCCGTGCCGACTCTGCCGACAGTCGTTGCGGCGATCTACCACGAACGGGACTCGGCCGTCCCGTTTCAATCCCTTCCCGAAACTTTCGCGTCGATCGCCACGCAGGTCGGCGAACTCATCCGGAGGTATTCATGAGCACCGCCTCCGCACCAGATCCGCGCTGCGACTTCGACGAAGGGGTAACCGCTGAGGTCCGGCGCGCCCAATTCGAAAGAGGCGCCGAGGTTCTCGAAAATCTCAGTGGCATGGCGGGAGCGGGACAAGCCCTCTATGACGGGCTGGCCGATATTGCCCCCGCACTGGCCGAGGATATCGTCGCGCACGGGTACGGAGAGGTGTACTCACAGACATGCTTGGCCCCGCCGCAGCGGCAACTGGTCACCATTGGAATCCTCACTGCGCTGGGTGGCTGCGAATCGCAGCTGGAGATGCACCTCAACATCGCTCTCAACGTCGGCTTGACTCCAACCGCGATCATCGAAACCATCCGTCACGCAGCGATCTACTGCGGAATGCCCAGGGCGCTCAACGCTGTCACCGCCGCCAGGAACGTCTTCGCCTCCCGTGACCTGCTACCGGTTACCGCGGAGTCGTAGATCGTGATGAAACGCTCGCCCCTGGAGGTCGCATTCCAATCCGGCGACGCGACCTGCCGCGCCTGGCTCTACCTGCCCGCCACCGCAGCACCCCACCCGGTCATCGTGATGGCTCACGGCCTAGGCGGTGTCCGCGGCATGCGCCTTGACGCCTACGCCGAACGATTCAGCGCCGCCGGCTACGCGTGCCTAGTATTCGACTACCGTCATTTCGGCGACAGCGGCGGCCAACCGCGTCAACTGCTTGGCATCAAGAAACAATTGGCGGACTGGTCAGCGGCAGTCGGGTTCGCCCGCAGTCGCGCCGAGCTCGACTCCACTCGAATCGTGTTGTGGGGCACCTCATTCGGCGGCGGTCATGTCATCGTCACCGCGGCCCGCGACAGCACGATCGCCGCGGTCATCGCCCAGTGCCCATTCACCGACGGCATTGCGTCAACGCTGGCGATGGGACCGGTGTCCGCGGTCAAGGTCGCTACGCTAGCGATTGCCGATCTCGGCGCCGCCCGCCTTGGCCGCAACCCGGTCATGGTGGCTCTGGTCGGTCCACCTCACTGCGCGGCGCTGATGACCGCTCCCGATGCCCTCGGCGGCTATCTGCATCTCGTGCCCGACAATTCGACGCACCGCAACGAAGTCGCCGCCCGGGTCGGACTGCACATCCCCCGATACCGCCCAGGGCGTCACCTCGCCCAACTCACCTGCCCGATCCTGTTGTGCGTCTGCGAAACTGACAGTGTCGCACCTGCCGCAGCCACGCTGCGCTACGCCCGGACCGCACGTCGCGGCGAGGTGCGCTGCTACCCGGAAGGCCACTTCGACATCTACGTCGGCGGCGCCTTCGATCGTGTCGTCGCCGACCAGATTGCCTTCCTGCACCACCACGTGCCCACCGATCGCCCGAACTCCATCCCCGGGCGCACTCCATGACAAACTGGAATGTCCTGCCCGAACAGACCGGGGACAGAACTACGGTGCCCGAGCCAGACGACGTCGAATTGCCGCTCGGCGAAGCCGCATATCGCCGACTTCGGGCCGATATCGTGGCCTGCCGGCTCGGCCCCGGCGAGCGGCTGACCGAGCGGGGATTGGCCTCCCAACTCGGAATCGGTGTCTCACCGATCCGTGACGCACTGACCCGCCTGGACCACGAGGGATTGGTAAGAACCATCCCCCGGAAGGGCTATCAAGTGATGCCCCTGACCATTCAGTCTGTCAATGAATTGTTCGATTATTGGGCCATCATCGGACCCGAACTGGTCCGCCGCGGTGTCGCCGGAGCCAGCAGCGACCAGTTCGACCGGGCCCGTGCGCTGGCAACCGAGTTCTCGCAACTCACCACCCACGACGACGCCGACACCCGCAAGCTGGCGTTAGCGAATGTGGAGGCCATCAGTCAGTTCTTCGACCTCCTCGCGGAGGCCACTGGCAACAGGTACCTCATTGCCGCCCACCGGCAGATAACCGGTGAAGTCCTGCGGGTGTGGACCCTGGTCATCGAATCAGAATTACTCGACTTCGGGCACCGGGTCGCCGACCTCGACGACATCGGCGACGCGATGGCCCGACGGGAGGCCAACCTCGCTGCCGACCTCATCCGTCGCCACATCCAGCGATCCCATATCCGAGTGCTGGAAGTCCTCGCGCGCTGGCCGTCGGTGGTCACCGCTGAAGTTGTGCCCGGCTAGGTTTGGTCTCGCGTAAATATCGGGAGTTAGCGGGGGATTATCCGACCGGTGACCAATTCGACGATGCGCTGGTAGCCGGAGCCCGTCGCCCGCACCATCAGGTCCAGCGCCACGGCGTCCGGCCCAACCAACACCCGCGCTTTGTTCTTGCGCACCGCCTGCAGGATGATCCTGGCGGCTTTCTGCGGGCTGGTGTTGGCGAGCCGCTTGTCGAACAACTGGGCCAGCTCATCACGGTCGAGGCCCTCGGCCACAGTGGCGTTTCGCGCGATGGCGGTCTTGATGCCGCCCGGATGCACCGTCGTGACGCCGACGGGGTGGCGGTTCTGCCTCATCTCCTGGCGCAGCGCCTCGGTGTAGCCGCGCACGGCAAATTTGGCCGCGTTGTAGGCCGAGTAGCCCGCAACCGAGAACAGTCCGAACACGCTGGAGATGTTGATGACGTGGCCGTCGCCGGAGGCGATCAAATGCGGAAGGAACGCCTTGGTGCCGTTGACCACGCCCCAGAAGTCGACGTCCATCACCCGTTCGATGTCTTTGAACTGCTCGATTTCGACATCGCCGGTGTGGCCGACGCCGGCGTTGTTGTATATCTGGTTGACCTTGCCGAAGAACTCGTTCACCTCGTCGGCGTAGCGCAAAAAGCTCTCGCGCTCAGTGACGTTGAGCCGGTCCGCCTTGACCTGCACACCGATCGCGTTGAGCTGCTTCTCGGTGTCGGCCAGTCCCTCGGTGTCGATGTCGCTGATCGCCACGCTGGCGCCCGAGCGGCCCAATTCGATGGCCAGCGCCTGCCCGATTCCCGAACCCGCGCCGGTCACTACGGCAACTTTTCCGGCGAACCCCTCCATGAGCACCCTCCCTGTACGTCGCCTCAGGGTCGAGGTTAGCCGGTACCCGGGGTACCGCTGAGCAGCGGGCCTTAAGTGCTTGGTCAAAGCCACCCCTGTGCGGCACGCAAGCCGTACCGTGGGTATCAATTCGGACTCCGCCGATGACTACTGGTTAGGAATTGGCAATGTCGTTTGTGGTAGCAGTCCCGGAGGCGCTTGAGGCGGCCGCGACCGGTTTGGCAAGCATCGGTTCGGAAATCACAGCGGCGACTGCTGCGGCCGCGACATCGACCACCGGGCTGCTGCCGGCAGCTGCCGATGAGGTATCGGCGGCGATCGCGGCGGCGTTCAGTGGGCACGCCCAGAGCTTCCAGACGCTCAGCGCGCAGGCGGCGGCATTTCACGCCCAGTTCGTGACGGCGACACAGGCCGGTGCCGGCGCTTACGCCAGCGCCGAGGCCGCCAACATCGGTCCTCTACAGCCCGTGCTCGACCTGATCAATGCACCCACCCAGGCGCTACTCGGGCGCCCGCTGATCGGCGACGGCGCCAACGGGACGGCAACCACTCCCAACGGTGGGGCCGGCGGGATCCTGGCCGGCAACGGCGGCACCGGATTCACCGAAACGGCCAGCGGCGTGGGCGGGGGCACTGGCGGAAGCGCGGGCCTGTTCGGTAATGGCGGCGCCGGCGGTGGCGCGGGGGCCGGCGGCAGTGGCGGTGCCGGCGGCGCCGGCGGACTGTTGTACGGCAACGGTGGCACCGGCGGCTTGGGCGGCGCAGCCCTGGCAGGGGTGAACAGTGGCAACCCCGGCGCCGGCGGTGCCGGCGGCAGCGCGCTTCTCTTAGGCGCTGGTGGGACGGGCGGCCAGGGCGGCGCGGGTCTTACGGGCGTCGACGCCGTCACCCCAATCAGCGGCACGGCCGCCACCGGCAGCACCGGCCTGGCCGCCGGCAACGTCGGCGGACCCGGCGGCGCTGGCAGCAACGGGACTGTAGGGCAGGTCGGCGGAACCGGCGGGGCGGGCTACGGCCCCAACGTCCCGCTTTCAAATGCCGATGCCCAGGGCGGCACTGGCGGCATCGGCGGTGTCGGGGGCGGTGGCAGCAACGCCGGCGTCGCAGGCGGGGGCGGTACCGGCGGCGCCGGCGGGCTGGGCGGCAACGGCGGGCTGCTGTTCGGTAGCGGTGGGGCAGGTGGGCACGGTGGCACGGGCGGCACGGGTGGCACCGGCGGCGTGGCCGCGAACGGTGGGCTGGGCGGCAACGGCGGTACCGCCACGACTTCCAGCAGTAACAACGTCAACGCAGTCGGCGGCGGCGGCGGCTACGGCGGCATCGGCGGCGTCGGCGGTACCGGGGGTGTCGGCGGCACCGGGGGTGTCGGGGGTGGCGGAGGTCGCGGCGGAATGCTGGTCGGTGCCGGCGGGGCGGCCGGC
>JALHRH010000233.1 GCA_022841565.1 Mycobacterium sp. | reverse complement strand
CACCGTGCCGCCCCGGCACCACAAGCACAACCCAGGCACGACCCGTCGAACGAGCTGCTCATCGTCAACGCCGGATCGCTACCCCCCAGTGCTCATCCTGAATGCCCCCGAACAACCAACCACGAACTGCACAGCATCAACGACACCCTGCGCGAGCGCAGCCAGGAACTGGAGGCCGCGAGGAGCTTCGTCGATACGTTGATCAATTCGGTTCGGCTTGGCATGGTCGTGGTGGACCGTGAAATGCGGGTGGTGGTGTGGAACGGGGGTTGCGAGGACCTATGGGGTCTTAGGGCCGACGAAGTGACCGGAAGACCGCTGACATCGCTGGATCTCGGGCTGCCGATGGAGAGCGTGCGACCACTGATCGGCAACGCGTTCGTCGATCCGGCCAGCTTCGGGGAAACGGTGGTCGACGCGGTCAACCGACGCGGCCGTCCGGCGCAAGTGCGACTGACCTGCACGTCGTTTTCCTCACCCGAAGCTGGAATAGGCGGGGCGCTGCTACTGATGGAGACCTTGGGCTGACCCCAGCCTATCCAGTAAGCGAAACGCTGGGTCAGTGCCGTTTAACGAGCAGCGTTGTCGGCAACTCACCCCACGTGAGAATCGCCGTTGTCTGGGGCGACGATGCGTATTCCGACGACCACGTCGTCGAAAACGCCGTAGGTGAGGAGTGGGGAGAGTTCTGCGCAGCCCTCGCAGACCACGGTCACGCAGTGACCGCTTACCCACGTCAACACACGCAGCCATCGGCAGCGCGGATGCATCGGTATCTTGTCGTACCGGCGCGCGTCGGGCCGCCCGCGCCGGTACCCCCGGCGGCGGTGTTGCCGTATGTCGGACAGTGGGCCGCCGAGCTCGCCCAACTCTGGTCCGCCGAACCGCCCGACATCGTGCACAGCTTCGGATGGCTTGGCGGACTCGCCGCACAATTGGCGGCCCGTCGACATCAGCTGACCACCGTCCAAAGCTTCCACGGCCTGGCCGCGACCACTTCCGGGTCAAACGCCGCGAAGGTGGCCGGACCCGAACGCGCCCGCCTGGAACCCCTCCTCATCCGAGCTGCCAATTGGGTGACAGCAGGCAGCACCGAGGAACTCAACGTATTGACGAAGATGCGTCGCAATCGCGCCCGCACATCAGTCTTATCCACCGGAATCGACGTCGCGCGCTACGCACGCACCGCCGCGAAGTCGGCAGGCACCGCAGCGCACCGGATAGTGCAAGTCACGCCGAACTTACAGCCGTGCAATGGGATCGACAGGACTATTCGGGTGTTACCCCAGCTGCCGGACTGCGAGCTGCTGGTCGCGCAGACGTCCGACACGGATCTCGATGAGACGGACCGGACCAAGCTCCAGCGAATGGCTATCGAGCTGGGGGTGGACAACCGGGTCGAATTCGCGGGCCACGTTGTCCCCGAAGAATTTCCATCGGTGTTCTGCGCCGCCGACGTGGTCGCTTGCACACCCAGGCTGGCGCCACGCGCGACCTCGGCGTTGCAGGCCATGGCCAGCGGACGGGTCGTCGTAGGGACAGCAGTGGGCGCGCTGAGGGACACCGTGATCGGGGGCGTTACCGGCCTGCTGGTTTCTCCGACCAAGCCGCACGAACTGGCGGCGGCGTTGAAAGCCCTGCAAAGCCAGCGTTTTCAGCGCGAGAGCATGGGGTCGGCCGGTCGCTCCCGGGCCATTTCCCGGTTCGCCTGGGACCGGATCTCCCTCGACGCGCTCAACATCTATCACCAAGCGAGTCACGCCAAAATCAGCGCCACGGCCTAGGACAACGACCCATGACAACCGCGCCCCACCCAGCCGACCCCGCCGACCGGTCGCCGGAGACGCGCACGCCGGACGCAGTCCGATACCGGAAGTTCCATACCGCCGAACCTGAAACGGCGAAGCGGTTCTTCGTCCAGGCCTACCAGCCGGGTTGGCGGACCAGCAGTCTGGCCAGTGGCTCATCGGTCAC
The DNA here is from genome assembly GCA_022841565.1 of Mycobacterium sp. Classification (GTDB taxonomy): domain Bacteria; phylum Actinomycetota; class Actinomycetes; order Mycobacteriales; family Mycobacteriaceae; genus Mycobacterium. The sequence goes on along the minus strand of JALHRH010000233.1, from coordinate 7,216 downwards.
CCATCATCGGTTCGAATCGGATGCGGTGACCATCGACGAGGTGCTGATCGAAGGACGGGTGGGCTGCGAAGTTCGAACCGACGACGCTGTGGTGGTGGTTCACCCTCGGGCGGGTTCACTGACGCTGGCTGGAGATCCCGGCACCAGGTTGGATGCCCCGGTGATCGCCGCGGAGGGTCTGCCCTGCGCCATTCAGGCGAATACGGCGCGATTCCATGTCGTCCGGATGAATCTGCGGCACCTCACCCAGGTCGCCATGGACAGGACCGGACCGCTACCCCAGCAGATCCGGTTCACTGGCTGCCGCCCCCGCTCGATGGCGGTCGCCCGGACATGGAGCCTGGCCCTCGATTACGTCATCGCCAGCTTTTCCTACGCAGAAACCGCGCAGCAGCCGCTGGCCGTTCATGCGGCGGGTCACCTGCTCGGTGCCGCGTTGCTCGAATGCTTCCCGTCCAACATGAGCGACGGCCAGGATGTGCTGCGCAACCCGTCGGTGCCGCCGACCTTGAAAAGTGCGATCGCATTCATCCACCGCCATGCCGGCGACGGGATCGGGGTCAATGACGTCGCCGATGCCCTGCGCATGACGTCTCGCGCGGTGCAGTATCTGTTCCGTCAGCATCTGGACACCACGCCCACCGAGTACCTGCGCCGCGTCCGGCTCCACCGTGCCCATCTGGAACTGATCAGCAGCGACCGCTCTACAACCACCGTCAGCGAAGTGGCCCACCGGTGGAGCTTCGCCCATACTGGTCGGTTCGCCGCTCTCTACCGAAAAACGTACGGCCAGAGCCCCCACGCCACGCTAGCGCAGTGAACTCGTTACAGCCCGCTCCGCGTCCGAAGCAGCCGGTCGACCCGCTCGGCCGCGTGGTCGTTCAACGCGTCTTGGGTGGTGATCTCGTCCACAACCCGCTCGGCGATGTCCCGCAGCTTGACGTTTGACTCCTGCGACAGCTTGACCAAGAGGTCGAAAGCCGAGTCGGCGTTGACGCCATAGCGCAGCATCAGGATGCCCATCGCCTGGTTGATCACCGCGCGGCGCGAATCGACGGCCAGCAGTGCCTCGCTCAGGTGCTTTTGCAGGTCGGCGTCGAACTGATCGGTGATGTCAATGTAGAACCCGCCGATGCCGAGCAGACGACCGTCCGGGCCGCTGAACCGGTCCCCCACCACAACCACCACGTGCGTTTCGCCACGGGTGTCGACGATTCGGTGCCGGCTGCTGACGGCGGCGCCGTGCCGACGCACCTGCTCGATGAGTTCTGCAACTGTCGGCTTGTCGTCGGGATGTTTGTGCTTGAGCAGCAACTGCGTCGTCGGCTGCACGCTGCCCGGCTCGTAGCCGTGCATCCGCGCGACCTCGTCAGACCACTCCCAACGGTCCTCACGGGCCAGGTAGCGAAATCTCCCCACCAGTGGCCACCGGCGACCCCTCTTTCGCCGCGAATCTGCGCACACCAGCCTCATGATATTCCGATCTGTGCGACGGGGCCGAACATCGGTGGACGCTCACTTCGCTTCCTGGATAACATCCGGCGCGCGAAATCTGTTGAGGGATAAAAACTAGGCCGTCTTCGCCAATAGCGGTGATCGAGATTTGTTGTCGCCTTTAGCTATTCGGCGAATCATCACCCGGGTGGCCCGCTCCAACACACCCTGCGCGAGATCTGGGCGATCACAGCGCGCAGCGCGCCGAACCGCGGCGGCGACGGTGACGCCCTGCCGGTAGCCGCTGACCACCCGAGGATCCACATAGGAACCACGCGCCACCGCAGGCGTGTTGCCCAACTCCTCGGAAACCTCCCGCATCACCGCGGCCTCAACCCGTTTGGCTACCCGCTGCGATACCGCCGGATCCGCATCGGCGAAGGCGGCGGCGGCCAGCACCGTGCCGTGCCAGGTCCGCAGATCCTTGACGCTGTAGTCATTGCCGACCAACTCCTTGAACCGGGCATTGAGATCGTCGGCGCGCACATCAACCCATGTGGAGGCGTTGCGCCACACCAACAATCGTCCACCGCATTCGGTTCTGCGCAGCAAGGCGCGCACCGCCCGCACCACTTCGGCGTTCTCGACTTCATACGTGCGCCGCACCCCGCTCTTAGCGGGGTAGTCGAAGGCCACCGCGTCGCGCCGCACGGTCACGTGGTCACACAGCAGTGTTGCCAGACCGTAGGACTCGTTTTCTTCGGCGTACTGCTCGCCCCCAGCGCGGAAGTAGCCGAGGTCCAGCAGGTGAAGACCCAGGGCAAGCACCCGATCGCGGGTCAAGCCGCGACCCGCCAGATCGCGGGCGATCCGCTCGCGCCACACCGGCAGTTCTTTGGACAGCTCCAGCACCCGATCGAATTTCTCCTCCGCGCGTTCCTGCTGCCAACTCTGGTGGTAGAGATACTGGCGTCGGCCTGCCGCGTCGGTGCCTACGGCCTGAATATGTCCGTTGGCATACGGCGAAATCCACACCCTTTTCCACGCCGGCGGAACCACCAAATCCTTGATCCGCCGCAACGCGTCGGCATCGGTCAACAGTTCGCCGTCCGGGCCGTAATAGGAAAAACCCTTGCCGCGACGCTTACGCGCAATCCCCGGCCCGTTCAGCACACTGCGGCGCAGCCGCATCCCCATCCTCCGCGGTTCCCGACGTCGACTCGGCTGAACGGTGAATTACCCGCGTAGGTCCCGCTCACACCTGAACGAACGACCCGCCACTTCGTTGTGGCGGGTCGTTGCGTCTGGCCGCAAACATCAGCCGGCCATGAACTCCTGGTAGGCCGATTCCAGGTTCGGCGGCAGTGCCGTCACATTGCACTGACGTTGTACGTCGCCGATCGGCGCCAGAATTCCGCGCAGGTCGCGATACTCGTTTGGGTGCGCGGTGAAGTAGCCCCGAATGTTGGCGGCGGCTTCGCCGCGCGGCTGCCCGTAAGCGGCCGTGACCACCTGGCTAGCCCCCGGGTGGCTAGCGAGGTATTGCTCCGCCGCACCCCGCACCGACGAAACGGTTGAGTTGACGCTTTCCGGGCTGCAATCAGGTGCCGCCACGGCCGACGGTGCCCCGGCGATACCCAAAGCGATTCCCCCGAGCAGACAACCGGCGCTGACGCCGGCCACGCGGCGCACGACGATACTGCTGAATTTCATGATGTTGTTCCTCCGAATGAGTGAACCGATCGTCGGGATCCCGAGCCCCTCAAATCCAAAGTAGCGGAGGCGAAAACGGTACTCCGGTGATGTTCGCTGACAACGAACACGCGCAGCGGGCTGGGTGCTGATGAAAGAGTGACGCACGCAACGCGATTGGCGTCTTCAGTGAAGCAAACACCCGGATGAAGGCGCCGAAACATGAGAACTCTTACAAAGCACCGCGAGTTCTTAGGAGATCGTGATCTCGTTTCGTGACTGAAACGTTACCACGCGACGGCGGTTTACCGATTGAGCTTGCCTTCGCGCGCACCGGTGAGGGCGTCATCCAGCGTCGAATACAACGGGAAGGTCTTGTCCAACCCGGTCAGGTGAATCGGCCTTCTGGTCGCCGGACCGCGCGCAACCACCCCGAACTGCGCCGAATCGCCGAGCTTTTCGCCGGTCCCCGCCAGAATCTTCAAACCCACCGACCCGAGGAACTCCACCTCGGACAGATCGATGATCAGCGCTGACGGATTCTCCACGACCACACCGCCGATAGCTTGCTCAAGGGCCGGCGCCGTGACCAGGTCGATTTCCCCGCCGATGCTGAGTACCACGACCCCGTCATGGTCTGCCACCAAGGCGGTGATCGAATCAGGAGCTGACAACTGGCGATCCTTCAGTCCGGGCCTCACGAGTCGGCGAGTGTGCTGCAAGCCTAACCTGCCGTCAACACCTTTCGCCTCACAGTTCAAGCTACTCTCCCATAGGGGCCGGCAACCGCAACGCGGTACACGGGAAGCTACGTCGGTAAGCCTCAGCGGGGCTGGATTGCTAGGAACGGTTTGGAGGGGCACATGTCAGGTTCTCCAGCGCACCACCATCGACGTCGTTCCGTTTGCCTGCCGGCCAGCGGGGTAGAAGATCATAGTGACCCACACGTCGATCACCGTTGAACCGGTCCTGCCGGCGGCCCACGGTCCGTTGTCGACGGCTGTACGCCGAATTCTGACCACCCCGGCCTCGCGCGAGCCGTCGGGCCGGTTGAACGCGTCGGTGCGCGACGCCGATCCCTACGGCCTGGAGCTGCAGCTGGCGTTGTACATGTGCTACGAACTGCACTACCGCGGCTTTGCGGCAGTGGATCCGGAGTGGGAATGGAATCCCACGCTGTTGGGGCTGCGCTCGGAACTGGAGCGAGTCTTCCTGGCGGGCGTGCGGCGTGACGTGGGACCCATCGATTCCGAGCACACCGCCGCGGCCGAAATGGATTCGCTGTCAATAGAACCCAAGGACGGCACCGGCCCGTCCTACTTTCTGCGGGACAGCGGGACGTGGGAGCAGATGCGCGAGTACTTCGTGCATCGATCGATCTACCACTTGAAAGAGGGCGATCCACATGCCTTCGCGATTCCGCGGCTGACCGGCACCGCCAAGGCGGCGTTCGTCGCTATCGAGTTCGACGAGTACGGAGCCGGGCGGGGCCCGCACATGCATCAGCAGCTGTTCGCGGACCTCTTGGCCGCCGCAGACCTGGATGCGACCTATCTCGGCTACCTGGACTCGGTCCCCGCGGAAGCACTGGCGGCGGTGAACCTGATGTCGCTGTTCGGGCTGCACCGGCGCTGGCGCGGCGCCGCGGTGGGGCACTTCGCCTCCACTGAGATCACGTCGCCACCCGGCTCGCGTCGCATGGTCGACGCGCTAGAGCGGATGCAGGCGCCGACCGAATGCGTGGCCTTCTACCGCGAGCACGTGGAAGCCGACGCTGTGCACGAGCATGTAGTTCGGATCGACGTGGTTGGCGACCTGCTCGCCCGTGAACCTCAGCTGGACAATGACGTCGTGTTCGGGATTCGCGCGCACGCGGCGGTCGAAGACCGGCTCGCGGAAGCGATCATGGGCTGCTGGAAACAGGGACGGTCGTCGCTGCGTCGTCCGCTCAGCTGAGCAACCGCTCGACTTTGGCGCCGCGGCACCGTCGGTGACTGGTGTCGCAGAGTGGGTAGTCTCGGCTACGTCGGCACGTGCAGATTGCCACCATGAAACGTTCCGACTCGACGACGGAGCCGTCCGGCGTCTCGATCCGCACCGGGCCGGAGACCAGCACCGGGCCGTTGGGTATCACCTGCACGCGAGTCGTGCTCACGGCTTGTCTGCCCGGATCACCACGATCTTCTCCTTCCGGCAACCGCGCGCGATGCGGCCGGTCTGCTCCAACCATTGTGCTCGCGCCGTCAACACCGGCCCAAATGGAATCAGCTGTGATGCAACGACATCAGCGTAAAGCCCGGTCGCCCTCAACGATTGCAGGGTCTGCCGGACACCGGCCAGAGCCGACTGCACCAGTAACAGGGATCCTCCCTCAGCCAAGAGCTTCCATGCCGATCCGCACAGCGGCTCCAGCACCAGCCTGCCGTCGGGGCCGGCGTTGTACGCCCGGGATGGGCCCGCGACCGACCCTATAACGTCGGTGTCGTCGACGGGCGGTGTCGGCACATAGGGCGGATTGGAAACCACGACGTCGAACGGTTCGTGGTCCAGCGCCTTCACCCAAGATCCCTGCCGCACATCGACGTCGACGCCGGCACCGGCGGCATTGCCCCGGGAATTGCTGACGGCGGACGGGCAGATGTCGTAGGCGGTCACAGCCGCACAACCCATTTCGGCAGCTGCGATTGCGACGAATCCTGATCCGGTGCACAGGTCGAGGACCCGGCGCTGTGGTATCAACCCTGTTCGCCGCATGGTTTCGACGAGCAGGTACGAGTCGTACTGGGGCTGATAAACCCGTTCGGCGACCAGGGATTCTGGTGCTGGGTAGGTGGTCGTCACGGCAAGCCTTTCTCGACCCGTCGGATGCCGTGGCGATCACGGCTCGGCGTCTTGATGCCCCGAAAATGGGTCCTTAAAACCGAATTCAGTAGTCCGGCGCTAAATGGATGAACCCGCGTCCAATTGCTGCAGAATCGTTGAACAGAAGGCCGACAGGTCTTTTGGCGACCGGCTGGTGATCAGGTTGCCGTCCACCACCACTTCTTCGTCGACCACCCGTGCTCCCGCATTGCGAAGGTCGGTGCGAATGCTCGGATAAGACGTCAGAGTGCGCCCGGCCACCACGTCGGCCTCCACCAGTGTCCAGGGACCGTGACAGATTGCGGCGACCGGTTTTCCGGATTCGACGAACTCGCGCACGAACGCGATCGCGGACGCGTCCTGACGTAGCTTGTCTGGGTTGACGGTGCCACCCGGTAGAAGCAACCCGTCATAATCGGCCGCCGACGAGTCGGACACCTTACGGTGCACCGTGATCGTCCCGGCCGGCTCGAGATCGTGATTGCGAGCTTGGATTTCCCCGTCCTGCAGCGATAGGACGTCGACCTTCGCACCCGCTTGCTGTAGCGCATCGCGAGGTTGCTCGAGTTCAACCTTCTCCACGCCGTCGGCGGCCAGGATGGCAATCTTCTTGCCGTCCAGAGTCATTGGAACAGCTCCTTACGGATTGAGAACGACTTTTGTGCAGTTGTCCTGCTTGTGTTTGAAGATCTCGTACCCCTGTGGGGCCTCGTTCAGTGGCAGGTGATGACTGATGATCGCGGTTGGGTCGATCTCACCGTTGCGGATCCGTTGCAGTAGGGGAGACATGTAGCGCTGCACGTGACACTGCCCGGTCTTGATGGTCAACGAGCGGTTCATGACCGCGCCGATCGGGAACTTGTCCATCATGCCGCCGTAGACACCGACGATCGAAATGGTGCCGCCGTTTCGGCAACTCATCGCTGCTTCCCGAAGTGCGTGTGGCCGTTCGGTTTCCAGCCGCACTGCCTGCTTCACCCGGTCATAGGCGTCCACCACGGTCGACCCGTTGCGGGCCTCCATACCCACCGCATCGATGCAGTGATCAGGACCCCGTCCGGCGGTCATCTCCCGTAACTCTTCGAGCACCGACGTTTCACCGAAGTTCAACGGCGTTGCGCCCAAGCGCTCGGCCAACTCCAGTCGGTATGGCACCCGGTCTATCACAATCACCTGCGACGCGCCGAGCAGGATCGCACTCACCGCTGCGAAGAGGCCTACCGGGCCG
>JALHRH010000232.1 GCA_022841565.1 Mycobacterium sp. | reverse complement strand
CCCTGATGCTACTGCCATTATCCTCGATCAGATCGCCGATCGCTGCACCAAATTCCTGCCCAGCGCTGGCACTCCCAGCACGTCGGGAAGTCCTCGACTTCGGTAGCGACATCTGATATCGGCTTTCCGCCGGCGGCGAAATCTGCCGAATCGGCAACCGGCCATGCCGCGGAGTCGCAATCGCGTTGTGGCGCAGGGTCACCCGCCCGCTACCAGAATGCACACCCAGGTAGCTCGTCGCATTAGGCCACACCACTTTCGCCTCAGACCCGACATGCGCGCCAATCAGTGCCGCGAACTCCTGGAACTGGGACCCGAGCGTGACGACTCCACCAGCAGCAGCTGCGCGCACGGTGAACTGGGCGAAAGTTTTTGCGTCGCCCAGGTTGATGCTCGTATCAATGTCATCGAACGGCAAATAGACACGGTAACGGCTCATTGTCTCGCCCACCAGCACACCAGCTGACCCGATCGGCAACTGCCAATGCCGGTCGGCGACGAGTAGCTGGCCCTGCAATGCGGCACGTTGATCGCCCGACACAGGGGAAAATCCCCGTAGCCGCCTCGGTGACGCCCTCGTCGTCAATAAAACCGTTGACCTCGGCGCCGTCCCGGGAGCTATCCGTACCCTCGTGGTCGTGTGGTCGGCCCGCGCCGACCACCACACGTCCGGGCCGCCGGGCGCGGTATAAGCAGCGGTGAACGTGCCATGCCCCTGGATCTTTGCCCACTTCTCCCGCTCGAAACCAATCTCCGTGGCACGGTCAAAGTCGTCGAAGCTACGTGCACACCGTGCATCCACGCCGTGGCCGGCCAGCTGGTCAGCGATGCGCGCGGTTGACACCACGAGATACCGCGCCAACCCGGTAACACCGACGTCCCGACGCAGGGCGGACCTTCGGGTGCGCAACGGGTCGGCGCGCAGCATGATCCAGGTCCGGCGGTGTGCGGGGGCAGGGTCGCGCACGATCACCTGTTCGTACAGTTTCATGACGTCTACCGACGCGCTCTTGCCGACGCGGTAGCCGGCCGAGACCACGTCGGCTTCCATGTCAGGACAGTGCACCGACAGCAGCTGCTCCAGAAGACGTGTGTCAACCACGTCGTCGGTATGAGCTTGTCCCTCGACGATTACCGTCGGCGTGAACGGCCGAGGAATAAGTTCGATGAGCGAAACCAGAAACTCCCCCTGCCATCGCAGGGCAACATGATCCCCGGGCTGCACCGTGGCGCCGACCACCGGCTCCGACGGGGCCTCCAAGGGCCTGCGGTGCCGCCAGAGCCACGCACATACTGCCACCACCCAGCTGGCCACCCGCCGACCGCGAAAACTCACCAGGGCGAATACTGCACCAACCCCCACAAGCGTAGGGCCTGCCCACTCATAGCGTGTATTCAGAAACAGCAGAATGCACACTGGTGCCACGGCTGCCGCCCATAAGGTGTGCCCGCTGCTAAACCGTAGCCTTAGTGATGTCATGTGAGTTGTCCTCAGCGTCGCCGAAGAGCCCTGGCGATCAAGGCGATCAGCCCAAGGGCAACGGTTAGGCCCAGTATCGCCACCGTCACCGCGGTGATCGGGCCGCGATCGGGCCCCGCCACCGCGACCGGCGCCGGCAGTTGCTGGACCCTGAACTGACTTTCCAAAGGACTTTGCGAGACGTCCCACGTCAACGCCGCGACAGCGTCAACAATGCCTGCGCCGACGGCATCGTCGACACCGCCTCCCGGGTGCCGCGCGGTAGCGGTTATCCGGTTGACGATCTGCGCCGGTGTCAGGTCGGGGAAACGCTGCCTTAGCAGCGCCACCAACCCCGACACATACGCCGCCGCAAAAGAGGTGCCCGCAATCGGCACCGGCCCCTCCCTACCTGCCAACGCATCAACCGGCTCACCATCGGGGCCGAGCGCTACGATATGTTCCGCTGGTCCCGCTACCCCCACCCACGGTCCATGCATCGAAAACGAACTCGGCGCCCCGTCTTGCCCGAAACCCCCCACGGCCAGCACCAGAGGTGCATACCACGCCGGTGTGACAATCGTTTGAACGGCCCGCCAGCCCCGGGAATCGGAGGGAATCGACGGGTCAGGCCCAGGATTCTGCGCACAATCGCCACCCGTATTGCCCGCCGCCACCACAACAACCACGCCTTTGACGTTGACAGCGTAATTAAGGGCTGCGCCGAGCGCGGACTCATCGACCGTCTGCTTGACCTTGAAGCAGGCCGCTTCGCTGATGTTGATCACGCCCGCTCCGAGGTTAGCGGCATGCACCACGGCACGCGCCAAGCTACGGACAGACCCGGCCGCCGGTGTCGCATTGGGGTCGTTCCGGTTAGCTTCTGACTCCTTTGGCTCGAAAGCCTCCGACGTCTGGCGCAGCGAGATCAGCCGCGCGTCAGGCGCAACGCCGACAAATCCGTCGATGGATGTCGACCGGCCGCCGATGATGGACGCAATCAGGGTCCCGTGAGAATCACAATCCGAAAGTCCATCACCATCAACAACGAAATCACCACCAGACTCCGCCGGCACACGTGGCGAGCGATTCACCCCAGTGTCGATAACTGCCACCGTCACGCCCGCACCAGTTGCGTAGTTGTGAGCCTCCTCAACTCCCAAATACGTGTTGGCCCAAGTAGAATCGTGAAAGTCAGAACCCGGCGAAGTTACTGGCACAGAGCATAGGCGACGCTGCTCGGTCGGCTGCTCGGGCCCCGTGACGTCAGGCGGCACCGCTCCGGGATCAATTGCCGGAGGATCGATTGCCAAGGCAGGGGCCGAGCCCAGCAAAGCAATCGTGACGCCGACCGTGATTAGCGCGAGAAGCCGCACCCCTGGTCAACTCCCTTCTTCTGGCAGCGATAACCTGCCGCAGGTCCAGCTGATGTAGCTAGCCGGACTGATCATCGCGCACTTTCTTGCCGCCTGCATCGAGTTGTCGCAATCTTCAGTGTCCAACCGTCATCGAGAACAGAGCAAGTCTCGCCCGCAACTCGCCGCCGCGTTCGGATCGGAGGTCCACATCGTTCACGGCGGTGCCGGTTCGTGACTCCCGTCGCCTCGCCAGGCCCCTGACCGCCGGTGAAGTCAGCCAACAATATTTCTCGCACATCCACGCGCACCCATCGCTGCATTTCAGACGCACCGTTGCCAACCGTGGCTTTGCGCGGCTGATGCGGCCGATACCAAGCGCCGGACTCGCTACCAGTTAGAGTCGGTACGGTTTCGGCTTGCGCGCCCTCACGATACAGCGATCGGCGATGTCGCTCTTATTCTTCGCGTACCGATTGCGCTTGCCGGCCTGGCGCACAGGCCAAACAATCGAGTGCGGGCACAGTTTGACGGCTTTCCCATTTACTGAGGTCCATGACACACCCGACTTCGAGTCCCGCGGCCGAGATGGACCCGCATCAGTAGCGTCCTAAAACACCTCGACGGAAACCATTCGCTTCTTCTTCGGTCACGCGTTCTCAGCGGCGTTACACCTATCGTTACTATTGTAAATACCGTACTTGCTACGATAGGGCCTGATCCCCCCGGTAGAGAGTACGAGGTTAGAAGATGGCCACACCCGTAATCGTTGGCGCCGTCCGGACGGCGATCGGCCGGTCCTTCAAGGGCACGCTCGTCAACACCCCCGCCCGAGACGCTGATCACCGCGGTGCTGCCCGAGGTCGTGCGCCGTTCCGGTGTGGACCCGTCGGCCATCGACGACATCATCTTCGCCCAATCGCATTACGGTGGCGGCGATTTGGCACGCTACGCGGCCACCGCCACGGGTTTGGAGCACGTGCCGGGCCAGTCGGTGAACCGGCACTGCGCGGGCAGCCTCACCGCGATCGGCAACGCCTCGGCGCAGATCGGCTCGGGCATGGAGCGGGTGCTGATCGCCGGCGGCGTGCAGTCGCTGTCGATGACGCCGCTGACCAACTGGCGCATCCCGGGCCCGGAGCTCAAGTTCGAGGAGCGGTGGATGCCGCCGACGCACGTCGAGACGCCGGACGCTCCCGCCAAGGACATGTCGATCACCGTCGGGTGGAACACCGCGCAGTCGGTCCGCATCAGCCGCGAGGAGATGGACGCCTGGGCGGCCCGCTCGCATCAGCGTGCAGTGGCGGCCCAGGACGCCGGCAAGTTCGCCGACGAGATCCTGCCGCTCAAGATCACCCAGTTCGACGGGTCGGTCACCGAGTTCGCCGTCGACGAGCACCCGCGCCGCGACACCACGGTGGAGAAGCTGGCCGGACTCAAGGTGCTGCACCCGGAAATCGAGGGCTTCTCGATCACCGCCGGCAACAGCAGCGGCACCAACGACGCCGCCGCGGCGGTGGCGCTGGTCGGTGCGGACTACGCCGCCGCCGAGGGGTTGACCGTGATGGGCAAGGTCCGGGCGTGGGCCGCCGCGTGCGTGGCCCCGCGCGACTGCGGGCTGGGTGCGGTGAAGGTGATCGGCAAGGTGCTGCAGCGGGCCGGGCTCTCGGCCGCCGACGTGGCGCTGTGGGAGATCAACGAGGCGCTCGCCTCGGTGCCGATCGCCGCGTGCCGGGAGTACGGCCTCGACGAGGAGAAGGTGAACTTCTCCGGCAGCGGCTGCAGCCTCGGGCATCCGATCGCGGCCTCCGGGGCGCGGATGGTGACCACGTTGACGTACGAGTTGCTGCGGCGCGGCGGCGGGATCGGCGTGGCCGCGATGTGCGCGGGCGGCGGGCAGGGCGGGGCAGTCGTCATCGAGGTGTGACGTCCAGTGGGACATGCTTTTCCGCACATGCCTCGTGCACCGCGGTGATCACATCCTGGCTGCGCAGGGTCTGCAGATCATCGACCGTGACCGACCCCTTGGCGCTGCGGTGCTGGGCGGCCACCCGCGAATCCCTCAGCCGCTCAGCACGTTCGACGACATTGCGCGCGAATCGCCCGTTCTGCATCAGGTCGACGCCATGCATGCCGTCCGGCGCGCGGTACGAACGCAGCGTGGCGCAGGCCGCGTTCAACGCCTCGGCTGCGCCCGGTGCGATCACGGTGGCTCTCGGATTGCCATAGCGCACCGCAATTTCCACCAGTTCGTCTGGCGTGTACGACTCGAATCGCAGCTTGCGGTTGAACCGTCCTGCCAGACCCGGGTTCACCGTCAGGAACTCGTCGACTTCCTTCTCATACCCGGCGCCGATGAAGCAGAAGTCGAACCGGTGCACCTCCAGGGCAACCAGCAACTGGTTGACGGCTTCCATGCCGATCATGTCCGGTCGCCCGTCCTGGTGTCGCTCCACCAGCGAGTAGAACTCATCCATGAACAAAATGCGCCCCAATGAACGATCAATCAGTTCATTGGTTTTCGGGCCGGACGCCCCGATGTGCTCGCCGCAGAAGTCGGCCCGCTTTACTTCGATAATCTCCGGGTGACGCACAATCCCCAAGCCGGCGTAGATCTTGCCGAGAGCTTCTGCGGTAGTGGTCTTTCCCGTGCCTGGCGGGCCAACCAACAACATGTGATTGGTTTGATTGGCCACCGGCAGTCCGGCCGCCAGGCGCAACGCCCGAACCTCGATCTGATCCTCCAATTCGGAAACGGCGCGCTTGACTTCGGCCAGCCCGACTTGGTTGTCCAGCAGCGCACGACCCTCCTGCAGGAGTTGACTTCGCCGCTCTTCGTGTTCGGCATCGGTGCGCTGCTGCACGGACGGCTGGGTTTTGACATCCCACTTGTCGGTCCGGGAACCGATGGCCTCCTCATCGGTGATCAACAGCTGCAACGCGGGGTCGGCCAGCGCCTGCTTGGCCGACACCATCAGCGCGCCGTTGATCGTCGCCCTGGACAGCCACTCCTGCGCCTGCGATTCGTTGCCGAGCTGGCGGTGCGCCATCCCCCGCACGTACGCCAAGTCCGCTGCGATCAACGGATAGTCTCCGGAATCAATTGCAGTGAGCGCATTCTCGTTGCGAGTTCGGCGCGGCCCGGCGGTCGCGGAATGCACCTCGACCCGGTCGGTCCAGCCGAGCGCAACACGCGCCTGGCCCAGATGCGCGGCGGCGTGGGCCGCCAGCGTGCACGTTGCCGCCGTGACGGCCGACATGATGATGGCCTCAGGAGGCAAGACTGCTGCCGCAACCGAGATTACATCCGGCCATCGCTGCGTGACGAACATCAGGTACGCCTCGATGTACTGCTGCCACTGGTGATTTTCCCAGGTGTCCAATAGCGCGGGATCGCGCAGCAACGCGTCTGCCTCTCCATACTGGCCCGCATCGACCAGTGCACTGGCCAGCGCCAACCCAGCATGCGATGACTCGGCCACCGAAATCGAGAGGTAGGGACCGGCTTTGATAGGCGCCGACAATCGTACTCCGAGCCGGTTCGTCTCCCGGTGCAACCGTGACCCGTACCGGTACAGTTGCTGCACCGTCGTCAACGACTCGTCACCGGCAGCAATCCGGCCCAGCCAGGCGTCGGCCATCGACGGATCGATCTCGGTGGCCTCCCGGAACCGTGCCCCCGCCGCGTCAGGATCCTTGTCCAACAACGTCATCGCCTGGTCGAAACGTTTTCGTGCAGCAGCGATCATGGTACTGCTGGTCATGGTGAATCCACCGCCGCCAAGTCGCCACCTCGAAGGCTAGTGGGTTCGGTTGACACATAACGATTCTCGGCTCGGAACAGTTCGATCTCGACAGTGTGAGCCTGGCCGGCAGCCGCTACTGACACCGTGGCCGGGCCGGTTTGAGTGATCAATACGTTCGCCGGGCCCCGGTATTCGTACTCCGGCCCGCCAACGGACACCACCGTATTCGGGCGGGGCATGGGCGTCACGGTACCGTCCACGACGCTGACCGTGGTACCGGCCACTGGCTTGGCCAGGTCGGTGACGGCGATGTCCGGTGTCCGAACACTGTTCCACCGCTTGGTGTTTCGAGTGTGCACAGTGATCCGCTCGCCCGCGCCTGCCAGCCGGACCACGATGCGCTTGGCCAGCACATCGTCCGCGGCGATGTGCACGCGGCTGAACTCGCCAGGGTCATCGAGGGGCAGCATCATCCTACTGCCGGCGTCACCTTTGCCCAGCAGTACCCCGGAGGGCCCGATCGGGATGACAAGCGGAGCGGTCAAGTGCCCGTGCCGGATTCCGCGCAACTGCGGCAACGGCCCGCAGAGATTACCCGCGAGAGCCGCGGCCTGTTCACCCGGCAGCGTCTGTAACAACATGCTCGGTGGCGCGGTCGGCGGTTGCGCACTGCGAACAGTCACGGTCGCTGTCGCACTGCCGTCGCCGAACAGCGTTATGTTTTGCGTGATTCCGTCGGCCCGCGTTGCCCACGCCTGCGCCAGGTTCTCGGTAGTGATGTCCGCGGGGCGATACCAATACGTGGTGAGCCAGCCACCCTCCCCCCGCACTGAACCCCATCGGCGATTCAGTACGTCGAGCGCCGATGCACCCAACCGGCGTTCCAGCTCGACGATGTCGGTGGCGGTTGCCACCTTGGCGCGGATTCCGCGCTGACGCATTGCTGCACTGATCCGTTGCGCGGCAGCCAGTGTCGTCGTGCCCACCGAGGCCCGGGACTGCAGCGCCTCGATATTCGCTAGCGCAGAAATGCGCACCACGAGCCAGGTTTCACGCTGCCCGGCGTACGGCGGGGTGCCGATCAACGTGTCGTAGAGCCGGGGATAGTCGCCGGTAGCTCGCCGTCGCGCTCCGGTGCTGACGACGCTGAGCGATTCGAGCCGCAGCCCCAGGCTCTGCCGTAGCAGCGGTGCCAGATCGCAGACATCGAGCGCATTCTCGGTGTGGGTCGAGGTCGAGCCAGTGAAGAGGGTGGGCGCATGCGCCTTGCCCAGCAGTTGCACCGCGGCCACCGCGATGCCATCGTGGAAGCGCACTCCCCCGCCGGCGCGGTCGTTGACCACGGTGTGCGGTTCGGTCCATCGAATCGGCTGTGTGCGCCGCCACCATATGGTCAGCCACGACCAGGCGGTCTGACCGCGCCAGGGAACGACGGCAAAGGCCAGGCCGATCGCCAAACCCGTTGCCGCGCCGGGATAGCCACTGGCTGCCAGGCCAGCAAGGGTGGCGAGGAAAATGCCGGTGATGATCGCCAGCTTCACTGTGTCCGTCATCGCCCCCGCCGCGCCCGGGTGGTCAGCGCGCCTGCCGCCACGAGTGTCGTGACGACGCCCGCGAAGATCAGTGCGAAGTTGCGGGCTCGGTGATCCGGCGGCGGGGGCGGCGCTGCCGGCGTCACGATCCGGCTATGTGTCGCAGGTGGCAGCCGTTCCCCTGCAGGCACATCAAAGGTCAACGCAGCCACCGGATCCACCACGCCGTAGCCGACCTGGTTGTCGACTCCACGCGGCGGATTGTGTGCTGTCTGCAGGATGCGGTTGATGATCTGATGGGCGGACAGCCCCGGATACTTGGCGCGCACCAATGCGGCGACGCCGCTGACGTAGGCGGCAGAGAAACTGGTGCCCCAGATCGGCATGTTTTTCTCGCCTGGCCGGATCGGTGGGTAGGCGTTGACGGGACCGCCGGATTGCGGGGACAGCCCCATGATGCCGACACCGGGCGCAGCGGCGGCCACCCAGGGCCCGGCCAAGCTTTTGTTGATGACTGCGCCCGTGTTGTCGACCGCCCCCACCGACAACACATAGTCGGAGAACCACGACGGCGATGAAACGGTCTTGACCTGATGCCAGTCTCGGGGATCGGAAGCATTCAGCGGGTCGAACGAAGGATTCTGGGCGCAGCCGTCTTCACTGTCGTTGCCAGCGGCAGCGACGATCACGGCGTCCTTGACGGTGGCGGCGTACCACACGGCCGCGCCGATGGCGGCCTGATCCAGTGGGTCAGCGGCCGGCACGCACGATGTCACGCTGATGTTAATTACTTTGGCGCCCATATTGGCCGCGTGCACGATGGCACTGGCCAGCGTCGCGATGGAACCCGCCTTCTTCCGTACCTCCGTGTCACCCGGTCCAGGATTGACCGGCTCGTATGCTCGCGACGACTGCCGGATGGAGATAATCACCGAGTGCGGTGCGACGCCGATAACGCCGTCGGGTGCTCCCGGCGGTGGGGCAGGCACCTCAGGAATGTCGGTCACCCCGACGCCGGGGTCACCGGGTGCATTGGATGGTTCATCGCCCGGCGGTGGGGGCGGTGCCGGCCTGGTCTCGGTGATGGTCACGGGGGTGGGTGGCGGCGGGGGCGCCA
>JALHRH010000231.1 GCA_022841565.1 Mycobacterium sp. | reverse complement strand
GGTCGTCGTAGCCGCACTGACCCGTACTCGCAGGGGACTGGTGTCCGAGTTAGAACTGACCGCCGCCGAGGACCGCGTGCCAAGCGACTGTGTCGTCAACTTCGACAACATTCACACACTGCCGCGCACCGCATTCCGACGCCGCATTACCCGCCTATCCCCGGCACGTCTGCATCAGGCTTGCCGCACGCTCCGGACAAGCACTGGTTGCTGACATCCCTTGCAGACGCCGCCCCCTGCTGACATTTCGCGCCCTCGTCCGATAGGGCCCGCATCTCCTCGACCATCTCCTCGACGCATCGACATATCAACGGATACCGCCGGCGCCGACCAACACGGTCGGACGCTGTGGGCGGTGTCCGGTATCGGTCCCGATGTGGTGTGAGCCTCTGCACGGCTGCGAACAGCCGATCGGGTATAGCGTCGAAGAGGACGCGGGGCGCCTTGAGCTGGCTATGTGAGTGAAGCGCACGGATCTCTTGGTCTAGCTGCCGCGCAGCATTTCGATCACCGCGCTGAAGTCTTTGTCGGCGTGGGAGGCGTCGGACGCGATGAACTCAGCGTAGATCTCGGCGGCGTGACGGCCCAGCGGGGCTGCGGATCCGGTGACGCTTACCGCGTCCATGGCCAGGCCCAGGTCCTTGTTCATCAACGCCGCCGCGAAACCGGGTTTGAAGTCGTTGTTGGCCGGTGATGTCGGAACCGGGCCGGGCACTGGGCAATTGGTGTGCACCGCCCAGCAGTTGCCGGTCGCTCCGGTGATGACGTCGAACAGGGACTGGGCGGACAGCCCGAGTTTCTCGGCGAGCACGAACGCCTCACCGATCGCGATCTGTTGCACGGCTAGCACCATGTTGTTGCATATCTTGGCGGCCTGTCCCGCACCGGCCGCGCCGCAGTGAATGATCTTGCCCGCCATGGGTTCCAGCACCGGCCGGGCCCGCTCCAGGGCCGCCTCGTCGCCGCCGACCATGAACGCCAACGTCCCGGCCGTCGCACCTTTGACGCCCCCGGACACGGGTGCGTCGAGTTGCTGCATACCTTTCGATTGAGCCAGTTCATGGGCCTCACGGGCATTGTCGACCGAGATGGTGGAGCTGTCGATGAACAACGCCCCGGGGCGCGCGGCGGGCAGCACCTCGGCGTAGCAGCGCTTGACCACCTCGCCGCTGGGCAGCATCGTGACGACGACGTCCGCGTCGGCCACCGCGTCGGCGGCGCTGCCGAACATGGCGCAGCCGTTCGCGGCTGCGGTCGCCTCCGCCGCGGGTACCGGATCGTACCCGCGCACCAGGTGGCCTGCGGTAACCAGATTCGCCGACATCGGGGCACCCATGTTGCCCAGCCCCAGGAACGCAATCGCGAGACGTGTGGTCATGGCAGCCCTTCTAGGCGGTGGTTCGGAACCGCGCGGCCTCGGCCCGGCCGATGACCACGCGCATGATTTCGTTGGTTCCTTCCAGGATTCGATGCACCCGCAGGTCGCGGACGATTTTCTCCAAGCCATATTCGCGCAGATATCCGTAGCCGCCGTGCAGTTGCAGCGCCGTGTCGGCCACGTCAAAGCACGTGTCGGTGACGTAGCGCTTGGCCATCGCACACAGCTCGACCTTGTCGGCGGCGTCCTCGTCGAGTGCAATTGCGGCCCGCCACAACAGCAGTCGCGACGTTTCCAGTCCGGTGGCCAGGTCGGCGAGGGTGAACCGCACGGTGGGTTCGTCGAGCAGAGCGGAGCCGAACGCCTGCCGCTCGCGGACGTAGGCGCCCGCTTTGTCGAAGGCGGCCTGCGCGCCGCCCAGCGAGCACGCCGCGATGTTGAGCCGGCCGCCGTTGAGGCCGTTCATCGCGATCCCGAAGCCGGCGCCCTCGCCATCGGCGCCGCCCAGCATCGCATCGGCCGGTACCCGGACCCCGTCGAGTATCACCTGGGCGGTAGGTTGCGCATGCCAACCCATCTTGTCTTCGAGTGCACCGAAACTCAGCCCGGGCGTGCCCTTTTCGATGACGAACGCGGAGATGCCGCGCGGGCCGGGTCGATCGGGGCCGCCGGTGCGTGCCATCACCACGTAGACGTCGGATGCGCCCGCACCGGAAATGAACTGCTTGACGCCGTCGAGCACGTAATCTGAGCCCTGCTTGACCGCGCGGGTGCTCAGCGCACCGGCATCCGATCCGGCGCCCGGCTCGGTCAGACAGTAGCTGGCGATGACGTCCATGGTCGCCAGTCGCGGCACCCAGACCTTGCGTTGCTCATCGGTGCCGAAGCCGTCGATCATCCACGCGCACATGTTGTGGATGGACAGGAACGCGGCGGTGACCGGGTCGGCGGCGGCTAACTGCTCGAAGATGCGCACCCCGTCGAGGCGACGCAACCCGCTGCCGCCCACGTCCTCGCGGCAGTAAATGGCCGCCATCCCGAGTTCGGCGGCCTCGCGCAGTACGTCGGTAGGAAAGTGGTTGGTGGCATCCCATTGCAGGGCGTGCGGGGCGATGCGCTTTTCGGCGAAGGCTGCCGCCGTCTCGGTGATCACCCGCTCGTCGTCGTTGAGGGTGAACATGGTGGTCATTGCATGGTGGGGATGACGAATTCGGCGCCATCCTTGATTCCCGACGGCCACCGCGACGTGATGGTCTTGACCTTCGTATAGAACTGGATCGCGGCCGGGCCGTGCTGGTTGAGGTCGCCGAAGCCGGAGCGCTTCCAGCCGCCGAAGGTGTGGTAGGCCACCGGCACCGGGATGGGGACGTTGACGCCAACCATGCCTACCTGCACCCGGGAGACGAAGTCGCGAGCGGTGTCGCCGTCGCGCGTGAAAACCGCCACGCCGTTGCCGTATTCGTGCTCGGAAGGAAGCGCCACTGCTTCCTCGTAGGTCTTGGCCCTTACGATGCACAGCACCGGGCCGAAGATCTCGTCGGTGTAGATCGACATGTCCGGGGTGACGTGGTCGAACAGCGTGGGTCCGATGAAAAAGCCGCCTTCGAGGTTGGCGTCACCGAAAGTCAAGTCGTCGCTGGCCCGCTCCCGGCCATCGATGACGAGTTCGGCGCCGGCAGCCACGCCCTGGTCGATGTAGTGGCGCACCCGCGCCAGCGCGGCTTCGGTAACCAGCGGGCCGTAGTCGGCCTTGGGGTCCAGACTGTGTCCGACCCGCAAGTTGTTGATTCGTTCGATCAGCCTGGCGCGCAATCGTTCTGCGGTCTGCTCGCCCACTGGGACGGCGACGCTGATCGCCATGCAACGCTCGCCGGCGCTGCCGTAGCCGGCGCCGATCAGCGCATCCACGGCCTGGTCGAGGTCGGCGTCGGGCATCACGATCATGTGGTTCTTGGCGCCGCCGAAGCATTGGGAGCGCTTGCCGGTCGCCGCGGCCGTCGCGTAGATGTACTGCGCGATATCAGAGCTGCCGACGAAACCGACCGCCTGGATATCGGGGTGATTCAGGATGGCGTCGACGGCTTCCTTGTCGCCGTGCACGACCTGAAACACGCCGGGCGGTAGGCCCGCTTCGACGAAAAGCTCCGCCAACCGTACCGGAACCGACGGGTCGCGCTCACTTGGCTTGAGCACGAACGCATTTCCACACGCCAGGGCCGGGCCAGCCTTCCACAGCGGGATCATTGCCGGGAAGTTGAACGGCGTGATTCCCGCGACCACGCCAAGGGGTTGCCGCAGCGAATAGACGTCGATGCCCGGGCCGGCGCCCTCGGTGTAGTCCCCTTTGAGCAGATGGGGGATGCCGAGGCAGAACTCGATCACCTCGATGCCGCGCTGGATGTCGCCCATGGCGTCGGGCACCGTCTTACCGTGCTCTAGGGACAGTAGCTCGGCCAGCTCGTCGATGTTGCCGTTGACCAGCTCGATGAACCGCATCAACACCCGCGCGCGGCGTTGCGGGTTCCACGCGGCCCAGCCCTTCTGGGCTTCGACAGCGGAAGCCACCGCGGTGTTGATGTCGGCCTGGCTTGCCATCGGCACGGTGGCCTGCACCTCACCGGTGCTGGGTTCGAAGACGTCAGCGGTGCGGGTGGACTGGCCGGCGGTGCGCTGGCCGTCGATGAAGTGCGGAATCTGAGTGGTCATGGCCGTCCCAGTGGGTTCGTGGCGGAATGTGGCGATACTTGCATATCCTAGTAACTGTTGTTGGCAGTTCGCAACAAAGGTGACTTGCGGCTCCCGTCCCGCCTGAATACGTTCCGGCCTACCGGGCGGCCGGCATCGGTTCCACGCTTGTGGAGCCGCCACCTAGCCGGTGCCTTTCCGCCCTACCAGCAGATGGTGTGAGCGGCGTGGCGGACGCCCGGTCAGGACTTACTTGCATCTGGAGTCGCTGGCGAGGTGAGTTGCCGCTCCCGTTCGGCCTACATACCGCTCCGGCATGTCCGACGAGGCCGGTCTGGGCGCTGACGCGGCGCGAACGCGCCAAGCGATGCTTGCCGAGGTCGTCCGAGTGTCCGCGGGGGCGGATCGAGCAGTCGCACCGGCGCTGCGGGCGGTGTACCTGAGTGCGCTGAGCGGTCGGCTCCGGCTGGACGCCATCGGCGCCGAGATGGAGCGCGCCGTCGCCAATCAGCAGGCGCTGGCCCTCGACACGCCGGTCGGAGCGGCTACGTTCGCCAAATTCCTTGGTGCCAAGACCCGCGACATCCAGCGGGTGATTGCCGAAACCACGGCCGAATCGCACGCCAACGCGGCGGTGTTGCGGTCGCTGAGTCCGGCCTACCAGGCGGTCGGCTTCGGTCCCAAGCCCCAGGAGCCGCCACCTGCTCCGGTGCCATTTCCGCCCTACCAACCAAAGGTGTGGGCGGCGTGCCGGGCGCGCGGCCAGGACCCGGACAAGGTCGTCAGGACGTTCTACCACGCGCCGCTGAGCACGGGATTCCGGTCGCTGCCGGCCGGGGATTCGGCCTTGTATTGCGGCAACGACAAGTACGGGTTGCTGCACATCCAGGCCAAACACGGGCAGCAGTGGCAGACGATCGCTGATGAGCGGTGGCCCACCGCGGGCAATTGGCGCTACCTAGCCGATTACACGATCGCCGCGACCCTGGCCTACCCGGAGCGGGTGGAGTACAACCAAGACAACGACACATTCGCTATGTACCGAAATATCTCCCTGCCCAACGGCACCTACGTTTTCACAGCTCGCGTGGTTATTTCGGCGGGCGACGGAAAAATCATCACGGCTTTTCCGCAAACGGGTACCAAAGGATGAATCGAAAGGAGTTGGTCGTATGAGCGAGCCGCCGCGCAGCTACACCGGGCGCCGCGATCTCATCGCCAAAAAGCTCCAAACTTGCTTGGACATCAGCACCATGCTGCCGAAGAACGTGAGACCGACCTCGGAAATCGCCGAAGAGCTCTGGAACAACTCACTTTGGTGCAGCTGGGGCGACCGGGAAACGGGATACACCCGCAGCGTCACGGTTTCGATCTACCAAGTGGCGGACGGCGCA
Organism: Mycobacterium sp.; assembly: GCA_022841565.1. GTDB lineage: Bacteria > Actinomycetota > Actinomycetes > Mycobacteriales > Mycobacteriaceae > Mycobacterium. Next base: position 3,850 of record JALHRH010000231.1, on the reverse strand, counting down.
CAGGAGGTCGACGGGATTAGGGACATGATCCGCCAAGAGTGCCCGCCCGGCCTCGATCTGCGATCACCGAATCCGGAGGCCTACGAAATCACCGGCCCGCACCCCGGAGAATTCGTATTCGTGCTCCATTACCTAGGTCATGTGAGGGCGATTGTGGGTGATTGCGTGATTCACATCATGCCGATGGGCACCGGGGTCGAGCTGAGCGAATTAGCTGATGTCGCACTGGATATCGGCCGCACGGTCGGCTGCTCGGCCTACCAGAACGACTTCTCGTCGCCGGACTTTCCGCCGGCGTGGGCTAACCGACCTGCGGGGTGGTCGACGGAAGGCTTTCCCCCCTACATTCCGGGGCTGTCGGAACCGAGGGACTCTACCGAAACCCGTTAGGAATATTCGCTAACTGAGGGCCATGAGGAATGGCCATGGTGGTGGCTCGGTGCTGTGCGCGCCGTGCGTTCACCACGAACCCCGACTCGTTAGCGTTCACTACCTGGGTGAATTCGAACATCGCGTTCTCCTCCACCATGACGGCACCGCCCCCGAAGACGACCCACCGTCCGGCTAGGGGCAGGTGGCGTCGACCTCGAATGTCTTGCTGACCTGCTGTCCCGCGTTGTCCACACCGGTTGCGGTGCCGGTGATCTGGTAGGTGTTGCCGTTCTTGGTTGCCTGTGCGCTGTTGCCGGGAGCGCCTTCGGTGAAGCTGAGGACCACGCCGTCAACGGTGCCCAGGCCGGCGTTGCGGACGGCCGAGGCGTCCTGCTCTAGGCCGACGATGACGCCGTTGACCATGTCACCGATGGCGATCGAGAACTTGCCCTGGTTCGTCTCGCACACCACCGGGCCATTGATGGTGATCGGCATGCCGCCGACGATGACCTTCCACTCTCCGGCGGCAGCGGGGGACCCGGACGCGGCACTGGGGCTGATGGCTGCGCTTGACGACGCGGCCGAACTGGAGGACGTGCTGGACGGGCTGGAGGATGTGCCGGATGGTTTCGCGTCTTTCGAGCATCCGGCCATGCCTACCACGAGGGTCGTCGCGCCCAGGGCGATCAACAGCTCACGCTTCACCAGTGTCTCCTTCGATTGTTTGCGGTCCGCACCGCAGCAGACGCTGAGAAGCAGTATGTACGGCGCTGGTCCCGCCGCATAGGTGAGTATCAGTCGACGTGCGGTCCGCCGCGCAGGCCCGCGACGAATTGCTCAGCTTCTTCCCAGGTGGGAAGCAGGCCAGCGGCGCGAACGTCGGCGAAGCTCGGTGCGGCGGCGTCGCGGTCGGACAGGCTGGGTGGCGCGCCGCCAACCAGCGGCCAGTCCACCCCGATGGCGGGATCGGTGGCACAGATGGTGTGCTCGCGCTGGGGATTGTATTCCGCCGAGCACAAGTACATCACTGTTGAATTGTCTTCCAGCGCAAGGAAACCGTGAGCCAGACCCTCGGAGATGTAGGTGGTTCGGCGGTCCTTGTCGTCAAGCAGGACCGAGTCCCACCGGCCGAACGTCGGTGAGCCTTCCCGGATGTCGACGACGACGTCGAACACCGCGCCACGCACACAGGTCACATACTTGGCCTGGCTGGGCGGCAACTCGGCGAAGTGTAGACCGCGCAATACGCCGGCCGCGGACACCGAACAGTTCGCCTGCCGCACATCAAGCCGGTGGCCGGCGAGTTCACTGAACCCTTTGTCGGTCAGCCATTCGAAGAACATGCCCCGCGAGTCGCCGTGGATAGCAGGGGTAATTTCCCAGGCACCCGGGATGTCGAGTTCGCGAATGTTCATCTCACTGACCGCGCTTCTCGTAGCGGGCCTCGGCGGCATCCTTGACCGGCCGCCACCACGATTCGTTGTCGCGGTACCAGTCGATGGTGGCTTGCAGCCCTTCCTCAAAATCGGTGTGCTTTGGCGCCCAACCCAATTCGTTGTAGAGCAGGGACGGATCGATGGCGTAGCGCAGATCATGGCCGACGCGGTCGGTGACGTGATCGAAGTCGTCGGGATCGCGGCCCATCAACTTCAGCAGGGTGCGCAGCACGGTCAGGTTGTCCCGCTCGCCCTCCGAGCTGATCAGATAGGTGCGACCGGGCTCGCCTTGCTCCAGAATTCGCCGCACCGCGCTGTTGTGATCCTCGACGTGAATCCAGTCGCGCACGTTCTGGCCGCTGCCGTACAGCTTGCAGCGCCGCCCGGTAAGCACGTTCGTGATCTGGCGCGGAATGAATTTCTCGATGTGCTGAAACGGGCCGTAGTTATTGGAGCAGTTCGACAGGGTCGCCCGCACGCCGTAGGACCGCACCCAGGCCCGCACCAGCATGTCGCTGCCGGCCTTGGTCGCTGAGTACGGGCTCGACGGGTTGTAGGGCGTGAACTCGGTGAACCGCTGCGGGTCGTCGAGCTCCAGGTCGCCGTACACCTCGTCGGTCGAGATGTGATGCAGCCGCACCCCGTTTCGTCGCACCGCTTCCAGAATGGTGAAGGTGCCCACCACGTTGGTGTGCAGGAACGGCTCCGGATTGTCCAGCGCGTTGTCGACGTGGGATTCGGCCGCGAAATGGACGACGGCGTCGGACTCGGCCACCAACGCCGAAACCAGCTCGGTGTCGCAGATGTCGCCCTCCACCAGCCGGATGAAGTCCGCGACCTCGGCCAGTGACTCCCGGCGTCCGGCATAGGTCAACGCGTCCAGAACCGTCACGGAGTCCTCGGGGTGTTCGCGAACCGTGCTGTGCACGAAGTTCGCCCCGATAAAGCCCGCCCCTCCGGTGACTAGCAGCCGCATGGCTACAAACCCTAACCGGTGAGGCCCAGCGCTCCTGCCAGTTCGGTGAGCGCGGGCACCAGCTTCTCCGGTCGCGAGGAACCCAACACCTGGATGGCGACGTGATCGGCACCGGCGTCCAGGTGTTCGTTGAGGCGGCGGGCGATCGCGTCCGGGGTGCCGTAGGCGACCAGGGCGTCGATCAGCCGGTCACTGCCCGGCTTGCGCACGTCATCCTCGGTGAACCCTAGGCGCAGCCAGTTGTTCACATAGTTGCTCAGGCCCAAATAGAAGTCGACGAACTTGCGGCCCACGGCACGGGCCTCGTCCGCGTCGATGGCAAGGACGACCTTGTGTTCGGGCGCCAGGAATACCGTGTTGCCCACCAGGTGGCGAGCCATGCCGGTGTGTTCGGGCGTGGTCAGGTAGGGGTGCGCACCCGCGCTGCGCTCGGCCGCCAGCCGCAGCACCCGGGGCCCGAGCGCCGCGAGCACCCGGCGGCTATTGGGAACGGGGGCATGTTGTAAGACGCTGTCCAGTTCGTCGAGGTAGGACGTCAGAGCGTGATAAGGCTTCTGATAGTCCTGGGTGTGCTCTGGGTGGCCCACCCCGATGCCCAGCAGGAACCTGCCCGGATGCGCATCTTCGATCCGGTGGTAGGACGTGGCGACCGCGCTGGCCGGCGCCGTCCAGATATTGACGATCCCGGTGGCCAGCTGCAGCGTCGTGGTCTGGTCCAGCGCGGGTTCCACCCAGGCCAACTCGGCATCCGGTGACCCGCCGATCCACGCGGCGCCGTAGCCCAGCGACTCGATCTCGGCGGCCAGCTCGGGGGCGAGTCCTCGGCTGCCCAGCCATACGCCGAACTTGCCCAGGTCAGGCTTGAGTGAAACTGATTCCGTCATCGGTGGTCCCTATACCCGTTTCAGCGCAAGCGCCCCGGCAAGTTCGGCCAGCGCGGGAACCAGGTCTTCGTCCTTGGCCAGGACCTGTACGGGCACGTGGTCGGCGCCGGCGTCAAGGTGCTCGCGCAGCCGTGCCGCGATGGAGTCGATGGTCCCATAGGCGACCACGGAGTCGACCAGGC
>JALHRH010000230.1 GCA_022841565.1 Mycobacterium sp. | reverse complement strand
CCGCCGGTGCCGAACAACCATCCGCCGGCCCCGCCGGCGGCCCCGCTGCCCGCCGCGCCGTTGGCGCCGTTGCCGATCAGCGGGCGCCCGGTAGCTGCTAGGAAGGGCGCGTTGATCGCGTTGAGCAGCGGACTGGTTACTGACGCGGCGCTGGCCGCCTCGGCGGCCTCATACGAGCCCGCACCCGCGGTCAGCGTCTGAACAAACTGGGCATGAAACGCCGCCCCCTGCACGCTGAGCGCCTGATAGGCCTGAGCGTGCGCCCCAAACAAGCCCGCAACGGCAACCGACACCTCGTCGGCCCCGGCGGCCAACACCACCCTTATGGGGGCCGCTGCGGCGACATTCGCCGCGCCGATCGTTGAACCAATACTCGCCAAATCCGTTGCGGCCTGCGCCACCAACTCCGGCACCGCGATCACAAACGACATGGCCACCTCCCAGTACCTCATGGCCCAAATAGGTCGGAGGTTCCGGGGCGGATTGCCCAAGTCGTCATTGACCCATAGGCAGGAGCAAATGATATCGCCGTACCGCGTGCGAAGTTCCGGTTTTCCCACGATCCCGGCTTTCGCCGGCCCACTTGGGACCGCACCGCCGAGCCAAAGGAATCGACCGGTAGAAGGGTGTCCGTGTGCGGTTTCAGGACAAACTTGACGTTTGCGCTTCAGAACATGCTGGACGGATTCGGTCTGCGTTTATCTCCGCGGCGGCTAGGTGCTATGGCGTCGGGGGTAGGCCTTGAAAATGGCGATGTCAGTATCGGTTCTTCGTGCGTGGGTGCAGATCTCGTTGCCGTCGACGAAGACGCGAAAGACGGTGTCCTCAATGGCGATAGCGACCGTTTCTCCGTGGTAGCTGCGTCCTACCCTTAGCCGTTGGCCGGCGACGGTGACCGTCCCATTGGCCGCCACGCGCCTCATGGCCCGGTGTGGGGGCGCTGGCGGCGGCAAGGGCTTCGAGGTGGGCCGTGCTCCACGCAGGGCCGCCCGCTGATCCGCCGGCAGCGGCGCGGGTAGCGTCTTGACCAACCTGCCGTTGGCCACCACGTGCATCAGGGTTCCCTCAAAGCGGACGGTGACGCGCTGGCCGACCAACGCCGACTCCAGCAGCACTTTGTGGCCACCGAGGCCAATGCACCCGTCGCGAGAGACGGTGCGCGCCACTTCGATCACCACGCTGGTCGTCAGCATGTCGACGGTGACGGCGCCGCGCGCGGGCTCGGGTCCCGCCACTCGTGCACCGCGGCGCAGCAAGTCGCGTAGGTCGTGTTCGGATAGCCGAGACGGTCGGGTCCGGATTACCGCACCGTCGAGCACGATGTGGATGCTGCGGTCGCTGGCCCACACCGTGACCTCGCGTCGGGCCAGCGCAGCGGTGAACTTGAACTGCTGATCACCTGGAAGCAGGAGCCGCGCTCGCGGCGTCAGTACGGTCTCCCACTCGACGGCGTGAATGTTGCCGCTCAGCGAGTGCTCTGCCGCCGGTGGGAGATGTTCGCTTGGGACGCGGCGGGACGATGACTTCGACGATGTCGGGAACCAGGCGTTCGGTGGCAACCGGCATCGGCGCGACCACGTCGATGGGCGCTGGGCGAAACACCGTCGCCGGCGTCGCCATCCCCAGCGACTGGTGCGGTCGGCTGTAGTTATAGCCGTGCACCCAGGCATCGATCGCCTCCTGGGCCGCCTCGATACTCACGAAGGGGCCAGCGGAATCCAGGAGCTCGCGTCGCAGCGTCTTGTGGAAGCGCTCGATCTTGCCGGTCGTCGTCGGGGAGCGGGGTTTGGTCAACCGCGTGGTGATGCCGTTCTCGCGACATATGCGCTCGAAGAGAACTTCGGCCGGATATGGCTTGGTGAACCGTCCCGTGAACTGTTTCCCGTTGTCTGTCAACACTTCTGACGGAACGCCGTAGGCGGCCATGGCTGCGGTGAAGGCCGCGCAGACTGCACGTGCTCCGGGGTCAACGACGACAGTAGCCATCACGACGAACCTGGCATGGTCGTCGATGCCGGTGACCAACTTGCACTCACGCCCATCGGCAAGGAACACCCCACCCATGATGTCGATCTGCCAGAGCTGCATCGGGGCGTCGCGCTGCCAGCGTCGGTATTTGCGTCTGTGATTCTGCTGCTGGGCAGCCACCAGGCCATGCCGCACCAGGATTCGGTACACACCCGACCGCGACGGTGGCGCGTCCACACCGCGGAGTGTCAACTCGTGGGCGATGCGCTGAGCGCCCCAGCGCGGATAGGTGCGGCGCAGTTCGCAGACCATCGCCACCACCGTCGGCGACAGCTCGTTCGGCGACGTCAACGGTCGACGCGATCGATCGGCCAAGCCCGCCAGGCCCAAGGCCTCGTAGCGGATGACCCATGAGTGCACCGACTGCCGCGATGCACCGCACTCCCGCGCCACCTGGCTCTTGGGGACCCCGTCGAGTACCTGAAGGACCGCGCGATACCGATGCTCGGTCACCCAATCGGCGGAATTACAGGCCGTCTCATTGCTCACAGACGAGCATCAAACCAGACCGTCAAAGATCTGCTGGACCCGTCAAGGATGTCTAGAACCCCTGTCGTCCAACATGTCTTGAACCTTTACATTGACAAAGGGCAACGCTTTCCTGGCCGCGCTCATCCGAACCGGTCTGCGCGATGGGGAGTGATCCGGGCTCAGGATTTGGGCTGCCGCTGACCCCTGGCAGCCGAGCGAGGCTACCGGTCTTCAGCAGCTGAGTGATGCTGGAAGAAGCCCGCAACTGAAGTGTCGAGGATCAACCGAAAACAACTGCCAAGCATTAGCCGAAACCGACAAACAGGCCGAGTGTCCGAGGTCATACATCCGTCACGGAGCCGCCTAGGAGAATCGAACTCCTGACCTATTCATTACGAGTGAATCGCTCTACCGACTGAGCTAAGGCGGCGCGCCCTCCGGGCGGCACGAGTCTACGGCAGCCGACCCGAGCGGCCCAAACTCTTACCGCAGTTCCTGCCCAATGGTGGCGACCATGGCGTCGACGGCGAACTTCGGCTTGACATTGATCGCCAACGCTTGACGACATTCCAGCACAGCCTCCATGCAGCGCAGCAGCCGCTCAGGGGTGGCGTGCCCGGCCAACGCAGCGACCCGGTCAACCATGTCGGGGTGGTTCGCCCGCACGTGGCCCGCCTTCGCTGAGACCACCAGCGCATCCCGGAAATACGTGGCCAGGTCGATCAGCGCCCGGTCCAGCGCATCACGCGAGGCCCTGGTCTGGCGGGATTTCTGCCGTCGCTCCAGATCCCTGATCGCACCCGTGGCCCCGCGCATCGCCCCAGCCGCGCCTTTCCCGGTGCCGCCCGCTCCCAGTGCGGTGCGCAGTTCTTCCGTCTCGACCTCGGCACGCCCGGCGGTCAGCGCCACCGACTCGGCTTCAGCCGCAGCCACCAGCTCCTCGGCGGCGATGTAGGCGCGGGCCAGCCGTGCGGCGTCCCGAACCAGCTCCAGCGCCTGCTCACGTCGCCGCCGGGCCTCTGGGTCGGTGGCCAGCCGGCGCGCTCGCCCGACATGTCCACCGCTGACGGACGCCGCCCAGCCGGCGGTTTCAGCGTCCAGGCCGTCGCCGTCGATCAGCACCTGTGCGATCGCCTCGGTGGGTGGCGTCACCAGCGCCACGTGCCGGCACCGGGAGCGCAAGGTGATCGCGATGTCCTCCGGGTCCACCGAAGGCGCGCACAGCAGGAACACGGTTGACGGTGGCGGCTCCTCTACGACCTTCAACAGGGCGTTCCCGGCGCCTTCGGTCAACCGGTCGGCGTCCTCGATCACCACGATCTGGTGCCGGCCGGTGGTGGGGCGCCGCGACGCAATCTGCACGATGCCCCGCATCTCGTCCACACCGATGGACAGACCTTCGGGGATCACCCGACGAACGTCGGCGTGGGTGCCCGCCATTGTCGTCGTACAGGCTCGGCAACTCCCACACCCCGGCTCGCCCTGCGACGTGCATTGCAGCGCGGCCGCGAAGCACAGTGCGGCCACCGACCGACCAGAACCCGGCGGACCTGTGATCAGCCAAGCATGTGTCATGGTCCCGAAGCTCGGGGCTCCGTGACCCTGATCACTCCGAGCATCACCACGTGCGGATCTGGCAGCAGCGAGCAGCTCGGCTTCCACCGCCTGCTGCCCTACCAGCCGTGCAAACACCCCGGTCATCATCGGCAACACTAGTGAGGACCACCGACGGAGACCGATCAGCATCCGTTTCGCGACAATTCCGTGATCTTTCGGCAACTTTCGCCCACATGACGCGCCGTGCCGATGCCTTTCGTGGTTACCGGCGAGTCCCCACTGACCGATACGGTGGGTGCGTGACCACGGCAGCAACACTCCCCCGGCGAATCAGTGCATTCGCGCGGTGGGTGGTGCGCACCCCGTGGCCGGTGTTTTCGCTGAGCATGCTGCAAGCCGACATCATCGGAGGCCTGTTTGTGCTTGGTTTCCTGCGGTATGGCCTGCCGCCGAACGACCGTATCGAGCTCGGCGATCTGCCGCCACTGAACGTCGCCATCTTCGTCAGCTCGGTGATCTTTCTGTTCTTCGCGGGGTTCGCGTGGAACCTCAGGTTATTGGTCCCCGTTTTCCGCTGGCAGCGCCGCGACAACCTGCTGGTCGAAGCCGACCCGTCCACCACCGAGCTGGCCCGCACCCGCGCGCTGCGAATGCCGTTCTACCGAACGTTGACCAGCGCGGCGTCTTGGGCCGTAGGTAGCGTGGTGTTCGTCATGGCCAGCTGGTCGGTGGCCCGCGAAGCCGCGCCGGTCGTGGTAATCGCTACCGCGCTGGGCGCCACCGCCACCGCCATCATCGGCTACCTGCAATCCGAACGGGTGCTGCGTCCCGTCGCTGTCGCGGCGCTGCGCAGCGGCGTGCCCGAAAGTGTGCAGGCGCCGGGTGTCATCCTGCGGTTGATGCTGACCTGGGTGCTGTCCACGGCCGTGCCCCTGCTGGCCATCGTGCTGGCGGTGATTTCGGACAAGATCGCGCTGCTGCACGCCTCCCCGGAGAAGTTGTTCAACCCCATCCTGCTGCTGGCGCTGGCGGCACTGGGCATCGGAGCTGCCAGCACGCTGCTGGTGTCCATGTCCATCGCCGACCCGTTGCGGCAGCTCCGCTGGGCGCTCTCGGAGGTGCAGCGCGGCAACTACAACGCGCACATGCAGATCTACGACGCCAGCGAGCTGGGTCTGCTGCAGGCCGGCTTCAACGACATGGTGCGCGACCTGTCTGAACGGCAACGCCTGCGCGACCTGTTCGGCCGCTACGTGGGCGAGGACGTGGCCCGACGGGCACTCGAGCGGGGCACCGAGCTGGGCGGGCAGGAACGCGACGTTGCCGTGTTGTTCGTCGACCTGGTCGGTTCCACCCAGCTGGCCGCGACGCGACCACCCGTCGAGGTGGTCCACCTGCTCAACGAGTTCTTCCGGGTCGTAGTTGACACCGTCGGCCGGCACGGCGGGTTCGTCAACAAGTTCCAGGGCGACGCCGCGCTGGCGATCTTCGGCGCGCCAATCGAGCACCCCGACGGTGCCGGTGCCGCGCTGGCCGCCGCCCGCGAGCTGCACGACGAGCTGATCCCGGTGCTGGGATCCGCCGAGTTCGGTGTCGGTGTCTCGGCAGGCCGCGCCATCGCTGGCCACATCGGCGCGCAGGCACGCTTCGAGTACACCGTCATCGGCGACCCGGTCAACGAAGCCGCCCGGCTCACCGAGCTGGCCAAGCTCGAAGAAGGGCACGTGCTGGCTTCGGCCATCGCGGTCAGCGGCGCGCTGGACGCCGAAGCACTGTGCTGGGACGTGGGCGAGGTGGTCTTCCTGCGTGTCCGCGCCGCGCCCACCCAGTTGGCACGTCCACTGAACCTGGCCGAGCCGGAGTCCGTTTCCCGCGACTCGGAGGAGATCTCCAACGACGTAAGCAGCTAGCTGCGCTTTGCGGCCTTCTTGGCGGCTGCCCTCTTCGCGGGCGCCTTGCGGGGGGCTTTCTTCGCGGTCCGCTTCACCGGTCCACGCGCCCGGCGATCGGCCAACAGCTCGGCGGCCCGATCGTCGGTGATCGATAAGACGTCATCGCCCTTGCGCAGGCTGGCGTTCGTTTCGCCGTCGGTGACGTAGGGCCCGAATCGGCCGTCCTTGATCACCATCGGTTTGCCTGAGGCCGGGTCGGTGCCCAGCTCGCGCAGCGGCGGCGCCGAAGCGGCTTGGCGTCCAGAACGTTTGGGCTCGGAATAGATCTTGAGCGCTTCGTCGAGGGTGACGGTGAACATCTGATCCTCGGTAGCCAGCGAACGAGAATCGGTGCCGCGCTTGAGGTATGGTCCGTAGCGCCCGTTCTGGGCGGTGATCTCCTCACCGGAGGTAGGGTCCACACCGACGACCCGCGGCAGCGACAGCAACTTCAGCGCGTCCTGAAGCGTCACTGTCTGCAGGTCCATATTGCGCAGCAGCGAACCGGTGCGCGGCTTGGGCCCGTTGGGCTTCCTGCCCTTCTTGGCTCCGGTTCCCGCATCGCCGTCGTCGCCGTCGGATTTCGGCAGAACCTCGGTCACGTACGGCCCGTAACGACCATCTCTGGCCACGATTTCGTGGCCCGTCTCCGGGTCCACCCCCAGCACTCGCCCCTCTTGCGGAGTGGCGAAAAGCTCTTCGGCCACTGTAAGAGTCAGCTCGTCGGGGGTGAGCGAGTCATTGAGATTGGCCCGCTGCGGGGTGGGTTCACCGCCGTCGCCGGCCACCATGCGCTCCAGGTACGGCCCGTTCTTTCCCACCCTCACATAGATGGGACGTCCTTCAACATCGTCAAACACCTTGATGGAGTTGACTTCTCGGGCATCGATGCCTTCAAGATTGACGCCGACCAGCTTCTTCAGGCCCCCGGACCGGGCCACCGAGTCGGGCACGCCGTGGTCGCCGCCGAAGTAGAAGTTGTTGAGCCAGTTGGTGCGTCGCTCGTTACCGGATGCGATGGCATCCAGCTCGTCCTCCATCGCCGCGGTGAAATCGTAGTCGACCAGCCGACCGAAATGCTGTTCCAGCAGCCCGATTACGGCGAATGCGGTCCAGGACGGCACCAGAGCGCTGCCCTTCTTGTACACGTAGCCGCGGTCCTGAATGGTCTTGATGATCGACGAGTAAGTCGACGGTCGGCCGATCCCCAGCTCCTCGAGCGCCTTGACCAACGAGGCCTCGGTGTAGCGGGCGGGCGGGTTGGTGGAGTGGCCGTCCGGCGTCAGCTCAATGGCGGCCAGGCGCTGCCCCGGGGTCAGGTGCGGCAGCCGGCGCTCGGCATCGTCGGCCTCGCCCCCGGCCAATTCGTCGACGGTTTCCACGTAGGCCTTGAGGAAACCCGGGAAGGTCAGGGTGCGCCCGGACGCCGAGAACACCACCTGCTGCTCGCCGGCCCGTCCTTCGATGCGCAGACTCAGTGTGGTGCCCCGCGCGTCGGCCATCTGCGAGGCCACCGTGCGCTGCCAGACCAGCTCATAGAGCCGGAATTCGTCGCCGTCGAGCTCGCGGCGCACCGCGTCCGGGGTGGCGAACGTTTCTCCGGCGGGCCGAATGGCCTCGTGGGCCTCTTGCGCGTTTTTCACCTTGCGGGTGTACTGCCGCGGCGACGGCGACACGTACTCCTCGCCGTAGAGCTGCCGAGCCTGGTTGCGGGCGGCGTTGATGGCCGACTCCGACAGGGTGGTCGAGTCGGTGCGCATGTAAGTGATGTAGCCGTTCTCGTAGAGCCGCTGCGCGATGCTCATGGTGCGTTCGGAGGAGAACCGGAGCTTGCGTCCGGCCTCCTGCTGCAGCGTCGACGTCATGAACGGTGGGTACGGACGACGGGTGTAGGGCTTTTCCTCCGCCGATGCCACGCTCAGCTGGGCGCCGTGCAGGTCTGCGGCCAGGGCCGTTGCGGCGGCCTCGTCCAGCACCGTGACTTCGTCGGCCTTGCGCAGGGTGCCCAGTGAGTCGAAGTCGCGGCCGGTGGCCACCCGCAGCCCGTCGACGTTGGTCAGGCGCGCGGCGAAAGTAGGCGGCTGGGCCTGCGGGTCGGACACGCTGGCGTCCAGCCTGGCCAGGATGTCCCAGTAGGAGGCGCTGCGGAAGGCCATCCGGTCGCGTTCGCGCTGCACGATGATCCGGGTAGCCACCGACTGGACCCGGCCGGCGGAAAGTTTGGGCGCGACCTTCTTCCACAGCACCGGGCTGACCTCGTAGCCATACAGCCGGTCGAGGATGCGGCGGGTCTCCTGCGCGTCGACCAGATCGATGTCCAGGTCGCGGGGGTTTTCGGCGGCCTCGAGGATGGCCGGTTCGGTGATCTCGTGGAAGACCATCCGCTTGACCGGGATACGCGGCTTGAGCGTCTCCATCAGGTGCCAGGCGATCGCCTCGCCCTCGCGGTCACCATCCGTCGCCAGATAGAGCTCGTCGACGTCCTTGAGCAGGCCTTTGAGCTCGGTGACGGTGCTTTTCTTCTCCGGACTGATGATGTAGAGCGGTTCAAAATCGGCGTCGACGTTGACTCCCAGCCGAGCCCACGGTTCGGATTTGAACTTCGCGGGCACGTCGGCGGCGGCCCGGGGCAGGTCGCGGATGTGCCCTCGAGATGACTCGACGATGTAGTTGGAGCCCAGATAACCGGCGAGTTTGCGCGCCTTGGTGGGCGACTCCACGATCACGAGTCGCCGGGTGCTGCCGTTTCTGCCGCTGCTAGCCCTCCTGGGGGCCCGGTCAACCAACTGTGCCTACGCTCCATCTCCTGTATCGGCCCCTGGCGGAACCGTCTCGCAGAAACAATGACAGGGCGGCTCCCTGCTATTCCGGGTTTCCGGTCAACAATAGGTACGCCGCCGTATCTTCGCCCCGCGGGCAACTGACAATTTCGCACCAATAGGCGGGCCCGCGCAAACCGGCAACAAACCGGCCCGTCCACCGCGGGCTGGAGCGGGCCGTCAAACCCGTGGCCATTGCGCTGCCGCCTCGGCTCCGTCAGGTGCCTCTCCCACATTCTCTACCAGGCGCGATAGCCTCCGGCGGCCGCTGATCCGAAGCGCTGGACGGGTACCGCGGGTACCAATCAGGGTGGGCGCGATCCCGACCCTCATCAGAGCCGATGCCAGCGGTGAATGAGTGTCCGGCGCGTGCGGATCCAGCCCGAGTAGATATCGGTCACCCTCGGGACTGCCGGCCGCCAAGGTCCAGGCCCGCAGCTCCCGCGGCCCGGGCAACCAGCGCGGTGGAACCGTCTTTACGGCACCTCGCGTCCATTCGGTGGCGATACCG
>JALHRH010000229.1 GCA_022841565.1 Mycobacterium sp. | reverse complement strand
CGAGCTTCCGCAACTACCCCTGTTCAAGTGGATGGAAAACCCGCTCGGCAGAGGCAATCGACAGATCATCGACAGCGACGACGAGTTGGACGGCTGACCGATCCCGGACCTCCATCGCTTGGCGGTGACCCGCTTCGCCCGGCTTCGCCGCGCTCGCGATCACCGCTGCGTCCCCAAAATTCCCCGCTGGAAATGATCGCGCTTTGTGCGCGGGCGCGACACAATGGCCGTTGATTACCAATGAAAAGCTATCGACAGTGAAGTCAATCAACGCCACGGTCGTACTGATCTGCGCCGGGATGGCGTTGGCGGCTCTTATCCCGGCTCTTCCGCGTGCCCGACGGCTTCGACTTTTCCAGACGCCCTCGGCACGTGTACCGACGCGGCACTGGCCGTTCTTTCCAACCTTCCCGCGATACCTACGAGCTGCACTGACGCTCGAGAACAGGTGAGGACATGAACCGAGACAGCGCCCGTACCCGACGACTGCGGGTTTCCGCTCTTGCGGCGGTAGCCAATCCGTCCTACACCCGCGTCGACACCTGGAACCTGCTCGACGACGCCTGCCGCCACCTGGCCGAGGTCGATCTGGCCGGCCTGGACAAAACCCACGACCTGGCCACGGTGAAGCGGCTGATGGACCGCATCGGCGCCTACGAGCGGTATTGGCTATATCCCGGCGCAACGAACCTGGCCGCGTTCCGCGCTCACCTGGAGAGTCTGTCCACGGTGCGCCTTGCCGAAGAACTGTCGCTGGCCGTGCGCCTGCTCTCCGAATATGGCGACCGCACAGCGCTCTTCGACCTTTCGGCGCCGCTGGCCGACCAGGAACTGGTAGCGCAGGCCAAACAGCAGCAGTTCTACACGGTGCTGCTTGCCGACGATTCCCCGCACAGTGCACCGGATTCGCTGGCCGAAAACCTGCGCGCGTTGCGCAACCCGGCCGACGACATCCAGTTTGAGGTCCTGGTGGCGCCCAGCGTCGAGGACGCCATCACCGCGGTGGCACTCAACGGCGAGATCCAGGCCGCGATCATCCGCCACGACCTGCCGCTGCGTTCACGGGACCGGGTGCCGTTGATGAACACGCTGCTAGGTGCCAACGACGACACGGCGGTGTCCGACCGATCCCACGATTGGGTCGAGTGCGGCCAGTGGATCCGAGAATTGCGGCCCCACATTGACCTTTACCTGCTCACCGATGAATCGATCGCGGCGGGCAACGACGACGAGACCGACGTCTACGACCGCACCTTCTACCGGCTCAACGACGTCACCGACCTACACAGCACGGTGATCGCAGGGCTCCGAAACCGATTCTCCACGCCGTTTTTCGACGCATTGCGGGCGTATGCAGCGGCACCGGTTGGTCAGTTCCACGCACTGCCCGTCGCACGCGGCGCCAGCATCTTCAACTCAAAGTCGTTGCAGGACATGGGCGAGTTCTACGGCCGCAACATCTTCATGGCCGAAACATCCACCACCTCAGGCGGATTGGACTCGCTACTAGACCCACACGGCAACATCAAGAAGGCCATGGACAAGGCCGCGGTCACCTGGAACGCCAACCACACCTACTTCGTCACCAACGGCACCTCCACCGCCAACAAGATCGTGGTGCAGTCGTTGACCCGGCCGGGCGACATCGTGCTCATCGACCGGAACTGCCACAAGTCGCACCACTACGGCCTCGTGTTGGCCGGGGCGTACCCGCGCTATCTGGAGTCCTACGCCCTACCGCAGTTCGCCATCTACGGGGCGGTGCCGCTGAGCACCATCAAGAAGGCGCTGCTGGACCTCGAGTCGGCCGGGCACCTGGACAAGGTGCGGATGCTGTTGCTCACCAACTGCATCTTCGACGGTGTCGTATACAACCCGCGGCGGGTGATGGAGGAGGTGCTGGCGATTAAGCCGGACATCGTCTTCCTATGGGACGAAGCCTGGTATGCGTTTGCCACCGCAGTGCCGTGGGCTAGGCAACGCACCGCGATGGTGTCGGCGGAGCGTCTCGAGCAGAAGCTGGCGTCTCCGGAATACGCTGAGGAATACCGCAATTGGAAAGCGTCCATGGAAGCGGTCCCCCGCTCGGAGTGGGTTAACCACCCACTGCTGCCAGACCCTGAAACGGCTCGGGTGCGGGTGTACGCGACGCACTCTACCCACAAGTCGCTGTCGGCGTTCCGGCAGGCGTCGATGATCCACGTCCGCGACCAGGACTTCAACGCACTCGCCCGCGACGCGTTCGGTGAGGCCTTCTTGACGCACACCTCGACATCGCCGAACCAGCAACTGCTGGCGTCGCTGGACCTGGCGCGCCGGCAGGTCGACATCGAAGGCTTCCAACTGGTCCGGCAGACCTACGACATGGCGCTGGTGTTTCGTCACCGGGTCCGCAAAGACCGGTTGATCAGCAAGTGGTTCCGCATCCTCGACGAGGCCGACCTGGTGCCTGAGGAGTTCCGGGCGTCGCACGTCAGCTCCTACCGCGAAGTCAGGCAGGGCGCACTCGACGAGTGGAACGAGGCCTGGCGCTCCGATCAGTTTGTGCTGGATCCGACGCGGGTCACGCTGTTCCTCGGCAAGACCGGAATGAACGGGTACGACTTCCGCGAGAAAATCCTGATGGAGCGGTTCGGCATCCAAATCAACAAGACGTCGATCAACAGCGTATTGCTGATCTTCACCATCGGCGTCACGTGGTCGAGCGTCCACCATCTGCTCGACGTGCTGCGCCGGGTGGCCACCGACTTCGACCGCACCCAGGCCGCAGCCAGCGCCGCCGACTGGGCACTGCACGAGCGCCGGGTGGAAGAGATCACCGAGGATTTGCCACACCTGCCCGACTTCAGCCAGTTCGACGTGGCGTTCCGGCCCGATGAGGGCAGTGTGTATGGCGACACCCGCTCGGCCTTCTACGCCGGGTACGAGGAGAAGGACCGCGAATACGTGTTGATCGGCACGGCGGGTCGGCGGATCGCCGAGGGAAAGACGTTGGTTTCCACCACATTCGTGGTGCCGTACCCGCCGGGTTTCCCGGTGCTGGTGCCGGGGCAGGTGGTGTCCAAGGAGATCGTCTACTTCCTGGCCCAGCTCGACGTCAAGGAGATTCACGGCTACAACCACGAGCTTGGTTTGTCGGTGTTCACTCAGGAAGCGCTGGCGCGCATGGAGGCGGCTCGCGCCGCAGTCACCCGCGCCGCCAAAGTTTCGGGCAATGGGTCGTTGGAGCCGGCGCGGGCACCGGAAGCGCCGATGCTTCGCGAAGCACCCAGCGTGTTGAAAAAGAACGGGCCGACCGACCGCGGTCCCAAGGTTGGCACCCACGTCGCGCAACCCAACTAGCCGATGGCTCGATGCACTGCCGGGGTTACGACGGGAACTCATGGTGGCCAGAGAATGGCGACGAACTGAGCCCGCCATGGTCACAACGGCGCAGGACCGCAATTCTGAGTCGTACCCTGGATCCACAGGCAAGCCAACAGCTCGCAACCCGTTGGCCGCAACCGAGCTGACAACGCGACGCCGGCGAAAGTTCAGCGCAGGATCCGCGCGTAGAGCAGGCTGTCGTGCGGGTCGGGACCCATCGTCGGGTACACCGCGTGCCGGCGCAGGCGGCCTTCCAAGGCGAAACCCGCGCGCTGCAGCAGCCGCGAGGACCGCGAGTTGTCGACGTGGCAAGTCGCCCAAACCCGGTACACCGAGGGGTCGGCAGCGAGCTCGGTCAGCACCAACTTGATCGCCTCAGACATGTAGCCCCTGTTCCACCACTGCCGGCCCAGGCAATAACCGATCTCGACCGAGTGGCCCACCGGGCGGCGGCAGCTGATCAGCCCGACGATGTCGCCGGTGCGCAACGCGATCACCCAGTTTCGTTCCTTCTTCGTCGACATGAGCTGTTCGATCAGCACCCGCCGGGTCTCGACCGCATCCGGGTGAGCCGTCCACAACAGGAACCGGGTGACTTCGGGATCACCCGACACGCTTTCGAATATCTGGTCCGCGTCCGAGGCGACGGGTGGGCGCAGCAGCAGCCGCGGGCCGTCCAGATGTGTCGGCGGCTGCGCATAGGAATAGCCGTTCATAGCAACCCGAGTGCGCGATAGGTGCGGCGCACGAAGCTCGGCTGCGCGGTCCGCAGCCGGGCCAACACCGGGTTGCCGGCGACCGCCGCGGCCGCGTTCACGGTGAGGTCCGGGCAGTACTGGATCAGGTAGAGCAGAATCAGGTCCGCGCTTGGATCGGCCTGCCACCATGTCCCGTACGCGCCGGGCCAACTGAAAGTCCCGACGCCGCCCGGCCCGAACAGCGGCGTGGCCTTGGCCGGATCGGTCACCACCGAAAGATTCAACCCGAACCCACGGCCCACCCAATACGGCGAGCCGAGGAAGTTGTGCCGCTTCTGGTCCTCGGTCAGCCGGTCGGTGCGCATCAGGCGCGCCGACTCGGGCGACAGCACCCGGACCCCGTCCACCGAACCACCGCCCAACAACATTCGCACGAACCGCAGGTAGTCGTCGGCCGTCGACCACAAACCACCGCCGGCGTTGCAGAACGACGGTGGTTTGACCTGTGGCGGTCCCATCACGTCGTGCCGCAGCTGGTCATGCTCGTCGTGCCGATACATGGTCGCCGCCCGTGCCCGCGCGGCGGGCGTCACGAAGAACCCGCTATCGGGCATCCCCGCCGGGCCCAGCACCCGATCGTCGAACACCTCATGGAGCGGCTTGCCGTCGATCCGGGACGCGATCACGCCCAGCACGTCAATGGAGTGGCTATAGGTCACCTTCTCACCGGGCTGGTGCACCAAGGGCAGGGCGGCGAGTTCGGACAACCAGACATCTGAGCCCTGGTTGAACGGCAGCCGTAGGTACGCCCGGGAGATGGGTCCGGATACTGAGAAGCCGTAGGCGAGCCCGCTGGTGTGGGTGAGCAGATCCTCGATCAGGATGGCGCGCCGGGCCGGATGGGTGCGGTCCAGCGGGCCGTGCGGATCGTCCAACACCCGCACGTTGGCCAGCTCGGGAACCCACCGCGCGATCGGATCGTGCAGGGCGAGTTTGCCTTCGTCGACCAGGCTCATGATCGCTGCTACGGTCACGGGCTTTGTCATGGACGCGATGCGAAACAACGTGTCGCGTTGCATCGGCAGCTTCGCCTCGACATCGCGGTACCCGATCTCGTTGACCTGCAACAGTTCTCCGCGCTGCCAGACGACCGTGACCGCTCCCGATAGCAGTCCGGCGTCGCAGACCTCGCGGATGGTTGTCTGGTTGCCGTCGAGATTCACCGGGGTTAGGTTAGTCCCTCGAACTAGTGGCGGCGGTGCGACCACCGCAGGTCATCTGAAATGTGTGCACTCCGCAAAGACCGGGCGGGCCCCACCCGCGGGTCGGATCCGGCGCGCAGTTACTCCCGCGAACTGGTTTGCAGCGCACCAACCTCGTGTTACTGTCGCGCTCTCCGGCAAAAGCAATCTGGGGAACGTGCTGGCAGGGCGACGCAGGCCGTTTGACGACGGCATCGTCGCTGGTGAACCAGGGTGCGGGTGTGTAGTCACCGAGATCCGCAGCCATTGACCGGGGGCCGGATACCGGGCCCCGCTCATGCCGTACCGCCAAGGTAGCGACTCGCTGCTCATTACCACCGGATGGATAACTCAGCAAAGGCTGGCCATGAATGGCTTGATTTCACAAGCGCAAATCTCCCACCGACGTGTCTCCCGTCGCCCCTTTACTCCGGTTGTTGCGATTGCGTTCGCGGCAGCACTCGTCGCGGCGGTCGCCGGATGTGGACACAAGTCCACCACTGCGACCTCCCAGACTTCGGGTTCGTCGGGTACCTCTGCTGCGACGTCCTCCGGGGCAACCTCCGGCGCATCTGGAACATCTGCCGCCCCGTCGCCGGAAGCTCAGCAACTCTTGCAGGACGCTTCCAAGGCGACCACCGCGCTGCGCTCGCTTCACGTCAACCTGCAGACCAGCAACATCACCACCTTGCCGATGGAAGCCGTCAACGCTGATGTGACGAACCAGCCGGAGGGCAACGGACAGGCCGTCGGTGACGCCATGATCAGGCTGCAGCCCAAGACGCCGGCGGTGGCCAGGCAGTTTATCGTCACCAACAAGACCATGTACACCAAGAACGAGGCCGGGGCTTACACGTCGATGGGGCCGGCGGACAAGATCTACGATCCAGGCGTCGTCTTGGACAAGGACAAGGGCCTTGGCGCGGTGATCGGTAAGGTCGCGAACCCGCAGTCCGGTGGCAGTGAAACGATCGACGGGGTAGCCACCACCAAGGTGACGGGAACCATCGACCCGGCGATCATCGATCCGCTGGTGCCGCAGATCGGCAAGGACGCGAAGGGCCCACTCCCGATCACCCTGTACATCGCCGACGTGAAGGCACCGGGCGCACCAGGAACGCCGCCCAGCGCCTGCCTGGTGCGAATGGTGCTCGACAAGGACCAGGGCCGCGTCACGATCACGCTGTCCAATTGGGGAGCTCCGGTAACCATCCCGAACCCGGCCGGGTGACGGACCCGAGATCGCAGTGAACTCCGGATCGAGAACCGGCCCTGCAGGTACGGCGTGGCAGCAGTGGTCGTACGCCGGGTCGGTTCTCGTCCGTGGTTCGGCTCGTTCGGCTGTGACCAGGCGGCGTGCGGACGGCAAGGGTGTCTCTGGCGGCGCTTAGGCCGGGTGGGCATGCTTGCGGCGGAGGCAGTTTCGCGATCCAGGCGTCCTTTGAGAATCTTCGGAGAATCCGTCAAGGCCGCGTTCCCACTATTGGGGCAGCTCGCCGGGACTGCCGGCGCACAGCCGATCTGACCCCAACAGACCTGCAGGAGCACCCATGACCAACGATCTCCCTGAAGTTCAGGAGCGTGGCCCCGGCCCACACCCCGGGCCTCCGCCTGGCCGGCCCCCGGTGCTGCCGAACGTGTGGGTATACAACGGGCGGGCCTACGACCTGAGTGACTGGATAGCCAAACATCCCGGCGGCGCCTTCTTCATCGGACGCACCAAAAACCGTGACATTTCAGCGATTATCGCGTCCTATCATCGCGACCCGGCCGTCGTGGAGCGGATCCTGGAAAGCAGGTACTCGTTGGACCGCGCGGCGACGCCGCGTGACATCCACCCCAAGCACAACGCCCCGCCATTCCTTTTCAAGGATGACTTCAACAGCTGGCGCGACACCCCGAAATACCGCTTCGACAACAAAGACGACCTGATGCACCGCGTCAAGGCGCGGTTGACCGAACCCGCGCTGGCCGCCCGGATCAAGTGGATGGACCGGCTTTTCAACATCGTGGTCGCTATGCTGGCCGTCGCCTATTTCGCTGTCCAGGGTGTGCGACTGGTCGAACCGGCGTGGATGCCGCTGTGGGCTTTCGTGATTGCGATGGTTCTGTTGCGCAGCTCGCTGGTGGGGTACGGGCATTACGCACTACATCGGGCCCAACGCGGACTGAATCGGGTGTTCTCCAATACCTTTGATCTGAACTACATCGCCTTGGCGTTGGTGGTCGCTGACGGGCACACGCTGCTGCACCATCCGTATACCCAGAGCGACGTGGACATTAAGAAGAACGTGTTCACGATGATGATGCGGCTGCCCCGGCTGTACCGCGTGCCTGTGCACACCCTGCACAAGTTCGGCCATCTGGTGACCGGCATGGCCTTCCGGATCGCCGACGTGTGGAACATGACGCGCAAGGTGGGCGTCGAGGAAGGGTATGGAAGCTGGCGCAACGCGTTGCCGCACTTCCTCGGGTCGTCTGGCGTGCGCCTGCTGCTAATGGCGGAGCTGCTGGTTTTCCTTGCGGCCGGCGACTTCTGGGCCTGGGCGCTGCAATTCGTGGCGACGTTGTGGGTCAGTACGTTCCTGGTCGTGGCCAGCCACGAGTTCGAGGACGACGATTCGGATGACGCGGTCGGACAGGATTGGGGTATCGACCAGGTCGTGCACGCCAACGATCTGGTGGTGATCGGCAACCGGTACGTCGACTGTTTCCTGTCGGCCGGGCTGAGTTCGCACCGCGTCCACCATGTACTGCCGTTTCAGCGCAGCGGATTCGCCAACATCGTCACCGAGGACGTGCTGCGCGAAGAGGCAGCCAAGTTCGGTGTCGAGTGGTTACCGGCGAAAAATTTTTTCGCCGACCGGTTACCCAAGCTGTGTCGCACGTATCTGCTGTCACCCTCGCGTGTTGCCCGAGAGAACAACTGGGGCGTGCTCCGCGAGCACCTTTCGCCCGCCGCCTGGAAGGAGAGCGTCAACTACGTTGCTGGCGGCTTCGTCGGAATCGGGTCGGTATGAGCACCGCAGCGCAGGGCGGCTCCGTTTCGCCGCTCGCAGAGCAGTCCGCGATTGCACTGGCCCAATTGCCGCCCGCTCCGCCGACCACGGTGGCGGTCATCGAGGGCGTCGCGACTGGCGGGCCGCAACACGAGGTCGATCAGACCTCGGCCGCCGCTCTTGTGGCCGGCCTGTTCGTCGATCCCGAGCAGCGGGAACGAATTCCGCGGCTGTACCAGAAGACGCGTATCGACACCCGCCGGATGGCGGTCGATCCGCTGAATCCCGACTTCGACGCGTTCCGGCGCAATCCCGGAACCATCCGGGAGCGGATGAACCTGTTCCTTGAGAACGCAGTGCCGCTGGCGGTCGATACGGCCAGGCGTGCGCTGGCCGGCCTCCCGTACACATCGGACGAGATCGGCCTGCTGGTGTTCGCTACCAGCACCGGATTCATCGCCCCGGGAGTCGACGTCGCGGTCGTCAAGGAACTGGGGTTGCCCAGGTCGGTGTCGCGGGTCGTCGTCAATTTCATGGGATGCGCGGCCGCCATGAACGCGATCCATACCGGCGCAACCTATGTGCGTGCCCACCCAAGCATGAAGGCGTTGGTCGTGTGCATCGAATTGTGCTCGGTGAACGCGGTTTTCGCCGACGATATCAATGACGTCGTCATCCACAGTCTCTTCGGCGACGGGTGCGGGGCACTGGTGATCGGCGCCAGCCAGGTTCAGTCGCCGCTGCCGGCGGGAAGTGTGGTGATCCGCAGCAGTTTCACCCAACTGCTCGACGACGCCGAAGACGGCATCGTGCTCGGCGTCAATCACAACGGCATTACCTGCGAGCTGTCCGAGAACCTGCCCGACTACATCTACCGCGGAGTCGAACCGGTGGTCGCGGAGGTGTTGCGGGACAACGGCTTAACGAAAGGGGACATCGATCTGTGGGCGATCCATCCGGGCGGCCCCAAGATCATCGAGCAGTCCGTGCGCTCGCTGGGCATTTCAACCGACT
>JALHRH010000228.1 GCA_022841565.1 Mycobacterium sp. | reverse complement strand
CCAGGCCACCACCGGGATGTCAGGCAACAGGAAGGGGATCACGACGCTGGCGGCATGCCCGGACAGCGCACCGGACAGGCGCAGCACCACCACCTCGCCGGCGCCCGCGTCACCACCCACCCGGATCTGGGCGTCCAGGCGGGCCTCGTCGGCGTACGGGTCGCCCCGCATCGCCACGATGATGCGGCTGGGATGTTCGTGGCTAGCGTCGTTGGCCGCCTGGATGGAGTCCTCCACCACGGCGTCGCTGTCCGGCGCGATGATCAACGTCAAGACCCGGCCCATGGTGACCACGCCGGCCATCTCGCGCATCTCATCGAGCTTTTTGTTGACCGCCGTGGTGGTGGTGTCGGGCAGTTCGACTATCACTGGCGCCGCTCCTCAGCATCACTGCGTTCTGCATCGTCGCCGGCGGGGTTCATGGGCGCCGCCATTCCCGGCCGGTGCGGCGCAGCATCTCGAACGCCGATTCAGGCCCCCAGGTGCCCGCCTGGTACGGGTCCGGCTTGCCGTGCGAAGCCCAGTGGTCCAACGCGGGATCGAGGATCTCCCAAGCCAACTCGACCTCTTCGTTAACCGGGAACAGGGACGGCTCGCCGAGCAGCACGTCGAGGATCAGCCGTTCGTAGGCTTCTGGCGATTCCTCGGCGAACGCCGAGCCATAGGAAAAGTCCATGTTGACATCGCGGACTTCCATCGCAGTACCCGGCACCTTCGAACCGAACCGCAACGTGATGCCCTCGTCGGGCTGGACCCGAATGACTAAGGCGTTGGTACCGAGCTCATCGGTCATGGTGGCGTCGAACGGCAGATGCGGTGCACGCTTGAAGACCAGCGCGATCTCGGTCACCCTGCGGCCCAAGCGTTTTCCGGTCCGCAGATAAAACGGCACACCGGCCCAGCGCCGCGTATCCACCTCAAGGGTGATGGCGGCGAACGTTTCGGTGGTGGAATCCTTGGCGAAACCTTCTTCGTCGAGTAGTCCCACCACCTTCTCGCCGCCCTGCCAGCCGCCGGTGTACTGGCCGCGGCTGGTGGTCTCGTCGAGCGGCTGAGCGAGCTGCGTCGCCGAAAGCACCTTGATCTTCTCCGTTTGCAACGACTTCGGGGTGAAGCTGACCGGTTCTTCCATCGCGGTCAGGGCCAGCAGTTGCATCAGGTGGTTCTGAATCACGTCACGAGCAGCGCCTATGCCGTCGTAGTAGCCGGCCCTTCCGCCGAGCCCGATATCTTCGGCCATGGTGATCTGAACGTGGTCGACGTAGTGCGCGTTCCAGATCGGATCGAACAACTGGTTGGCGAAGCGCAGTGCCAAGATGTTCTGCACCGTCTCCTTACCCAGGTAGTGGTCGATGCGGAAGACCGACTCCTCCGGGAACACCGCGTTGACCGTTTTGTTGAGATGCTGCGCGCTCTTCAGGTCGTGGCCGAACGGCTTTTCGATCACCACCCGGCTCCACCGATCGCCTTGCGGGCGAGCCAATCCCGACTTCTGCAACTGTTCGCAGACCACCGGGAACGATTTGGGCGGGATAGCCAGATAGAACGCGTGGTTTCCACCGGTGGCCCGCTCGGCATCCAGCTTCTCCAACGTTTCGGCGAGCCTGTTGAAGGCATCGTCGTCATCGAAAGCGCCTGGCACGAAACGGAATCCCTCGGCCAACCGGTCCCAGTTCTGTTGCCGGAACGGAGTCCGGCAGTGTTCCTTGACGGCGTCGTGCACTACCTGCCCGAAGTCCTGGGTGCTCCAGTCGCGGCGCGCAAAACCTACCAGCGAGAACGTGGGGGGCAGCAATCCCCGATTGGCCAGATCATAGATCGCCGGCATCACCTTCTTACGGGCTAGATCGCCCGTGACTCCGAAAATCACCATGCCGCACGGCCCGGCGATTCTGGGTAGGCGCTTGTCTCGCTTGTCGCGCAACGGGTTCTGCCAGTGCGCGGCGACGGAATTCATGTGCGCCGCTCTTCAGCGTCGCTGCGTCCCCCGCGAGCCGGAGATACCTCCACAGCATCGTCGCCGCCGCGGCTCATTTGTCGGCGGAGTCGAGCTGAGCCTGAGTCTCCTCGAGCAATTCGCTCCAGGATTCCTCGAACTTCTGTACGCCTTCGTTCTCCAGTACCAGGAATACGTCGGTCAGATCGATCCCGATCGCTTCGAGCTTGTCGAAGACGCCCTGAGCTTCGGACGCGGTGCCGGAGATAGTGTCGCCGTGGACCGTACCGTGGTCGGCAACGGCGTCAATCGTCTTCTCCGGCATAGTGTTCACCGTGTGCTTGGCCACCAGCTCGGTGACGTAGAGGGTGTCGGAGTAGTCGGGGTTCTTGACACCGGTCGACGCCCACAGCGGCCGCTGCACCCGGGCACCGTCAGCCTGCAGCGCCTGGAAGCGTTCACCGCCCTCAAAGACTTCCTGGTAGGCGGCGTAGGCGAGTCGGGCGTTGGCGACGGCCGCCTGCCCGAGGAGAGCGCGCGCGTCCTCGGAGCCGATCTTCTCCAGCCGCTTGTCGATTTCGGTGTCCACCCGGGAGACGAAAAACGATGCCACCGAATGGATTTTGGACAGGTCGTGGCCGGCCTGCTTGGCCTTGTCCAGGCCGTCCAGGTAGGCGCCCATTACCGCGCGGTAGCGTTCCACGGAGAAGATCAGCGTGACATTGACCGAAATCCCTTCTGCCAGAGTCGATGCGATGGCCGGAATGCCGGCCTCGGTGGCAGGGATCTTGATCAGCAGGTTCGGCCGGTCGACGATTTTCCACAGCTCGATCGCCTGCTGGGTGGTCTTGTCGGTGTCGTGGGCTAGCCGCGGGTCGACCTCGATAGATACCCGGCCGTCGACTCCATCGGAGGATTCCCACTGTGGCCGCAGGATGTCGCACGCGTTGCGCACGTCGTCGGTGGTGACGGTGCGAATCGTGGCGTCGACGTCCGCGCCGCGCTCGGCCAGCTCGGCGAGCTGGTCGTTGTAGGTATCGCTGTCGGCCAGCGCCTTCTGGAAGATCGACGGGTTCGTGGTCACACCGACAACGCACTTGGTATCGATCATTTCCTGTAGGTTGCCCGACTTGATCCGGCTCCGGGACAGGTCGTCCAGCCAGACGGAAACGCCCGCCTCGCTCAGTGCTGCGAGATTTTGATTCTGGGTCATCTGATCACCTTTTCTCAGTTATCCAGCGCTTCTTCCGCGGCGGCAGCCACGGCCTCGGCGGTGAAGCCGTACTCACGGAACAGCGTCTTGTAGTCGGCGGATTCCCCGAAATGCTCGATGGACACGATCTTGCCGGTGTCGCCGACCAGCTTGTGCCACGGCTGCGCGACACCGGCTTCGACGGCCACCCGCGCGGAAACCGTGGGAGGCAGCACGCTGTCGCGGTATTCGGAGGGCTGCGACTCGAACCACTCCACGCACGGCATCGACACGACGCGTGCGAGGATGTCCCGCTCCGCCAACATCTTTGCCGCCTCAACGGCGAGCTGCACCTCCGAGCCGGTGGCGATCAGCACCACCTCGGGCTCATCAGCGTCGGCGCTGCCGCCAAGCACGTAGCCGCCTCGGGCCACCCCCTCAGCGCTGGTGCCCTCCAGCACCGGCACACCCTGGCGCGTCAGGATCAAACCGACTGGACCACTGCCGTTACCGCGGGCCAGCACCGCGCGCCACGCATACGCCGTCTCGTTGGCGTCGGCGGGTCGGACCACCGACAGGTTGGGGATGGCCCGTAGTGCGGCCAGATGCTCGACCGGTTGGTGGGTGGGCCCATCCTCGCCCAAGCCGACGGAATCGTGCGTCCAGACGTAGATGGTGTCGATATCCATCAACGACGCCAACCGCACCGCCGGTCGCATGTAGTCGGAGAACTGCAGGAAGGTGCCACCGTATGCCCTGGTGGGGCCGTGCAGAACGATGCCGGACAGGATGGCGCCCATCGCGTGTTCGCGAACACCGAAGTGCAGCGTGCGACCGTACCAGGATGCCTTGTAGTCCTTCGTCGAAATCGACGGCGGACCAAACGAATCCACGCCTTTCATCGTGGTGTTATTGCTACCGGCCAGGTCAGCCGAACCACCCCACAACTCGGGTAGCTTGGGACCGACCGCGGACAACACCGCACCGGAAGCGGCGCGAGTGGCAAGCGCTTTGGACCCGGGCTCCCAGTGCGGCAAGTCGTCGTCCCAGCCGTCGGGCAGTTCCTCGGCGGTGAGGCGGTCGAGTAGGGCCTTGCGCTCAGGTTCGCGCTGCGCCCAAGCATCGAATTCGGTCTGCCACTTCTCGTGCGCCTCCTTGCCCCGGTCCACCAACTTGCGGGTGTGAGCGATGACCTCGTCACGGACCTCGAACGTCTTGTCCGGGTCGAAGCCGAGGATCCTCTTGGTGGCCGCCACCTCGTCATCGCCAAGCGCAGCACCGTGCGCCTTACCGGTGTTCATCAGGTTGGGTGCCGGAAACCCGATGATGGTGCGCAGCGAAATGAAGGACGGTCGGCCGGTCTCGGCCTTCGCGTTGGCGATCGCCTCTTCGATGCCGACGACGTTCTCGCCGCCTTCCACCTCCTGGACGTGCCACCCGTAAGCGCGGTAGCGAGCAGCGGTGTCCTCGCACAGGGCGATGTTGGTGTCGTCCTCAATGGAGATCTGGTTGCGGTCGTAGAAAACAATCAGGTTTCCCAGCTGCTGCACCGCCGCTAGCGACGACGCTTCGGACGTCACGCCTTCTTCGATGTCACCGTCTGAGGCGATCGCGTAGATGAAGTGGTCGAACGGACTGGCACCCGGTGCGGCGTCAGGGTCGAACAAGCCGCGCTCATAGCGCGCCGCCATCGCCATCCCAACGGCCGAAGCCAACCCCTGACCCAACGGACCGGTGGTGATCTCGACAGCGGCGGTGTGCCGGAACTCCGGATGCCCGGGAGTCTTGGACTTCCATGTGCGCAGGGCCTCGATGTCGGAAAGTTCGAGACCGAACCCCCCCAGATACAGCTGTAGATAGAGGGTCAGGCTGCTGTGGCCGCAGGACAGCACGAACCGGTCGCGGCCCAGCCAGTGAACGTCACTGGGATCGTGGCGCATCGCGCGCTGAAACAGCGTGTACGCCAACGGCGCCAGGCTCATCGCCGTCCCCGGGTGACCGTTGCCGACTTTCTGGACGGCGTCGGCGGCCAGAATCCGAACCGTATCGACCGCAGCCGAATCGATCTCGGTCCAGTCGTCGGGGTGGCGCGGTTGGGTGAGCGAAGAAATCTCTTCAAGTGTGGTCATTCAGTCCTCAGTCCTGGGGTCATCACACTGATCAATCCCACCCTAGTGTGGGATTGCTGCCAGCCGCAGGCCCAAATTGCGGGTACCCGCGGGAGCCTGTGTGAAAATAGCGTGCCGCGACTGACATTTATCAGCGTGGCGCTGGACGGAAGGGCAAGAAATTCGGGTAGATCGACCCTGCCGGGCTGTGGCCGTGCTGTCGCGGTCTACCATCATGCGTAGTAGAAGCTGCGCGCGGCTGCGATTTCCCGAGGAGTTAATTCGTGAGCGTTCGCGGGCGCCCAGAAATCGAGGCGCCGGGCCCGACATCAGCCCGGATCACCGGCACCGCTCGGCGACGGGGCGGGCTGGGTGTCGGCCCGAGGAGGAGCCGAGCAATCGAAACGCCGTTGGCATATCTGGCATTGACCAAGCCGCGGGTGATCGAGCTGCTGCTCGTCACCGCGATACCGGCGATGCTGCTGGCGGACCGCGGCTCTGTCAATCCGCTGCTCATCCTCAACACGCTGGTCGGCGGCATGATGGCCGCCGCCGGCGCCAACACGCTCAATTGTGTGGCCGACGCGGATATCGACAAGGTGATGAAGCGGACCGCGCGACGGCCGCTGGCGCGCGCCGCGGTGCCGACGCGCAACGCCCTGATCTTCGGCGTGGCCCTGAGCGTGGCCTCGTTCTGCTGGCTGTGGTGGACCACCAACCTGCTCTCGGGTTTGTTGGCGGTGGCCACCATCGCGTTTTACGTGTTCGTCTACACGCTGTTGCTCAAGCGGCGTACGGCGCAGAACGTGGTGTGGGGCGGCGCGGCCGGCTGCATGCCGGTGATGATCGGGTGGTCGGCCGTCACCGGGACCATCGGCTGGCCGGCGCTGGCGATGTTCACGATCATCTTCTTCTGGACTCCGCCGCACACCTGGGCCTTGGCGATGCGTTACAAGGAGGACTACAAAGTTGCCGGGGTGCCGATGCTGCCCGCGGTGGCGACCGAGCGCGAGGTCACCAGACAGATTGTGATTTACACCTGGCTGACGGTGCTGGCGTCGCTGGTGCTGGCGTTGGCAGCTGGATGGCTGTACGCCGCGGTCGCCGTGGTAGCCGGGGTGTGGTTCCTGACGATGGCACACCAGCTGTACGCGGGTGTGCGCGCCGGTGAGGCGGTGAAGCCACTGCGGCTGTTCCTGCAGTCGAACAACTACCTGGCGCTGGTGTTCTGCGCGCTCGCGGTGGATTCGGCGATCGCGCTGCCCACACTGTTCTGAGCCGAGCGGAGCATCCGCTTCAGCGCCGACGGTGAATTTCACGACACGACTCGCCGGGGGTGCGTCGTGATTGCCACTTTGGTCGGGTCGCTGCCGCGGGACTGAAGGCATCAAAGCGCATGAGCGGTGGACTCTAGGCCAAACCGGAGAGTCCATTCTGGCCGATCAACTGCCCACCGGTTCCGCCCGCGCCGACAGTGCCGACGACCACGCCGGTTCCCGCGTTGCCGCCGTTGCCGCCGTTGCCGATCAGCCGAGCGTCGCCGCCCTTCCCTCCGTTGCCGCCGGACGCACTCGCCCCCGTCGCCGTGGACGCCCCGCCCGCCCCGCCGTCGCCACCGACACCGACGAGCCCGGCCTTGCCGCCGGCGCCGCCATTTCCGCCGATGGCGTTCGTGCCCAAGTGGGCCGCGCCGCCCGCGCCGCCGGCCCCGCCAATGCCGAAGAGGATGCCGGCATCACCGCCGGCTCCGCCGCCTCCGGCGTTCGCTTGGTCGCCTATTCCGCCGGTTCCGCCGACCCCACCAAAACCGAACAGGAGGCCGGCACGCCCGCCGGCGCCACCGGCACCACCCTGGCCGAAGAGAAGGCCAGGGTTGCTACCCGCCCCGCCACCTCCGCCGGCTCCGCCGGCTCCGACCAGGATGCCTGCGCTGCCGCCAGCTCCGCCGGCTCCACCGGTGGCCGAGCTGCTCCCGCCGCTACCGCCGGCGCCGCCGGCGCCGAATAGCGTGCCACCGGCCCCACCGGCCCCGCCGTCCCCGCCCAACGAGTCGCCGAATTCGGCGGCGCCGCCGGAACCACCGTTGCCGATCAGCCCGGCGTGACCCCCGGCGCCCCCGGCGCCACCAGTACCACTGATGCCGCTGCGCCCCCCGACGCCACCGGCACCGCCGGAACCGATCAGACCGCCGTTGCCGCCGTCCCCGCCTGCACCGCCGGTGCTGAACGGCCCGCTGGAGCCGCCGAGCCCGCCGGCTCCGCCGTCGCCGAACAACATGCCGCCGTTGCCACCGTGGCCGCCGATTCCGCCGCTGTTCTGTCCAGGACCTCCGTTGCCGCCGGCGCCGCCGAAACCGATCAGCCCTCCCACGCCGCCGGCTCCGCCGGCACCGCCGCCGACCGGACCTGTCCCACCGTTGCCGCCAGTGCCGCCGCTCCCGAACAGGACGCCATTGCCTCCGGCGCCTCCGGCGCCGCCTACTCCGCCTGATAAGTCTCCTCCGGCGCCGCCAGCGCCTCCGGTGCCCAACAGACCGGCAACCCCGCCGCGACCACCCGGCAATCCCGGCGCTCCGGACCCGCCAGCCCCTCCGTTACCGATCAGTATCCCGCCGGGTCCGCCGTCCATTCCCGAACCGGGGGCGCCGTTCGAGCCATTGCCGATCAGCGGGCGCCCGAACAGCTCGTTGGTGCCGCGATTCAGCGCTTCGAGCACGAGCTGTAGCGGCGAAGCATTCGCCGCTTCGGCACCGGCATAGGCCGCGGCGCCCGCGGCCAAAGCTCCGACGAACTGATCGTGGACCGCCGCCGCAGACGTGCTGAGCAGCTGATATGCCTGAGCGTGCTTGCTGAATCGCACGGCGATGGCCGCTGAGATCTCATCCGCGCCGGCCGCCAGTATCGTCTGCGTCGAGAGCGCCGCGGCCGAGTTGGCCGCACTGATTGTCGAGCCGATACTTGCCAGATCGGCTGCCGCCGCCGTGATGATGTTGGGCGCGGCGATCGTGTATGACATCCAGGCTCCATTCGCTTGCCGTGTCGCCCGGCCGGGCGTTGTCTGGTCACCATCGACCAATGGCCGGGGCCGAATCTTAATGCGCAGCCCAAACCCGGGCGGGCTATTTTCGCCGTTTTGTCCACGATTCCGCGCTGGGGCAACCGTGGCCATTCGTTGTCCAATTCGGTGCGCTCGGCCGAATGCGGATGCCCGATGCAGAATGAGTCTTGGCCGTGGGTCAGCCGGGACCTCAGGGCAGTAGCACGATCGAACCGCTGGTCTTGCGGCCTTCCAGGTCTTCATGGGCACGCCTGGCCTCGGCCAGTGGATAGCTACCCCCGACCTCTACCTGCAGGGCTCCGCTGCCGATCAGGTCGAACAGCTCGGCGGCTCGCCAGCTGAACTCTTCAGCGGTACGGATGAAATGCGCCAGCGAAGGACGCGTGAGATATACCGACCCGGCGTAGTTGAGTTGCTGCGGGTCGAACGGCGGCACCGGTCCGCTGGCCGCCCCGAAGAGGGCCAGCGTTCCGCGGACGGCCAGGCTGGCCAGGCTGGCGTCGAACGTGGTGGCGCCCACCCCGTCGTAGACCGCGGCCACCCCGGCACCGCCGGTCAGTTCACGAATCTGCTGCCCGAACTGATAGGCGTCCGTGGGGTAGGGGAGTACCTCGGCGGCGCCCGCCTGGCGGGACAGGCGCTCCTTCGCGGGCGTCGACACCGTCGAGATCACCCGCGCGCCCAGGTGGGTCGCCCACTGGGTCAGGATCAGGCCGACACCGCCGGCGCCGGCATGCACCAGCACGTCGTCCCCGCTCTGCACCGGGTAGACCGACTTCAGCAGGTATTGCGCAGTCAGTCCCTTGAGCAGGACCGACGCGGCCACCTCCGAGCTGACGCCCTCGGGCACTCTGGCAGTCAAAAACTTTGGCGCCGTGCAGAATTCCGCATACCCGCCGTTGGCCGAGGCGCTCACCACCCGGTCACCCACGCCGATATCGCCACCGGCCTCCGCGCCAACCGCCGTTACGGTCCCGCACACCTCGGAGCCCGGGACGAACGGGAGCGGACGCGGGTACTGGCCGGAGCGGA
>JALHRH010000227.1 GCA_022841565.1 Mycobacterium sp. | reverse complement strand
GCGTTTGATCTCGGCGTCGTTGGCGCCTTTGTTGACGCCGAGTAGCCCGTAGTAATCGCGTGCCACGATTCGCCTTTCTAGGCTTGTTAAGGCCGCCCGTCAGGCGGCCATCCAAAAAATCTGTAGCGGGTGCGCACTCATCGAGCACCCAGAACTTCGCCGATATACATAGCAACCGCGGCAACACTGGCCATAGTTCCCGGATAGTCCATGCGCGTGGGCCCCAACACACCCATCCCGCCGTACACCGTGTCGCTGGTGCCGTAGGCGGTAGACACCATTGAGGTGGCGACCATCTGCTCGGCCTCCGTCTCATGGCCGATGCGCACCGTGACCTTGCCGGCCTCCTGCTGGGCCGCCAGCAGCCGTAACACCACAACCTGCTCCTCTAGCGCTTCCAGGATGGAGCGCAGCGAACCGCCGAAATCAGCGGCATTGCGGGTCAGATTTGCGGTGCCGCCCAACAGCAGCCGTTCCTCGGTGTGTTCCACCAGCGATTCGAGCAGCACCGTCGCCGAGCGACCGACCGCATCTCCCAGCCCGTCCCCGCCGGGCAGCCGCCCAGCCAGGTCGGCCACGGCGACCGAGGCCGCCGTGAGCCGCTTGCCCACCAATGCCTGAGCGAGAATTTCACGCAATTGGGTGAGCTGGTGATCGTCGATGACGTCGCCGAGTTCGACAATGCGCTGATCCACCCGCCCGGAGTCGGTGATGACGACCATCAACAGCCGGGCGGGAGTCAGCGCGATCACTTCCAGGTGACGAACGGTCGAGGTGGACAGCGTCGGGTACTGCACCACCGCCACCTGGCGGGTCAGCTGCGCCAGCAGCCGCACCGCACGCCGCAGCACGTCGTCAAGATCGACGCCGGACTCTAGGAAGCCCTGAATCGCGCGTCGTTCCGCGGACGAAAGCGGCTTAATATCGTCGAGACGGTCGACGAACTCGCGATACCCCTTCTCCGTGGGAACCCTTCCGGAGCTGGTGTGCGGCTGGGCAATGTAGCCCTCAGCCTCCAACACCGCCATGTCGTTGCGGATGGTCGCGCTGGATACGCCCAGGTTGTGCCGCTCCACCAGAGACTTCGAACCGATCGGTTCATGGGTGGCGACGAAGTCGGCGACGATCGCGCGCAACACCTGAAAACGACGCTCGTCTGCGCTACCCATTGCCTGTCACCCCCAATCTGCACGCACCGGCCGCGTCCATTTTACGGTCTCAGCAGGATCTGACCTGCCAACCTCGGTATCTGCGGCTTACCACCCGGCGGTCCGCCGCGACAGATAGCCTTTCCAGGTGATGTGGTCGAGGGGCACGTCGAGCCGAAACTCAGGCGAAAGCGACTACCGATGATTTTCAAAGGCGTGCGCGATGGCAAGCCGTATCCCGACCACGGGCTGTCCTACCGCGACTGGTCCCAGATACCGCCGCAACAGATCCGACTCGACGAATTGGTCACCACGACGACGGTGCTTGCCCTGGACCGCCTGCTGTCGGAGGACTCCACGTTCTACGGAGACCTCTTCCCGCACGCAGTGAAGTGGCGCGGCATCATCTACCTCGAAGACGGCCTGCACCGCGCCGTGCGGGCAGCGCTGCGAAACCGGATCGTGTTGCACGCCCGGGTGTACGACATGGACATGGGGGCACCGAACTAGGCCGGTCACATTTGCATGCCCCGGGCCGCGACCGTCAACGGCGCGGCCGGGGCGGTCGTCTTCATCGCCGACCGGCCGGTCGCGCTGATGGGATTCGTGGTCCGCGACCGTCGGATCGCCGCGATTGACGTGCTGGCCAACCCGCCGCGCCTCGCCACACTCGTGCAGCTTCATGGCGTATGCGATCCAGCCTCGGCTGCTCCACTTGTGCTACGTTCGTAGCATGCCCGAAGTGGCCTCGCGGGATCTCCGCAATAACACCGCTGGCCTGCTAAGGCGGATCGAAGCCGGCGAAGACATCACGATCACCGTCAAGGGCAAGCCCGTGGCGCGCCTCAGCCCCTATCAACCTCCACGCCGACACTGGATTCGTCGCGAAGAGCTGCTCAGTCGACTTGAACGCGCGCAGGCTGACCCCGGTCTGCGCCACGACCTCGACGAGCTCGCCGGCGACACCACCGACGATCTCGGGCCCATACAATGACCGCAGTCGCCTCAGCAGGAGTCCTCGACACCTCGATCTTCATCGCCCGCGAAAGTGGCCGACCCCTCGACGCCCCCCTCATCCCAGACGAAGTCGCCACAACGGTCATCACCTTGGCTGAGCTCAACGTCGGTGTCCTCGCCGCCCAAACCGCCGACATCCGGGCGCAACGCCTCGCCACCCTCGACACCGTCGCCGACATGACGGCATTTCCGGTCGACGAGGACGCCGCCCGCACGTGGGCACGGATGCGGATCCATCTAGCAGAATCCCAACGCCGCGTGCGCATCAACGACCTTTGGATTGCGGCTATCGCAGCCGCACGAGACCTGCCCGTCGTCACTCAGGACGACGACTTCGATCCACTTGACGGGGTCGCTGGCCTGACCATCATCCGCGTCTAACGCTGGCCCCGCGTACCGCTTCGCGCTCGGCGTCACTCCAGCGATCCCGACGGGAACCGACCGAGGTTAGTCCGAGGTTAGTCCGGCGCGTCTCGCCACACTCGAGTGGACCGGGTTTTCGTAACCCGGATCAGCGCGAGGCGGCTTGCAACAGATCCATCGCGGAACTGCGCGAGAGCACCCAGCTGCCCTGGTTGACGAAGGTGACGCTCTGGGTGACCGGCGGGGAAAGCTTGGGACCGGAAACCGACACGTCGGCGGTGGCCGAGTTGGCCGCACCCGGCTGGATGTTCGTCACGCTGAACGACAACGGCAGGTCGCCGTTCTTGGCGGCCTTCTTCAGCTGGCGGTCGGCGAGGTGCGCCTCGGTTCCGCCGATGCCGCCCTCGACCAGATCACTCTTGTTGACGAACGGGACACTGGGGTCGGCGAGGCTGGTGAGGAGGCCGGTCAACTGGGCGGAGGTCGGCAGGCCGGCCGCTGCCGGCGCGGGGTCCTGCGGCAGCGGCGCACCGAAAACGACGGGCTGAACCTGGTAGGCGACTGCGCTGGTGATCGCCGTCGCGCCGGCGGTGGCGGCGCCGATTGCGGCAACGGCTGCGGCACCGATGGCCAGCGACTTGATGGTCGACACGATGTGGGTCCCCCTTGGATTCGCGCGGGGCGTGCGGGACATCGCTGTGCCGGTACCACCCGCGGGCGTTGTAGTTGTGCACCTTGTGACTGGTGTTTCGTTTGGTAGCTTACCTGTGTTACCGGTGACGTCGGCTGTGCCAGCTGTGCGGTAGCCATAGACCTGGGCGGCCCGGCGACATCCACGGTCAGCTGCGGTTCGATCAGATTCGAGCACATTCCAGCGGAAGAGGACGCCGAATGTTCGCCAGCAGATACCCGGCTCAGACCAGATTCGCGTTTCGTCCGGGCGTCACGTGCCTGACCACCGCTGCCGGAGCGCTACTGCTGAACCCTCCGCACAATGAGAAGCTGGCCCGATTGAGCGCCCACCAACTGGGGGCGCTGAAAACTCTGAACCTCGGACCGGCAACGGTTTCGGAGCTGGCCAAAGCGGCAGCGCCGGCCGACGCGGGCGGCATCGAGGCGCTGGTCGACCATCTGGCGACGCGCGGCTATCTGGCCGTCATGGCACGCGACGACGGAAGGGATCTCTACTCGATAGTTCCTTTCGGGCGGCCCCCGCCACGGCCCGATCCGCTGCCCGACGGCACTGCCGCGATGTCGAAATTCGCTGTGTTGCACAGTGACTCAGCCGGTCTGGTCCTGGAGACGCCACTGAGCTGGTGCGATGTACACATCCATCAGCCGCGATTGCTCCCGCTGCTGGGCGGCCGCGCCTCGGACTGTCCCGATTTACCGGCCGCCGTCGCCGCACAGTTCATCGACGACCTGCGCTGGGCCCAGGCCCTCGTTCGTCCCGACGAGGAGTCCTCCTTCGAGGCGCTGAGCTGGGCCGCTCCCGACCTTTGGTTTCATCGTCGCAGCACCCTCGGTCCGCGCATCGTCACATGGGACCACTTCGGTCCGACGAAGTGGGCGAAGGACCGGTTCGCTCAGCCCCCGGGGCGCCGAACCGCCTATCCGGGCAAACCGGTGGCGCTGCCGGTTCCCGATCTCGCCGCCAAGCGGTTGCAGGACCCGCCGCTGGCGGCGGTGATCGAAGATCGAGTTACCACAAGGACATTCGATGACATGCGGCCCATCACCGCCGAGCAACTGGGCGAGCTGCTGTACCGCACCGTGCGCACCCGCAGCACACAGGCCGTCGATGCAGGCGAGGAATTGCTGTCCCGGCCCTATCCCTCCGGCGGGGGCATCTATGAACTCGAGGTTTATCCGGTGGTGCGCAGGGTCGCCGGCGTCGAACCCGGCGTGTATCACTATGACTCGTTCGAACACGCACTGTGTCCGGTCGCCGCTGCCGATTCGTCGGCAACGTCCCAGCTGCTCAGGCCGGCGTCGGCAACCTTGTCCGGGGGCGCCGAGCCGCAGGTGCTCCTCGTCATCGCGGCGCGCGGCGGTCGCATGATGTGGACCTACGAGCAGATCGCCTACGCCACCATCCTCAAGAACGTCGGCGTCCTGACGCAGACGATCTACCTGGCGGCGACCGCAATGGGTCTCGGCGCGTGCGCACAGGGGTTTTCGGACACCGCCGCGTTCATCGCGGCTACCGGAGTGGATGAACGTCAGGAGTGTAGCGTCGGCAGCATCATCGTCGGCTCGCGCGTTCCTCAGCCCTCCGCCAGTACTTCCTCGTCGGTCAACGCCGCGACCTCGAGGTAGTGACGCGCGATGATCGCCAGCCGTTGCGGCATGCCACGCGCGGCCTCCCGGTCGTGCAGCCGTGCGGCGAAGCCTGCGACTGATCGGGTGGCGAATAAATCGGCAACGACCGCGTGATCGACGTCCAGCCACTCACGTACCCGCGCGACGACGGCGGTGGCCAGTACCGAATCACCCCCGAGTGCGAAAAAATCATCATGCACGCCAACCGATTCCGGACCGCCGGGGCCGAGCACCTCGGCAACGATGTCGGTCAGCGCGGCTTCGAGATCGTTACGCGGAGCGGTATCGCGGTCTGCGGGTTGTGGTTGCAGAAGCGCCACCACAGCGCGGCGGTCGAGCTTGCCGTTGGGGGTCAATGGAATCTGCTCGAGCAACTCGATGCGGGCCGGAATCATGTAACTGGGTAGCAGGTCTGCGACCGCTTTGCTGACGTCGCCTACCGGGTCACCGGCGATGGCCGCAACCAGCATGGGCGCGCCGGCGCCGACGACGGTCGCGACGGCGTGGTGAACTCCGGGGACGCTACGAAGTGCGTTCTCCACTTCACCGAGTTCGACGCGGTAGCCGCGGATCTGCACCTGATGATCGGCGCGGCCGAGGAACTCGAGGGTGCCGTCCGGCCAGTATCTGGCCATATCGCCGGTCTTGTACCACCGGATCCCGTCGTGCTCGACGAAGCATCGCGCCGTGCGCTCGGGATCGTGGCGATATCCCGCCGCCACATTCGCGCCGCCCACCCACAGTTCACCAGGCACCCAGTCCAGGCAGTCACGTCCGGACGGCGAAACCACTCGACACCGGACGTTGCGCAACGGAACGCCGAACGGGACCGTGGTCCAGTGCGCCGGCGGTTCGCCCACCACTTCGCAGACGGTGCTGTGAATTGCTGTCTCCGTCGCTCCGCCGAGGCCGGCAAACCGGCAGCCAGGTGCCAACTTCCGCAGTCTGCGAACCAATCCTGTCCCTACCCAGTCACCCCCCAGCAGTACCGCCCGCAACGAGTCACCGAGGCCGCCTCCGCCGGATTCCAGGATCATGTCGAGGATGCCAGGAACACAGTTGAGGATCGAAACGTGGTGTCGCCGAATCGTATCCACCCACACGTCCGGGGGGCCTGGCTGCCCGGAGTCGACGACGGCGACCGAACCGCCGGCCGCGAACATGCCGAAGATGTCGTAAACGGACAGATCGAACTCCAGGGCGGAAACCGCCAGCGCTCGATCGGCGTTGCCGACTTCGAACCACTCGTTCACGGCATCGATGGTGTTCATCGCGGCGCTGTGCGGGACCTCGACACCTTTGGGTAGACCCGTCGATCCCGACGTGAACAGCACGTAGGCGATCGTGTCGGTGTCCGGAAAGGCGCTTTCCGGCAACGGCTCTCGATGGATTCGTGCGGCGTCAAGGCCGACACACGGGATGCCGGAGCCGATTTCGGCACCCGCGACGGTCAGCGCCGCTACGACGTCGGCGGTCTGCAGGATCCTGGCGCGCCGCGCATCCGGTTGCTCGACGCTGATCGGCACATACGTCGCACCGGCTGCGAGCACGCCGAGCACGGCCAGGATCTGATCTCTTCCCTTGGGCAACTGGACCGCGACGGCGTCGCCAGGTCGCACCCCGCACGCGCGCAGCGCACCGGCAACCGCGAGCGAGCACGCCGAGAGCTCCCCATAGCTCCAGGCGCCGGCCGCCTCGCCAAGCCCCCATACCACCGCCGGATCATCCGGGTGGGTGCGGGCGTGCTCGAAAAAGCCTTGGTGCAGACACCGCCCGGTGACCGGGCCGTCAGTTGCGTTGACACTGGCCCGTACCTCTGCCTGAGCGGACGGTAGCCGCACCGTGCCCTCGGCATCCCAGCCCACGTCACCGTCGCCCAACCGCCGGACCGTCTCGGTGAACCTGGTGAACATCGCCGCCACCATGTCGGGCGGGAATGCGGATTCCCGGACGTCCCAATTGATCAGCAATCCGCCGCGCAGTTCGGTGAGCTGGACGTCGAGCAACACCTGCGGCCCTTGCGAGATGATCCACACCGGTTCACCGAACGCCTCGATGACCTCGTCGGCGAACAACTCGCCGAGATCGAGCGCACTGGTGAACACGACCGGCGCCAACACCGGTTCTCCCCGTTGCCTACCCAGATCGCGCAGCACTTCCAGTCCGGAATAGGACGCGTGCGAACCGCTTTCGTACATACTGCGCTGCATTGCCCGAGCCCGGTCGGCTACCGACATGTTCTCGCTGACATCGACCTCGAGCATGATCGACGACGTGAAATCCCCGACCACCCGATCGATGTCGGGGTGCACGGATTCGCGGTGAAACAGCGGAACATTAAGCAGGAACCGGTCCTGGGCCGACCAGCCGCCGATGGTGTCGGCGAACACCGCGGCCAACGCCACCGCCGGGGTGAAGCCGCGGGCGTGGGCACCGGATACCAGCCTGCTCTTGGCTTCCGGCGCCAGCCAGTGGTCATACCGGACCGTGCGCTGCGGCGCGCCTCGCTCACCTGTCAGCGCGGTGGGAAGTGCAGGTGCTCCGGCCATCTCGGGCAACCGCCGCTGCCACCACTGCCGGTCCCGCTCCCGGGTCGCGTCACCGTCTTGTTTCCGTTGGCCCTCAACGCGGTAACGCCGGTAGCTGTAACGGGGAACGATCGGCGTGGCCCCGCGATACAGCTCGGCCAGATCGGTGACCAGGACGCGATAACTCATTGCGTCACCGGCCAGCATGTCGACGTCCAGGTGCAACCGGCACCGGTCTTCGCCGTAGCGGGTCAAGGTGACGTCAATGACCTGGCCGTCCTCGATCGCCAACCGCTGATGTGTTTTTCGGTCCCGCACGTCGGCCAATGCGGAATCGGCGGTCAGCGCGTCTTGCCCACGCAAGTCCACCACGTTGAACACCGGGCGGCCCGGCCGTGGCATCGTCTGCTGAGTTCCGTCCGGCAGGAATCGGGTCCGAAGCATCGGATGCGCCGCGACGAGATCGGCTACCGCTCGCTCCAGCCGGTCCGGATCGATCTCCCCGCCGTCGAATTCGACGTAAAGGTGGGCTGCCACCCCGCCCAGTTCCTGCTCGTCGGATCGGCCGATCCAGTACGCATGCTGCATGGGGGCCAAAGGGAACGGCGCATCTTCATCGAGCACCGGCTCGACCGGGACCGGTGCGGGCGCCATGACCGCCGCGTTGAGCAGGCCATGCCACGAGTCGATCGTCGGGTTGGCCGCCAACTCGGCGAAAGTGACGGCGGCACCGCGCTTTCGCCAACCGCCGGCCATCGCCATCATGCGGATCGAGTTCAGCCCCCACTGAATGAGATCGTCATGGTCTGAGATGTCCTCGGCAGGGCACCCGAGTTGGGCCGCGATCATTGCCCTGATCTCCTCGCTGCTGATCCAGTCGTCGCCGAGCACCGTTGGTGATCCTTTCCCGTGTCAAGCCTTGGCGTCCAGCCCGGCGGCAAGCGCGGCCAGGGTGCGCTGCCACAGCTGGGTCAGATGGTCGATGTCAGTAGGGGTGAACAGAGCATCACTCCACAGCAAGGTGTTGACGAGTTGCTGACCGGCCGCGGTGCCGCGTACCAACAGACTCATGTTCAGCGCAAACCGCAGCGGCAAATCGGGTTCGGGATCCACTGGCAAAGAATCGATTTCGGGTCCGTCGAGCAGCGTCCACGGTTCGTCGGTGACCATTGCGAGGTCGAAGCGGCCCAGGTAGTTGAACAACACTTGCGGTTCGACCGCATTCTGCAACTCCGGGACGCAGTCGACGTAACGAAGCAAACCGTAATCCAGGCCGTCATAGGGCACCGCGTCAAGATGGGCGATCACCGAGTCAAGCAGCGTTCGGGCCACGTCGGGAGTCGCCTCTAGCTGCTCGATATCGATTGCGGCCGCACCCACCCCGAGTCGCACCGGGAACGCGACGGTGAACCAGCCGACGGTGTTTGTCGTGTCGGTGTCCAGGAGGTCGTCGGCGCGACCATGACCGTCCAGTGCGATCAACGCTCCCGAGGACGGGTCCTGTGCCCGCATCCGTCGCCAGCTCGCGAACACGATAGCCACAGCGCACAAGAGAATTTCGCGCATCCGGTCATTGCGGGTCAGCGTTGTCAGCAGCCGCTCGCTGACATCAACCGGCGTCACCGAATTGGCGACGCGCAGGGTGGACCAGGTGTCACGGGTAGGGTCCGGGTGCCGCAGACCAAGC
The DNA here is from genome assembly GCA_022841565.1 of Mycobacterium sp. Lineage (GTDB taxonomy): Bacteria > Actinomycetota > Actinomycetes > Mycobacteriales > Mycobacteriaceae > Mycobacterium. The sequence goes on along the minus strand of JALHRH010000227.1, from coordinate 354 downwards.
GCGGGATCAGCGTCGCGCAGCTGCGCCCTCCAGTACTCGCGCTGAGCAAGGACCTCGGGCGCCCCCGCCCTGTCCCACATCAACTCCGACCACCGTCGATAGGATGTGAACTCCGGCAGCGACTTCGGGGCGGCGCCCGCGCGCATCGACCGCCACCCTTCGGAGATATCGCTGAGCAGGATGTGCCAGGACACCACGTCGACCACCAAGTGGTGGATGGTCAGCAGCAGCATCTGGCGGTCGGCGGTGCCGTCGAACCACACCGCCCGCAGCATCGCGCCCGCGCGGGGGTCGATCTCGTCGATCGCCCGACGCGCTGAACTTCCTACCAATGCCGCCAATTCGGTATCGGTC
>JALHRH010000226.1 GCA_022841565.1 Mycobacterium sp. | reverse complement strand
CCGCACTGGACCGTATCGCCGATATCGCCGAGCCGCTGCCACGCTCGCTGGCCTGGTCGGCAGCCTGGGAGATGACACGCGAGGCCGAACTGCGCGCCCGCGACTTCGTGTCGCTGGTGGCCGGCGGCATCCAGGCCGAAACCGAGGTCACGGTGTTGCAGCGGCTGCTGTTGCAGGCACAGACCGCGGTGGGGTCCTATGCGGAGCCGGGCTGGGCGCGCGAACATGGCTGGCCGCAGTTCGCCGACCGGTTGCTGGAGTTGGCGCGCGGTGCCGAGCCGGGTTCTGACCACCAGCTGGCCTTCGTCAACGCGTTGTGCACCTCGGTGTTGTCGCCGCGGCATGTGGAGGTGTTGGCGGCGCTGCTCGACGGCGATCCCGCCGCGCAGGGATTGGCGGGCCTGGACGTCGACACCGACCTGCGCTGGCGGGTGGTGATCGCGCTGGCGACCGCCGGCGCGATCGACGCCGAGGGGCCGGAGTCGCCTCGGATCGATGCCGAGGCGCAACGGGACCGTACGGCCGCCGGCAAGCGGCACGCCGCGCAAGCGTCGGCGGCGCGGCCGCAACGGGAGGTCAAGGAGAACGCCTTCACGGCGGTGGTCGAGGACGACACGCTGGCCAATGCGATGGGGCGGGCCATCATCGCCGGCATCGGCGCGCCGGGGCAGGGCGAGCTGCTCAAGTCGTTCACGGAGCGGTACTTTCAGGCCATCCCGGGGGTGTGGGAGCGACGGTCCAGTGAAGTCGCTCAGTCGGTGGTGATCGGCTTGTACCCCTACTGGGACATCACCGAAGAGGCCATCGCGGCCGCCGACTCGTTCCTGGCGGACCCCGACGTGCCGCCGTCGTTGCGTCGGCTCGTCCTGGAGGGGCAGGCCGCGGTGAAGCGGTCGCTGCGCGCCCGCACGTTCGACGGTCAGCAGTAGCCACCGTCGCGCAGGCCGGCCGCGAGCTCGAGCCGGTTGGTCTTGCGAAATATCAGCTCGCGCAACAGCTCCCAGCTGTAGGCCCGCAGCATGCCGGCATAGCCCAGCGCGGCCCACTGCGCGGAGTGCCGCTCCTCGTGGTGCAGCAGCCGGTCCAGATCAAGCGTCCCGCGCGACCCGATGATGTCTCGTAGCAGTCGGGCGGGATCGTCGACCCGGCCGGTGTTCACCATGAAGATGTCGCCCCACGTGGTTCCGCCGCGCTGGCTGAACAGGCGCTGAATCCAGTTGCCGCCCATTCCCATCAGGATGCCGTGCGGAGTCGCGACCAATCGGCCACCATTGCGGTGGACGAATGCGACGTCGCGGTCGTAGCTCCAGCTGTTGGCGCGTTGACGGTCCATGATCCGCATCACCTCGGTGGCGGAGTAGGGAGTTTCCGGAAAGTCGCTTTCGGCCGTCGTGCCGTAGTCGGTGCCGGCGTTGAGGATATAGGCCAGCAGCACCGCCATCCGCGCATCAGCCCCGCCGGCGCTGGGCGGAAGGAGAAAGAACGACTTGCCGAGTCGATCGGTGATCTCGTCGCACTCCTGCAGCAGATCCAGGGAGCCGGCGAGGCCCGTGCCCGCGACTTCGACCACGACGCCCGGCTCGACAGACCGGCGCGCGGCGTTGTCGAGCCACCAGCTCAGGTGTCCCGTCACAGGGCCGGTCAGCAGATCCGCCCGCCGCAGCGCCCGCTCGTACGGATTCACGCAGCGCACGGGCTCGGCGACACCGAGCGGTTACGCCGGCGAGATCCCCGCGCTGAGCACCCGGATCGCACTGACCAGCCCGTCGATCAGGTTGCCCTGCTCGAAGGCGGACGAGGCGGCGGCGACACCGAGCGGTGCGGCCGATTCGGCGCCGCGACCCCGCACCTCCGAGCCGTACACCACCTCGATGGCACTCTGGTCAGGCGACACCGCGAGCAGCACCGCGTTGTTCGGCGTCGGCACCTTGGCCAGAATCTCGCGGGCCCGCGCCGCGGTGTCGCTGCCCAGATCACCTAGGTAGACGGCGAACCGCGCCTTGGACGCCCGGGATGCGTACTTCAGCGCATCGTCCACCGCGACGAGGTCGTTGATCGGGAACGGGTAGTGCACCGAGAGTTCACCGGGCTCAGTGACGCCCGAGACCCGTCCACTGGTCGTGAGAACCCAACCCCGGGGAAGGTCAGCGGCGTCGACCGTCGCGACTTCACCATGTACCACTTGCGCCACCTCCAACCGTGAACTCCGAACCGTGCCCGCCATGGTGACCGCCGACGGCCTCATCGGTGGCAGCCCACAAGATAGGCCCGTGGGTCCACTTCTGGGACAGGTCATAGGTCGCGGGGTGCGGCCCCTTGCGGGTCAGGAACAACAACCCGAGGACGAGCGCCAACCCCACCGGGATGCCGACAAAGAAGAGGTGAATCTCCATCATGCTCACGACGCAAACCGTATCCCACCGGAGGTTCGGCTGGCGCAGCTAGGACCCAACTATTTCAGGCCGCGCCCTCTCCGAGGTATCGCGCCCAGGAGGGGTCGAGTTCCTTGACCGTTGACAGCAGCCGCCAGTGGGCTCCCGTCGGCGGCTGCGGTGTCCGGCGCAGCGCCCAGCCGAGCTCGCTGAGCAGCTTGTCGCCTTTGCGGTGGTTGCATGTCGAGCAGCACGCGACGCAGTTCTCCCACGAGTGGTTACCGCCGCGGCTGCGCGGCAGGACATGGTCGACGGTGTCAGCCTTGGCCCCGCAATAGGCGCAGCAGAAACGATCGCGGTGCATGAGTGCGGCCCGGGTCATCGGAACCCGGGCCCGGTAGGGCACCCGGACGTACGACCGGAGTTGGATCACCGATGGCACCGCGATCGACCGGGTTGCGGAGTGGATGACCGTCCCGGCGGGATCGTCGTGGACCACGTCGGCCTTGCCGCAGATCACCATGACGATGGCGCGGCGCATCGGCAACGCCGTTAGCGGCTCGTAGGTGGAGTTCAGCAGCAGCACCCTTCTGCGGCTGAAGATTGACGCGGTCTCCGACCGGGTAGGGGGATGAGTGTCAACGCTGTGCAGACACGACGCGGTCGCAGGGCCGGTTCCGCTTGCCGCGCCACCGGTACTTCGGTGGCTGCGGCGTTTGTTGCGCTGCGCCATAAATCCTCCGCCGACAGTCCACCATGATTTGCTGCGAATCGCACGCCGATTGCCGCAGCCGCGCCGTGTCGATCCGGTGAACACACGGAGCAATCGCGGCCCGGCCGGCGGGTGGACCACAATGGAGCACGATGGATCAAACACCTGAATCTTTCTATGACGCCGTTGGCGGCGCCGAGACCTTCGAGGCGATCGTGGCCCGCTTCTACGAGCAGGTCGCCGAGGACGAGATCCTGCGTCCTTTGTATCCCGAGGAGGATCTCAGCGGTGCCGAGGAACGGCTGCGGATGTTCCTCGAGCAGTACTGGGGCGGCCCCCGGACCTACTCGGATCGCCGCGGCCACCCTCGGCTGCGGATGCGGCACATGCCCTTCCGGATCACCCCCATCGAGCGCGACGCTTGGTTGCGATGCATGCACACCGCGGTCGCCTCCGTCGACTCCCAAACGTTGGACGACGACCATCGTCGCCAGCTGCTTCAGTACCTGGAAATGGCCGCCCACTCCCTCGTCAACTCGGCCGTCTGATGGCCGAACCGGATCGGATCGGCCCCGGCTCTCCTCGCGCAAGCGCTCGTCGACCGGAACCGGATCGGATGGGCCCCGGCTCTCCTCGCGCAAGCGCTCGTCGACCGGAACCGGATCGGATGGGCCCCGGCTCTCCTCGCGCAAGCGCTCGTCGACCGGAACCGTGGTGGCAGTCCGCGGTGTTCTACCAGGTGTACCCGCGCTCGTTCGCCGACAGCGACGGCGACGGCGTCGGCGACCTCGACGGCCTGGCCGACCGGTTGGATTATCTTGAACAACTTGGCGTGGACGGGATTTGGCTCAACCCGGTCACTGTCTCGCCGATGGCCGATCACGGCTACGACGTCGCCGACCCGCGGGACATCGACCCGCTGTTCGGGGGCACCGCCGCCTTCGAGCGGCTGATCACTGCGGCGCACGCGCGAGGCATCAAAGTCACCATGGACGTGGTCCCCAACCACTCCAGCGCACAGCATCCGTGGTTTCAGGACGCGTTGGCCGCCGGCCCGGGCAGCGCTGAGCGCGACCGCTACTTCTTTCGCGACGGCCGGGGGCCCGATGGACTGCTGCCACCCAACAACTGGGAGTCGGTGTTCGGCGGTCCGGCCTGGACCCGGGTGATCGAGCCGGACGGCAAACCTGGTCAGTGGTATTTGCATCTGTTCGACACCGAGCAGCCCGACCTCAATTGGGACAACCCAGAAATCTTCGCGGACTTCGAGCAAACGCTGCGGTTCTGGCTGGAACGCGGCGTGGACGGGTTCCGCATCGACGTGGCGCACGGCATGGCCAAGCCGCCGGGTCTGCCGGACGCACCGCAGCTCAGCGTCGAGATACTGCGCCACCGCGATGACGACCCGCGCTTCAACAGGCCGCACGTGCACGCGATCCACCGCGATATCCGTGCCGTCATGGACGACTACCCCACCGCGGTCACGGTCGGCGAAGTGTGGGTCCACGACAATGCGCAGTGGGCCGAATACGTACGATCCGACGAACTGCACCTCGGCTTCAACTTCCGGCTCACCCGCACCGATTTCGACGCCGCAAAGATCCGCGAGGCCGTGCAGAACTCACTAGAGGCCGCGGCGTTGGAGAACGCCACCCCGACCTGGACGCTGGCCAACCACGATGTGGGCCGTGAGGTCACCCGCTACGGCGGCGGCGAGATTGGGCTGCAGCGGGCCAAGGCCATGCTGATGCTGATGCTCGCCCTGCCCGGCGCGGTGTTCCTCTACAACGGCCAAGAGCTGGGTCTGCCCGATGTGGAGCTACCCGACGAGGTGCTGCAAGACCCGACGTGGGAACGCTCGGGACACACCGAGCGGGGACGCGATCGGTGCCGGGTGCCGCTGCCCTGGTCGGGCGAGGCTCCCCCATTCGGCTTCTCCCGCAATGCCGACACCTGGTTGCCGATGCCGGCGGACTGGGCGGCGCTGACGGTGGAAAAGCAGCGCGCCGACCCCGGCTCGACGTTGTCATTCTTTCGGACGGCGCTCGAATTACGCAGGGCCCGAGCTGAATTCGATGGCGAGCTGAAGTGGCTGACCACGCCAGACGGCTCCGTGGGGTTCCGCCGACGCGGCGGCCTGACGTGTGTTCTCAACGCCGGCGACCGTCCAGTGTCGCTGCCGCGCGGAGACGTCATCCTCGATAGCGCGCCGTTGGCTGGCGCGCGGTTGCGGCCGGACAGCGCGGTTTGGCTGATCTGAGCCCGCCCTCTCTGGGAGGGCGCTGATCAAGTGGCCTCCTCGACGGGCGGCCATTCGGCGTGTATCACGATTGCCGCGGCGATGAGGTTTGCTGTCGGATGTGGCCCGGCGGCTGGTCGGGCTGGTGGGTGTGGGTCAGGCGATGGCCCAGCCTCTGGGGTGTGGGTGTAGGCCCAGGGTGGCCAGGCTGATCGCGCCGGCTCGGGCGAGGACGTCGGTCAGGATGCGTTGTTGGCCGCGGCAGCGGGCTTTGCGCCCGCCCCAGGGGCGGCGGGTGAAGTGGCTGATTTTTGCGTTCCACGACCGGTCGATACGTGCGGTAGTCGGCTTACCAGTCCGGGTTGGGTCGGCGGGTCTTGGCATGCTGCAGGGCGGCTTCGTGGGCATGGATGATGACCACCCGCCCGCTGCGGGCTTTGGCGCATTCGGCGCGCAGCGGGCAGGTTGCACATAGCGCACCGAACGGGCCACCTGTTGACGCCGACCGGTGCGGATGGCAACGGTGTGCTGTGATGTGAGTCATACCGCGTCACAGTTCCCCATGCTGCTCCGTCTAGCCATCAGCGGCGCTCGAACGTCGGGCGCTGCCCAGCGTTTGCGCTTCGACGAAGGGGATAAGCATGCAGATAGCGTTGTGGGCAGCCCAGATTGGCTTGGCGATGATCTTTCTCGCATCCGGGATCGCCAAACTGACGATGTCGCGCGAACGAATGTTGGCGACCGGTCAAACGGGCGCCGCGGCGTTCCCATTGCCGGTGGTGCGACTGACGGCGGGCTGCGAACTGCTCGCCGTGGTCGGTTTGATCGCACCGCCGCTCGTCGGTGTCGCTGAACCCCTTGTCGGTTGGGCTGCAGCTGGATTGGCAGTTGTGATGATCGGAGCGATGGCCATGCATTCCAGGCTCGCCGTCACGCAGAGACAGCCAAAGGAGTGGCGCAACGTCGGTATCAACGTCGTCATTCTGGCGGTCTGCGTGGCCGTTGCCACTCAGTGGATCTGAACTCGGATTCGAGTCGGAAGATGTCGCGGGGTCGCGATTCCGTGCGTCGTAGGCGAAGTCGACACCAACGCCCGCGCTGGCGCGAATAACGCGTCCATCGCCTCTTGCGATTCCCAGTCCCGGTGGACACCGCCGCGGCACGGGTGAGAGTCCACCAGCGGTTCGCTGCCAGGCTGCTAGGCGTCAACCGGATCACTAGAACGGCGCGCAGCACCCGGGTGTACTTGGTGGCGCGCTCGTGAGAGCGATAGTGGATCGCAACCAGTCACATCTTCATGTTGAACAACTCTAAGTGTGAAATACATTGCAACCAAATGCTTCTACGACCGCAGCAGCTCGGCCGCCGACCGTTGCGGAGAATGAGCATTCGGTGAGCGCAGCCACCATCCGCTGACCGCGACAATCCACAGCACGTACGCACCCAATGGCGCAGCGATACCACCGACCAAGCCGTTGCCCGAATTCAGCGGCCCAGTCAACGCGAAGATGCCGAAGATGGCCCCCGCGTTGGTGATTACACCGAGTACTGCGAGCCACCCGAGTGCGCGCGGAAACGCTTTCTCGGCGAACGTGATCACCGCGATCGCGGCGAAGAACGCCAAACCGGCCGGGGCCGCAGGCGCAGCCAGCAAGAAGCCCGCCGTATGCAGCACATAAGTGCCGTCGTCAGTCGTCGAGCGCAGTAACCCAGCCGCAATATCCATACCTACCGCGACATTCAGCGCGGTCATGAACATCACCACGCTGCCGAACGCTGTCCAGATCAGCATTGGGCTGGCCCGCTTGTCGAGAAGATGCTCGACCAGCGCGCCGACGAATCCCATCAGGAACAGGAACCCGACGCTGACCGAGAAGATGACGGCCTGCATCAGCGAACCATGGGTGTGCCAGAAAGACTCCACGCGCAGCGGCGAGCCCAGGTCGGGAAACCGCAGCAGCACCAGCGCAATCGGTGACCAGGAGAGCGCCAGCGCGATGCCGCACAATGCGCCCCATCGCCGGCCATTCAGCGTCGGGGGGGGTGCCGGCCACATCGTCAACGCCCCTGCTCGGGCACCCGGCCCCCGGCGGGCTGCACACTCTCGAGGAACGCGGCGACACGAGCGGAGTCGGCGTGAAACATCTGCGACCGCACCACATGTCCGTCGCGGACCTGATAGATGCTCACCTCAGGCTCGTCAAGGCGGATGTCACGCACCGGGTCGAACGCTCGGTGCCGGAACAAGACACACACTGAACCCTCCCCGTCCTCCCAGAACAGCGGGTCCAACCGGATCTCCGCCGGTCCCTGAAAGGCGCTCCAGGCCGCCAAAAACCCGTGGCCGTGAGCGAGCGCACCCTCGTGCCCACGGTAGGTGCCGCCGTAAGGCAGCACTGCGGCCTCATGAATCTCGACATCCGGTGCATAGCAGGCCAACACGGCGTCCGTGTCGCGGCGCTGCACAGCATCGAACAAACGCCGCACCACGTCAATGGCTTCGGTCATCGTCTCGAACCTCCTCGATCAATTCACGCGCACCGCTTGCGCGCAGCGCAGCGGGGATCGCGGCCCGCAGCTGCGCCAAGGCCGAGTCGGGAATCGGCGTCCCGCCCACAAGATGGCGCCGGATCGCGCCCTGCGGCAGGTCCACTACCGCACAGGTCGTCCACTCGACGGTTTGCTTTGTCGCGCTGCCGAACAACCGCCGTGCCAGCCCAGCCAGGCCGACAACCAACGGCGTGTTGATCGCCGCCAATTCGGCAAGGAGATCCGCATTCGCCGTCCTGGCCACCAGGTCCTCGCGACGCACCGCGGCCAGCAACCGCGCGTCGGCATGTTCACACCGCGCGAATTCGCAGATCGCCAGACCAGCCGCCACTGCGACCTCGAACGGATCCCGATCAACGTCGTCGAGGGCGCCGAGGAACTGGGACTGAGAGCGCCGCACCGCCCGCAACCACATTGCCGCCAGCAGATCGTCAACGGTCGAAAACCGATGATATATCGAGCCTTTGGGCGCACCACTGGCGTTCACGATGCGATCCACCGTCACAGCCCGCACTCCATTGCGCAGCACCAGCTCTCGCGCCACATCCAGCAGACCATCCGCAGAATGGCGCTCTGGACGGGGCATACCCGACATATTAGACTAAATGGTCCAATAACAGAAGGTTTGCGCGCCGACGGGCTGCCAGCGCAGCCGTAGTGGGTGCCGACACAAGCGAAGAGGCTTAGATCGGTTTGGCTTGCGCCAAGAACACATGATCGAGGCCACGGCCAGGACGCCGGCGAAAGGGGTGCTCCGATGAGCGGTTTGGACAAGTACACGCGAATCGCCGGCATGAGTGATCGGGCGTGGAAACGCCATGCCAACCCATGGAGCGTCTGGACCCGGTTCGGCGCGATTCCGCTGCTGATCCTGTGCATCTGGAGCCGCACGTGGATCGGTTGGTGGGCCGTGGCGCCGCTGGCGCTTACCATTCTGTGGCTGTGGTGGAACCCGCACGCTTTCCGTCCCGTCGAAGTGCCGACCGCTTGGTCATCCAAGGGCATCTACGGCGAACGCCTGTGGTTGCAGAATCGATCGCGGATGCCCGCCGGCTTCGTGGTGGCCCAACGGATTTGGGTGGTCGGCGCCATCACGGGCACGGTCTTGTTGGTCTGGGGGCTGGTCGCGCTCGCGGTTTGGCCAACCCTGAGCGGCGCGACCCTCATCGTGTACGGCCAGCTGTGGCGGATCGACCGTCTCGGCATCTTCTACGACCAGTACCACCGATCAGGTGAGGCGGACAATTAACGCTGACCAGCTCTGCGTTGATGACGCAAACGCAGCCTCCGAACCTGAGCGTTGCGAACCTGCAGGTGCTCTCGCCCGCTTGCGGGGAAATCGGAGAGCCGCGTGCAGACTTTGTGCTACGGTGTCGCACATGGAGGTCGGCGTCCGAGACCTGCGCAATCGCACAAGCCAGGTGATCGAAGCCGTGAAGGCTGGCGAGCAGGTGACGCTCACAGTTCACGGGGAGCCGGTTGCCGACATCGTGCCGCATCGGCGCCGCGTGCGCTGGCTGTCCGGGGAGCATTTGCGGAACGAGCTCGCCGAACGCTCGGCCGACGCGCGCCTGACCGAGGAACTCGAAGATCTCGCCGGTCAGACCCTCGACAACCCGTGACCGAGGTCGAGGTCGAAGC
>JALHRH010000225.1 GCA_022841565.1 Mycobacterium sp. | reverse complement strand
CGCCTGGGACAGGGCCTGATCCGGGTCGGTCCAGGCGGCCATCTCTTGGCAGTACGCGCCCAGCGCCAACCCGGCACCCAGCAGGCCACGCTCGGATACGGACGGGGCACTGGCAGCGATCCCGGCGCCGGCCAGGGCGCCGTCACCGCGGGCGAGGTTGTAGATCATCCGGGGAATGTCGACGGCTTTGGTGGGGTCGGCGCTCCACTGCAGCACCAGAGGCGCCACCTTGGACCCGTCGATGGTGACGCGTGTCGTCCCGCCCGTCGGGGCCGACGTGGTGACCTCCATCGGGCTCTGGCTCAACCTGTTCACGGTGTCGAGGAAAACCGTTGCCAAGTCCGGGTATGCGGCAGCGCAAGCCGGTTGGTCGGCGCACGCGACGAAGATCGCGGCCAGGCCGCTAGCGGGCGCTTCCCACCAGTGCTCGACGATGTTCACCTGTGGTGGCACCACCGAATCCAAGATCATCGATCGGATGCCTTTGGGGTGGTTGCGCAGGAGTTGCTGCGCCAAATCGGTGCCGTAGGAGACGCCGTACACGTTCCATTGTTCGATGCCCAATCGCTCTCTCAGGTCAGAGATATCGGCGGCGTTCTCGCGGGTGCTGTAGGCCGCGAAATCGGTGCCGGACGACGACAGCCGGGTGCGGCAGGCGGCGACCGCGGCGGCGTCGAGGTCCCCGGTGGTGGGCGCCTGGAACACCAATTGCACTGCGCGAGTTGCAAAGTCATCCATTTCCGGACAACTCAGGTGCGGGTCGCTGTGCAGCGTCCCGCGCTGGTTGACGAAGATCACATCGCGGTCGGCGTTCATCCCGGCGGCCACCACGCTCGGCGCGCTTAGCGTTCCGGCGCCGCCGGGACCGCCGGCCAGGAACACGATGGGGTCGGGCTTGGGTGCCTTGCCGGCGGCTTTCACCCGCGCGACGAGTATCCGGATCGTGCGGCTGTTGGGATCGTCGCGGTTCTCGGGCACGGTGAGATAGCCGCAGCTGTAGTTCGAACCCAGGTCGGCCTGCGGCACTCCCGGGAAGTTGGGTTGCGGGCAGGGTGCGCCTGCATATGAGATCCGACTTGGCGATCGTTGGGAGCATCCGACAGGCACACCCGCGGCCAGGACGGCGCACAGCAGGTAAGCCAGCACCCGGCGCGCGTGGAATTTCGGCAGGGGCAAAAGTGACTGCTCAGGCGGCCGGGGCGAACTTAATGGCGGCCAGCTTGAGCCGTTCGATCGCCTCGCCGAACTCGTCGCTCGTCGGAATCCGGTTGTCGCGGAACTTCAGTCCCATCTGACGCTGTGCGCGCTTGACCCCATAGGACTGGGCGCTGCGCAAGTAAAGATCGCGGGTGACGGTGCGGTCCTCCACGAGTTCGCCACGCATGGTGGTGGTTTTGCCCTGGTAGACCACCTGAGCGGGCGCGCCGCCGCGGAAGTTGTACTTCCAGGCCGCACTGGCCAGCGCGTAGAGGTCGCCGTCGATGACGTGCGCGCTCACCGGGAGTTTGAACTGCCTGCCCGATTTGCGTCCGGTGAAATTCAGCACCATGAACTGCGTTCGCAGCGAACCCCCGAGCGGGGTTCCCAACAGGAAGCTCAGGGCGGGGTTAACGGCTTTGAGCAATGCTGATGGTGGATGCCCGACGTCAATTGCATGCGACTGTTCTGTCATACGTTTCACCGTAGACAATCGCGGCCCGCTCCAGGGAACCAGGCAGAGCGCGTGCCTACAAACGCAGCGCCGCGGAGCGGGTGGGCTCCGCGGCGCCCTGCGTTCTCGACCTAACTCAGGGGGTAATCGTGGTCTGCTCGTCGATGACCGCGGTGGCGTCCATCAGCGGACCGGTTTCCGCATCGAGCGCGTCGGCGTCAAGCTGAAGCACGAAAAGACCATTCGGGCCGGTGATCACCACGGTCTTCTGGGCAACCGTGCGCTTCTTGCCGTTCTTGGTGTAGGACCCACCAAACTGCCACGCCGGGAAGCCGCCGAGGGTGGATTCTTTTCCGTTCGCGCTGCCGCCCTCGAAGTCGGGCAAATTCTTCAACTCGCCGGGAGCGTACTGGAGGATTTTCTTCGGGTCGGCGTTACCTTCGAGCTTGGAAACGATCGCCACGATCGTGGGTGCGTCATTGGGGTCGGCCGGCGCGTCGAAGACGATGCCGCCGTAGGGGGCGCCTTCGCCTTCGGGAACCGAGTGCCAGCCGTTGGGCACCGGCAGGTTGATGGTCGGGGAGCCGGGGTCACCGTGGCGTACCGGCACCTCTTTGATGTTTGCTTCCCGGATGTAGTCGGCGATGGTCTTGTTGGCTTGCGCCCCCGACGTTGCGCTGGTTGTCGCCGAGGAAGTGGCCGTCGACGTCGACGTCGATGTGCTCGTCGAAGTCGACGTCTTGACTTCGGTCTTGGTCTCGGAATGGCAGCCAACCAGCGTCAGGCTCAGTGCCACGGTAGCGACTACAGCCGTGAGGTCCTTCATCTATCGCACCTCCAGAAGTTCTGGCACCGGTATCTGTGCCGGTGACGTCGGAGAAGAGACTAGCCGAATTGCGCAAATCGTCGTCAGGATGTCGCAGATTGGTACGGTGCGTCGTTTGACGAAAAGGCCGCTGGAACACACCGCGTGCAGTAAGAGACATCTATGCGGTGTAGCAGGGCCCGAAGGGGCCCGAGAGCCATCGTCGCCACCGGCGCGGCGCTGGCGCTCTTTGTACCCTTTTTCCTGCTGTCTCCCACCGCTTACGATGGCGAACCCGCAGCAGTGACCAATCCGGTCGACCATGTCGACACGCTCATCGGCACCGGCACCGGTGGGGACATCGTCGGGGAGATCAACAACTTCCCGGGCGCCGCCGTACCTTTCGGCATGGTGCAATACTCGCCCGACACCGTCGGCAACTACGCCGGTTATGACCACGCCAACGAGCGCGCCACCGGATTCAGCATGACCCACGCCTCGGTGGGCTGCCCGGCCTTCGGCGACATCTCAATGCTGCCGACCACCGGGCTAGTCGGTTCAGGGCCGTGGCGGGCCTGGGATCGAATCGCCCACGACAACACCGAGTCCGGTGTGCCCGGCTACTACACAGTGCGGTTCCCCCATACCGGCGTCAAAGCCGAACTCACCGCCACCACCCGCACCGGATTGGGCCGGTTCAGCTACCCGCGGGACAACCAGCCGGCGCTGTTGCACGTGCGTTCGGGTGCATCCCTGGCGGGCAACTCGCGCGCGGCCATTCAGATCGGCGAGGACAACACAACAATCACCGGATGGGCGACCAGCGGCTCGTTCTGCGGCAAGCAGAACACCTACACGGTGTACTTCGCGATGGAATTCAATCAGCCCTTTAGTTCCTACGGCACGTGGGACGGCTACTCGGTGTACGACGGTGCCCGTCAAGCGAATTCGCCGCACAGCGGCGGCTATGTGATGTTTCCGGCGGGCTCGGTGCTCGAGGTGCGGACCGCTGTCTCGTATGTGAGCATCGACGGCGCGCGGGCGAATCTGGTCGCTGAGCGGGGAAGCTTCGACGGCGTTCGCGCGGCTGCGGCGAGCGCGTGGAACGATGCGCTGTCGCGCATCACGGTGTCGAGCCGCAGCCCCGGCGACGTGAAGACCTTCTACACCTGCCTGTACCGGTCGCTGCTGCACCCCAACACCTTCAACGATGCGGACGGCCGCTTCATCGGTTTCGACAACGCGATCCACACTGTCGCCCCAGGCCGTACGCACTACGCAAATTTTTCCGACTGGGACACTTACCGCAGCCTGGCCGCCCTACAAGGTCTGCTCTTCCCAAAGGAAGCCAGCGATATGGCCCAATCGTTGGTCACTGACGCCGAGCAGAGTGGGGCGCTTCCCCGCTGGGCGCTGGCGAATGCCGCGACCGGCCAGATGACCGGCGATAGCGTGGTCCCGCTGATCGTGAACCTCTATATGTTCGGGGCCAAAGACTTTGACACCGAGACGGCACTGCGCTACATGGTCAGTGGTGCTACTCAGGGCGGTGTCGGTGTCAACGGATACGTGGAGCGGCCGGGCATCGGCGCCTACCTGCAGGTCGGCTATGTCCCACAGCTCACCGAATTCGGTCCCGGCGCCTCCATCACGCTGGAGTGGTCGATCGATGACTTCGCCATCTCCCGATTCGCCGCTGCACTAGGTCACGACCGGACCGCTGTCGAATTTCAGTACCGGGCGCATTACTGGCAGAACCTGTTCAACCCGACGACCGGCTACATCTCACCACGTGGCCCGAGCGGACTCTTTCGCGACGGGCCCGGGTTCTTCGATTCAGGATCGGACTTCGGCCAGCCCGGCTTCGACGAAGGCAACGCCGAACAGTACCTGTGGCTGGTGCCGCACAACGTCGCCGGCCTGGTCACGGCGCTCGGGGGTCGCGCGGCGTTCGCCGCCCGGCTGGACAGGTTCACCAAGCGCCTCAACGTGGGCCCTAACGAGCCGTACCTCTGGGCCGGTAACGAGCCGGGGTTCGGGGTGCCGTGGCTGTACAACTACATCGGTGAGCCGTGGCGGACGCAGCGCACCGTCGACCGGGTCCGCGGGCTGTTCAGCCCGACGCCCGACGGCGCACCGGGCAATGACGATCTCGGTGCGATGTCCAGCTGGTACGTGTGGGCCGCGCTGGGCCTGTACCCAAGCACCCCGGGCACTCCGATACTGACCATCAACACACCCCTATTCGATCGTGCCGTAATCGCGCTGCCGACAGGGCAATTCATGCGGATCACCGCGCCGGGCGCCTCTGGGATCAACCGCCTGAAGTACATCAAAGAGCTGCGCATCGACGGTGCGCCGAGCGACCGCACGTATCTTCCCGAATCGTTGATCCACACCGGCGGCGAGGTGGCGCTTTCGCTCCGGGCCCGACCCGACGACTGGGGCACCGGGCAATCCTCGGCGCCACCGTCGTTCAGCGAGGGCAGTTCGGCGGTGACAGTCAACGTTGCGCGCCCGCTTGTCACGATCGCGCCCGGGTCGACGGGCACGGTCAAGCTGGACGCGCAGCGGATGATCGACGGACCCGGGAGCTACACGGTTACCGGTACGTCCTACGGGGCGGGAATCGCGGTCGCCCCAGCCGATGGGCGGTTCGCTGACGACGGCACCGCGAGTGTGGACATCGCGATCACGGTGGCGCAGTCGGTGCGGGACGGATACTACCCGGTGTATCTGACCACAACCGCGGCCGCAAGCCGTCGGAACAGCATCGTCGTGGTCGACGTCTCAGGCGCGGACTCGGCCGAATAGTATTCGCGCTCAAACCATGTCATTCTTGGTGAGCCAGCGCATCACCGGCCAGCCCACGAACACCGGAAGCCAACAGGTGAGCACCCGGTAAAGCAGCACCGAGGGTACACCGATGGCCGCGGGCACTCCGAACGCGGCGAGCCCGCCGATCAGGGCGGCTTCCACCGCACCGACGCCCCCCGGGGTGGGCGCCGCCGAGGCCAGCGTCCCACCGACCATCGTCACCACGGTGACGGTGACAAACGTCGTCCCACCCCCGAACGCTTCGACACTGGCCCACAGCGCTAAAGCCGCGCCCAGAGTCGTTCCGGCAGCACCTAATACGATCAGGCCGAGACGTTTGGGCTCGCGGGCCAGATCGGTGAGGTCGCGGGTCACCTCGCCGAGTTTGGGTCGCAGCTCGGTTGCGAGCCAACGCCGCAGGTTGGGAACCAACAAGAACGTGCCGATGATGCCCAGCGCCACACCGGCGATCAGGTACAGCACGGTGGCGTCCGGCACGAAATGGGCGAGGTCGGTCGACGTACCGGCGACAGCGCTGAAAAGGATCAACAGTGCCAGGTGCACGATCACCTGTACCGACTGCTGCAGCGCCACCGCCGCGGTGGCTCTCAACGCGGTCAAGCCGCTCTTCTGCAGAAACCGAGTACTCAACGCCAGGCCGCCGACCCCGGCAGGGGTAGTTGTGGCCGCAAAAGTGTTGGCTACCTGCATGATTGAGAGCTTCCAGAAGCTAACCAACCCGTCCGCGCAGGCCCACAGCGCTCCGGCCGCACCGACATAGGTCAGCGCCGACACCGCCAGTCCCAGCAGTGCCCA
Source organism: Mycobacterium sp. (assembly GCA_022841565.1). Taxonomy (GTDB): domain Bacteria; phylum Actinomycetota; class Actinomycetes; order Mycobacteriales; family Mycobacteriaceae; genus Mycobacterium. The sequence goes on along the minus strand of JALHRH010000225.1, from coordinate 3,453 downwards.
CCACCAGTTCGCCGTCCGGAGTTCGTGGAAGAACGTCGGCACGGTGCTGATGAAGGGGTACGCGACATACACCAGCGCGCCGATCAGCACCAATTGAATGAACTGGCTGCGGCTGAACCGGGTGATGGTCTCCGATTCGATTTCGTCCGCCCCGGTTTGGCGCTGAACCTCCGACCGTGCGCCGGCCATGACGGCTTTGGCGTTGGCCACTGATTCCCGGATCCGTTTAGGTACAGCAGAGTTGGTGAGCCGACGGGAGGCGGTCAGGATCGCGTCTTTGCCGAAAGTCTCGATCGCCGCGGCCACGGCGGACTCCGCGTCGTACAGCGCGGACGTCGTCACCAGCAGTTGGGCGATGTCGGACTGCAGTTGGGCGTCGGTGGCGCCGTACTCCGCGGCGCCGAACCCACCGAAAAGCACCTTGCCGTCGGCGACCGTGATCTCGTTGCAGCGCAAGTCGCCGTGCGAGATCTGGTGGTCGTTGAGGGCTCGCAAAGATTTCCACACATCGGCGATCGGCGTCTCATTCGCGCATTCGTCGAGCGGCATTCCCTCAACGGGTTGGTGGGAATACATCGTCCAGCCGCGGTCCAGCACGGCCATCGCGATCATCGAAGTATTGGCGACACCGGTGTCAGCGATGGCGATGGCCATCAGTGCGCGATGCTCGACGGCGCGGCGCATCGACGCTTGCAGGGGAGCGGTCTCCGAACCCCGCAACCGCAACTTCCACCACAGCTGGCGCAATGCGCCGCCGCTGCGTTGATGCGGGCCGTACAACTCAACCGCCGCGCGGGTCGCCGGATCGGTCGATTCGGCCGATAACACCAGCGGACCGGGCCCGCCCGGTCGGACCACCAGCAGCCGCGAGACCAGAAATCCGCGCCTGGCCATCGCGCGGACCGCGCCCTCCAGCGGCACTTCGAGCGCCGGAGTGCCTACGACCAGGACCACGAATGCGCCGACGAGCCAGCCCACCGTCAGCCCCACGACCGCACGGGCCGGCACAATCGCGCTCACCACGAGGTGGATGGGTACGAAGGCGAGTAGCAGCGCCCACCACCAGTGCCGCCAGCGGGCCGGTAGCCAGGGACCGGACACGGTCAGCACCGCCGCCAGCATCGCGATCCAGCGCGGGTCGTCGAGGAACTGGGCCGGCACCGTGGTGAGTTTGTCGTTGAGGTCGAAGTGCCATCGCGGCGCAGCGATGCGATTGCTGCTGATCGACAGCGGAAGAACGGCCATCAGCGCGGCAGCCCCGTACGCGCCGAGCAGCTTCCACTGCCGGGACAGGATGAGACCCATCAGGATCACGAACGGCAGCGCTAGTATCGCGATGCCGTACACCAGGTACACCAGATCGGACTGGGTAGGGGTCAGAACCCCCACGATCTCGGATATCGACTTCTCCAGTGCCACCCAGCGCGGGCGGGTGATCAGGGAGCTGGTGACCACCGCCACGAGGGCGACGGCGGCCAGCGCGAGCCGGATGATGTCGTTGGTGCGCCGGGTCAATGGTTGCAGCAAGCTGCCGGACACGGTGATGTCGCGGCCGTCAACTCGCATATGCAGGGGTCCTTCGAGATCCTTGGGATCCGTCTTCCGGGTGCCGCCGTCTACATGTTCTACGACAACTTAACGTGCCGATCCGTTCGGATCCTGCTGACGTAGGGTCTGCACGATGTGTTGAGGAGTAGGAGGACTGAACGTGGCGCGTAGCGAGAACGACACCTGGGAGATCACCGAGAGTGTGGGTGCGACGGCGCTGGGTGTGGCCGCAGCGCGCGCCGCCGAAACCGAAAGTGAAAATCCGCTGATCAGCGATCCTTTCGCGCGGGTTTTCCTGGACGTGGTGGGCGATGGGGTTTGGAACTGGTTCGGCATGCCCCAACTGCCGGCCGAGGTGCTCGAGGCGGAACCACAGTTGCCCGCCCAGGTGCAATCGATGGTCGGCTACATGGCGTCACGGACGGCTTTTTTCGACACGTTTTTTCTGGACGCGGCCCGGGCCGGAATCAGCCAGGTGGTGATCGTGGCGGCGGGTCTGGATGCGCGGGCGTGGCGGTCGCCGTGGCCCGACGGCACCACGGTCTACGAACTTGACCAGCGCACGGTGTTGGACTTCAAACTGTCAACGCTGACCGAACGTGGTGTCGAGCCGACCTGCCACCGCGTTCCGGTAGCCGTGGACCTGCGCGATGACTGGCCAGCGGTGTTGCAGCACAACGGGTTTGATTCAACGGCGCCCAGTGCGTGGTCGGTGGAGGGTTTGTTGCCGTACCTGCCCGCGACCGCTCACGAGCTGTTGTTCGAACGCATCCAGGCGCTCACCGCACCCGGCAGCCGGATTGCGGTGGAGGCGCCCGGACCGGATTGGCTGGACGAGGACGTGCGCGCCGCGCAACGCGAGCGTGTGGATCGGCTGGGCGCCATCATGGCCAAGGTTGACCCGCAGCGCGAGATGCCCCGGACCGACGAGCTGTGGTACTACGAGGAGCGCGAAGACGTGGGCGAATGGTTGCGGCGGCACGGGTGGGACGCGACGGTGACGCAGTCCGCGGATCTGATGGCCAGTTATGGACGCGGTATCCCGCAGGGGGTGGAGGACGCCTCGCCGCGTACCCAGTTCGTGTCGGCGGTGCGGGCTTGATTGCCGGCCATGCTGCTGGGCGGTTTCACTGCGCCGCGTGATTCCTGAGTCGGTGGGCTAGCTGTTCGCCGGCGGGAGTGAGTCCCAGCCAGATCGTGAATTCCCACAATGCGGGCTCGTCGTAGTGGGCGACAAAGAGGTCGTAGACGCGCTGCATCGCCGCGTCGATCGGAAGATCCCAGGGCACGATCCGTTCATCTGACGCTCCCATGATGTCCCCGATTTGCATGAGCCCGTCGTCGAGGAGGGATCGGATGGCTCGCAGCGCCAGGTCCTGCTGAACCGCAAGGGGTGCGGCGAGGTCTTCGTCTGACAGGACCGCCAATACGTGCGTCAGCGGCAGGCAGTTCCCCAGTGCATCAGACTACAATCGGGCGCGCAATGAGTCTTGGGCACTGGACTTGGGGTTGCAGCGTCCCCCGTCGGGTTGAGTCATTGTTCTCCATCCTCCCGCAGTGTGGGTGATCGTCGTTTTCCCGCGACGGGTGGCAAGCCACGTCAAGGACTTCATCCCAAGGTGCATTCATCCGGATCGGGTAGCCCTTCTTTGCCTAGCACGGTGGGTTTGTCGATGCTGACGATGGACTGTCGGCTGCGTGCGTCGAGGAAAGCCTGCTGAAACACGCCGAATCGCTCGTTGGTGACGGATGACATTGTCCATAGCGGCACCCCTGCTCGGCGGTCCGGAACCTGTCAAACCATTTGAGACGTGTCAGGCTGCGTGTTCTGTGTCGGTGTTCTCCTTCGGTGGTTCGTTGATCCAGGCTGCTGTGGGCAGCTTGGGTGGGGCGGGTTTGCGGTGG
>JALHRH010000224.1 GCA_022841565.1 Mycobacterium sp. | reverse complement strand
CCCACCGGTCCCGCCGACTCCGCCCGTGCCACCGGCCCCGCCGTCGCCGCCGGTGCCGCCGGCACCGCCGCTGCCGAACAGCAAGCCGCCCGCTCCGCCCGTCCCGCCGTTGCCACCGACGCCGCCGAAGCCGAACCCTCCGTTACCGCCGGCGCCACCGCTACCCATCAGGAATCCGCCGGCTCCACCGGCCCCGCCGTTCAGGAAGAATCCACCGGCGCCTCCAGCCCCGCCGTTGCCCATGACGAATCCGCCGGCTCCACCGTTGCCGCCGATCCCGCTGACACCTGGCGCACCGAGTGTTCCGGCCCCGCCGGCCCCCCCGTTGCCGATCAGCCCGGCTGCCCCGCCATTGCCGCCCCTTTGGCCGGCCATCGAACCGGATCCGCCGGCGCCGCCGTTGCCGTACAAGAGCCCGCCGGCACCGCCGTCGGCGCCCGACCCGGCGGCGCCGTTCGCGCCGTTGCCGATCAGTGGGCGACCCAACAACGCTTGGGTGGGCGCGTTGATCGCATCCAGAACGCCCTGCGCCGCAGCCTGTAGCGGGGCGGCGCTGGCGGCCTCGGCGCTTGAGTAGCCGGCGCCGCCCGCCATCAGCGCCTGCACGAACTGTTGGTGAAAAGCTGCCATCTCGGCGCTCATCGTCTGATATGTCTGGCCATACCTGCCGAATAGCGTGGCGACTGCGACCGACACGTCGTCACCGGCGGCAGCGAATAAGGCAGTCGTGGGGCTCGCCGCGATGCTGCCCGCTGCGCTGATCCCCGACCCGATCCGGGTGAGATCTGTTGCGGCGCAAACTAACTGCTCTGGCATTATGCGCACATACGACATTCAATACCCTACTTTGCTCTTGCGGTGGTTGCGACCGTATGTCGACGATCGATTGCGGAGGTTAAAGAGGCGGAGGCAAGATCTAATTCCCGTCGTGGTTCCCATCATGGGGGTGACCAAGGTGTGGCTGGGTGTCGATCGGAACCGATATCGCGGAGTATGGATGCCGTCATTCGCGGAAAGCACCGTTCCCCTCTGGTCGCCCATTGCGACGGCCCGTGGCCTAACCTATTTCAACCCCGACCCACGCACGCGGTATTGGGAGTTTCTTCCGAAGTGCGTACTTCTTGGCAGCATCTCGCCACGTGGCCATGTTGTTCCGGTAGAACCGCCGGCGGCTCGTCCAGCCCGTGTCGTCGAGGGCTTTCCCAATGGCGAGGCCGACTCGCCGGCATGCCCGGGCATGCCCCCACGCCCTGCTTTCACCTCATCCACGGACCGGTGCGAACGCGAAAGAATCTCTTGCATCGTGGATCACGGCGCAGCAGGGCGGAACAAAATCCGGAACTAGGTGACCCAAGCTGGTTTTTCGGCGGTGTCGACCGCCGAGAAGTCTTTGTGCCCAAGCCCGGCCACGCAGCCACCGTCGACCACGAATTCCGAACCGGTTGAATAGCTGGATTCGTCGCTGGCGAGATAGATCACCAGGTTGGAGACTTCCTGCGGCTCGGCGATCCGGCCCAGTGCGGTTTGGAAGATATCCTCGGGCACCCATTCCGTCATGGGCGTCCTGATGAGTCCCGGGTGGATGGAGTTCACCCGGATCCCGCTGGGACCCAACTCCAGCGCCGCCGACTTGGTCAGACCACGGACTGCGAATTTCGTCGCGGTGTAACCGTGGCAGGCGATGGTGCCGGCGAGTCCTTCGATGGAGGAGATGTTGATGATGGACCCGCGGCCCGCGGCCTTCATGGGTTTGACGACCGATCGAATGCCCAGAAACACGCCGGTGAGGTTGATGTCCAGGATCCGCTGCCACTCGGAAAGTTCATATTCCTCGAGTATTCCGACGTTGATAATGCCTGCGTTGTTCACCAAGATGTCGAGGCGGCCGAACTCGGCCAGGGTGGTCTCGACGGCGGCGTCCCACTGATCGGGGTCGGTGACGTCGAGGTGCAGATAGCGGGTGGCATCGCCGACCTCGGCCGCGACGGCGGTGCCTTCGTCGTCAAGGATGTCGCCGAACACGACTTTCGCGCCCTCACCGACCAACGCCCGAACGTGGGACGCGCCCATGCCCCGGGCCCCGCCACTGATGAGTGCGACCTTGTCGGTCAATCGGTTCGGCATCGAATCTCCTGACTGGTCCGCGCCGGGCTAGTCCGATTCATGCTGGCACAGCTCGAAGCTCGGCATGCGCGGCCTCATCACCATACCTACGTCATTGGTTGCACGGTCCAGAACACAACTCGCACGTGGCTGTTGCTCCTGAGCGCAGTTGACCACCTCCGGTCGCTTCACGCGCAACCAGTAGCCGGCAACGACCTGCCCGACACCGACACCCGGGCGACGCCTTGAGGGCCGCCGGGTATCTCGGCGGCGTCATGACCGCACCTCTCGACTACCGTCGTCCCAATGAAGCTAAGCGGCAGGACTGTTCTGCTCACCGGGGCAACCGGCGGATTGGGAAGGGCGACCGCCAAGGCGCTCGCCTACCGTGGTGCTCGGCTGATCGTGAGCTCCCGCAAACCCCAGGAGCTCGATGAGTTGGTGGCCTCCCTGTCGGGCAGTGGGCACCGCACGATCATCAGCGATCTCGCGGAGCCGGGCGCCGCCCTTGCGCTGCTGGCCGAGGCGGGCCCGGTCGAGGTGCTGGTGGCCAACGCCGCGCTGCCGGCCTCGGGGACGCTCGACAGCTTTACCGCCGAGCAGGTGGAGCGGGCGCTGCGAGTGAATCTCGAGGTGCCGGTGCAGATGACCCGCGAACTCATCCCGGCATTCACCGCGCGGGGATCGGGGCATTTCGTCTACATCTCGTCCATCTCCGGTAAGGCTGCGACCGCCCGCGCCTCGCTCTATGCCGCAACCAAGTTCGGCCTGCGCGGATTCGCCCTGTGTCTGCGCGACGACCTGCGGCCCGCCGGGGTGGGCGTCTCCGTCGTCAGCCCCGGAGTGATCGGTGGCGCGGGGATGTTCGCCGACTCGGGCGCTTCCGCGCCGCCGCTGATCGGCACCGGGACACCCGAGCAGGTTGGCGCCGCGGTGGTGAGCGCGATCGAGCACAATCGCAACGAAGTGACCGTGGCGCCGGTGCTACAACGGGTGCTGGCGCGACTAGCGGCGAACGCACCCGAGGTGGCCTCCCGCCTAGCGGGCGGCGTGGCAGCAAAGACGGCTGACCAGATCGCGGCCGGCCAGGTCGACAAGCGTTGAAAAACTAGTGGCATCCTGGCGTCGTGGGCGTGCTGTTTCGTTTGGTCGAGTTGCTGCTGCTGGCCTTGCCGCTGATTGGTTTGATAGCGGCCGGTATCAAGGCGATATCGGCCTGGAACCGGCGAACCGAACAGAACACCAACCGTCGCTCGTCGGACGAGAACTCCGGTAGGGCGGAGCGCCCATCCCCGGCTGGCAACCAAGCGGCGCATTGGCAGGCCATCAGGCGCGCCCTTGAGGCGCACGAAAAGACCGATGCACGCTGGTTGGAGTATGAACTCGACGCGACCCGGCTGCTGGACTTCCCGGTCATGACCGATATGCGTGACCCGCTGACGACCCGCTTCCACCGCGCCAAACTGCGGGCAGACCTACATAGACCGCTTCGGGCTGAGTACCTGTTCGACGATCGCGACGCCGCACGCGAGTATCTCGCAGCGGTCGAGGATTACGTGGCCGCATTCGACATCGCGGAAGCCGAGGCGATGCGCAGGCGCAGCAGCGACTTCTCAAAAGAGGAAAGGCAGCGGCTGGCACGGGCCCAAAGCCTGCTGCGGATCGCCGAAGACACCGCCGCGACGACCCAGGAACGTCAGCACGCGTATCAACGGGCACGTGCCGAACTCGACGGTCTCATCGTGCTGCCCGACAACACCCGAACCAGCATCGAGCGCGGCATCCTCGGTGAGATCGACCGTTAGTTCTTCAGGCGCACCATTCGCGTGGTGGTGCTTTCGTCGAGCTCGACAAGATCGCTGCGTGAGCGCAGGAAGTCACTAAACGACTTGAAGCCCAGCGACTTCTCGCTGAACGACGGGTTCATCCGTTTCATCTGGGCTTTTACCACGGAATTGTGCAACCAGTCCGCGTCGTCCTTCTCCTGACCGATGCGGAGCGCCCGTTCGAGGAGGCCGGTTGCTGCCACTTGCGGGTCTGGGGTCGGCGGCTCGTCGTCGGACTCGGCGGGGGTTCCGCGGGTCCCGCGTTTCTTCGGCGACGGGCTCGCCGCAGTGGTCGAGATCCCCGGTAACGCGTCGTAGGTGACGAACTCGTCGCAGGCAGCGGCCAACGACTGGCTGCTAGCGCCTGCCACGCCGATACCAACGACGTAGCGGCCCAGACGCTTGCACCGCTGCGCCAAGGCGATGTAGTCGGAGTCGCCGCCGACGATCACCACATGCGTCAAATCTGGTAGCCGGAACATGTCCTCAACCGCGTCGACGGCCAGCCGAATGTCGGCGCCATTCTTTCCGTAGGCCGCCGCCGGGAACAATTGCACTAGGTCGACGGCGCGGCCGACCAACTGTCCGTGATAAGCGGCGTTGACTTCCGCCGACCAGTCGGCGTACGCGCGAGTGAGCACCAACGTGCCAAAAGAGGACGCGAAATCCATGATGGCGCCCAGATCGACGGTGGCCGCCCGCAGCTTTTCCTTGTCCAGCCCCTTGGCCTTGTCCCGCTGGAAGGTGCTGCGGCCGTGCACCTGGTCGTAGCGGGAAATGACGATGTTGTCAAAGTCGAAGTAGACGGCCACCCGGGTCGCGCTGGAGTCGGTCATGCGCACATCGTCCGGCATTGAGTCGTCATCGGCCAGCGTGCGATGTTTCACGCGATCCCGGAATCCGACAGCCGCTGCCGCCGCACCGCTTAACCGTCCAGGTCACGAATCAGATTCCCGTGGTTGGTGCTGTTCGAGGTAGCTGCTCACGATGTCGACAAGCAGCCGACGTTCCCGGGTCGTGTCAACGGGCCGGTGCGTCACCATTTGGTTGGCGATCATCCCGCGCAACGTGGTCAGTAGCAGCTCACCGACGGCTGCGTTCTGCGTCGAATCCAGATCACGGTCGATGCTGCTGATCAGCGTGTTGAAGGTCTTCCGGAGCCGTCTGATGTGCTCGGTGGTGGGCGTTCCGCGGGTGGCTCGGGTAGCGATCAGAATTTCGGTTGCGGCACGCGCGGTCGGGCTTGACATCGCTTGCCAAGCCGCCGTCACGGCTGCCTCGACCCGCTCACGCGTCGTGGTGTGCTGTGTCGCCGGGGGGAGTGACGTCACCGCCTCCAGGAGCTCGTCGAACCCTCGGTCTACCACCGCCATCAACAGCCCGTCGCGGTCACCGAAGTGATACTGGATCACGCCCCAGGTGACGTTCGCGGCGTCGGCGATGTGTCGACCGCTGGCAGCGGCGATGCCCTCGGTGAGCACGATCTGCACCGTCACATCGATCACCATTGCGCGCGTGCGCTGGGCCCGGACTTGGTTGCCATGGGCGGGCCGGGTCGGACCAGCTCGTCCGGACATCATCTTGGATCACCTACCAGCTGTGCAGCCTGGTGGCTGCCGTCATCAGAAACATTGCGCTCGCTAGGTTATGTCATTTCACGCAGGGCGCGCGACGTGCGCCCCATTGGACACTTCGGTGCGTGAGCGCACGCTGCTGGCCAGACCGCTCGGTACGGATGACATTTGTGGCACGCGCTATGCGCGGCCATTGTCCAACAACTTTACAATGCGCGTTCCTAGGCAATAGATAGCACGTGGATGTCAATTTATGCAACGCCGGGCCTCGAACAAAAATAATGCACGATTACGTTGCTGGCCGGTCGGCTCACGGGTGGTGAGGGACCCGACCGTGGTCACCGAATCATGTTGCTGTACAGAAGTATTGACCTGGCAAAAGCAGGGTCTCAGGTATGGCGACGCATCGTCGAATCATGCTGTCCGCCAACGACGAGCCCGCAAAAAAATGTACCGCTGATTCGTCGAGAAGCCTTTTGCTAGAGGTGCGATACGGATAACATTCCGGCACAAAACGCATCGAAACCCGTACTCACCGATAGGGACAAAGATGAAGGGAAACGCGGCTCAACGGAATGTCCCGAATGTTGGCTGCGAAGGAACAGCACTGATGGTCGCAAGCCGACGTCGCAGGTTGCGTGCGAGCCAGCAATGACCGGGGTGGCGCATCGACGGTGCAGGTGGGCCAACCGTGCGTGTGGTGTGTCGGCGGCTGGTCACCTGTCGGTGGTCTTCGCGGACACGCCCAAGCAGATCAGATTCAGGCGGGAGCGTGGGCAATGGTAGGCGCGCTCAGCTTCCGGAAGGACAACTGACAATGCTGCCGAACTTTTCACTACTCCCCCCGGAGATTAATTCCACGCGGCTCTACGCCGGTGCGGGTGCGGCCCCGATGCTCGCGGCAGCTACCACCTGGGACGGTCTCGCAGTCGAGTTGCATTCTGCAGCCGCCTCTTTCGAGTCGATCACCACCGGTTTGACAAGCGTTTCATGGCAGGGGCCAGCGTCGCTCGCGATGGCAGGTGCCGCGGCGCCATACCACTGCTGGTTGCGTACCGCGGCCTTGCACGCCGAGGGTGCAGCCGCCATAGCCCGCGCCGCAGCATCCGAGTTCGAGAGCGCGTTAGCCGCGACAGCGCATCCCGCACTCGTCGCGGGAAACCGATCGCAGCTGACATCCCTTGTAGCGGCCAATCTGTTCGGTCAGAACACTCCGGCGATTGCCGCCGTCGAGTCCCTCTATGACCAGATGTGGGCCCAGGATGTGACGGCCATGGCGGCCTATCACGCCGGCGCCAGTGCGGTCACCGCGGAGTTGGCGCCGTGGCAGCAGCGATTGCAGAGCGTGTTGAACGCCGCGACACTAGGAGCTTCGGGTACCTCGAGCAGCGCTCCCGCCAATGCCGCTGCGGCGCAGACGATCGCCGAAGTGATGGGCGCTAGCGGCATCCCGATCCCGTCGGCCAGATACGTGCAACGGGCCTTCGAGCTCTACGTCCACCACGTTGCCCCGGACGCGATAGCCCGCTCGCTGTTCACACCGCAGGGGCTGTATCCGGTCGTCGCGATCAAGAACCTGACCTTCGATGCGTCGGTAGCCCAGGGCGTTACGATCCTGGACAACGTGATCCGGGCGCACCTCGCCATCGGCAACAACGTCTCGGTGTTCGGCTATTCCCAGAGCGCCACCATCGCCTCCCTGGAAATGGCGAGGCTCGCGGCGTCAGTTAATCCGCCTGCGCCAGAACAGCTTTCGTTCACGCTGATCGGTAATCCCGGCAATCCGAACGGGGGAGTAGCCGCACGCTTTCCGGGAATTTCCTTTCCTAGCCTCGGGGTGACTTCTACCGGTGCGACGCCGGACAATCTGTACCCCACCCGCATCTACACCATCGAGTACGACGGCGTTGCCGACTTCCCGCGGTATCCGTTGAACATCGTGTCAACCTTGAACGCGCTTGCTGGCACGTACTACTTGCATCAGAACTACTTCACGCTTACCCCGGAGCAGATCGACGCCGCTATACCATTGACGAATACCGTCGGCCCTACCATGACCGAGTACTACATTCTTCCGACGAAGAACCTTCCGCTGCTTGAACCGCTGCGGGCGCTACCCGTCATCGGCAATCCGATCGCCGACCTCATCCAGCCAGACCTTCGGGTGCTCGTCAATCTCGGCTACGGCGACCCTTATCATGGGTATTCGACGTCACCGCCGAATGTGCCCACCCCATTCGGGGTGTTCCCGCACGTTAGCCCGATCGCGGTGATGAATGCGCTGAACGCGGGAACTCAGCAGGGGCTCAATGACTTTGGTTACGGCATAAGCCGTCTCGCTACTTCGTCGCTGGACGTGTCAAGTCTCTGGGGGTCCGGATCAGCGGCATCCGGCGGCGGAACAAGTCCAGCGATCTCGATCGACGCCATCATCGACGGTATCCAGGCCGCCAACACCGACATCTTTGACACGATTTCCAAGGTGGCCGGTACGGGTTACCAGGTACTGCTGCCGACAGCCGACTTGGTGAATGCCCTGTTGACCACGGCACCGTCGTGGAACGTGAATCTCTTCCTCGAAGGAATTCGGGAGTTGGCCCACGGCGACCCGATGGGTTTGATCAATGCGATCGGGTATCCGCTCACGGCGGACGTAACGCTACTCGCGGTGGCGGGAACACTCGAGCTTCTGCTCATCCTGACCGCTATTCAGCTGATCGGCGTCGATATCTTCGCGCTCGTCACCTGATGAATTTCCCCGGCTGGTCGTCGGCAAGTCGAAAATTCCCTCAGTCATCGCTCGGCGGGGCGACGACGGCCCTCGCCGGACCCTATGCTAGCCCCAATGGCCGATAAGACTACGTGCGCAATCATCGGAGGTGGCCCGGCCGGCATGGTCTTGGGGCTGCTGCTGGCCCGTGCCGGCGTGGACGTCACTCTGCTGGAGAAGCACGGCGACTTCCTGCGTGATTTTCGTGGAGATACCGTGCACTGCTCGACCATGCGGTTACTTGACGAGTTGGGCCTGTGGGAGCGATTCTCCCGGTTGCCGTTCAACGAAGTACGCAAAGCGGCATTCGAATCAAACGGACGATCAGTAACTTACATCGATTTTGAACGGCTGCATCAGCCCCATCCGTTTATCGCGATGGTGCCGCAATGGGATCTGCTCAACCTGCTCGCCGAGGCAGCCACGGCCGAGCCAACCTTCACCCTGCGAATGAATGCCGAAGTCACTGGCCTGCTCAGGGAAGGCACGAGGATCACCGGGGTTCGCTACGAAAGCGCAGACGGCCCGGGTGAGTTGCGTGCCGAACTCACCGTCGCATGCGATGGTCGGTGGTCGATTGCCCGGCACGAGGCAGGCCTGCAAACCTATGACTATCCCGTCAAGTTCGACGTCTGGTGGTTCAAACTGCCGCGTGAGGACAATACCGAGTTCTCCTTCCTGCCCCGCACGGGTCCGGGGAAGGCCCTGGTCGTGATTCCACGCAAGGGCTACTTCCAGATCGCCTACATCGGCATGAAAGGCGCCGATGCGCAATTGCGGGTCCGGGGCATCGAGGCATTCCGGCGTGACGTGGCCGCCCTGGTGCCCGAGGCCGCCGGATCGGTGGCGGCACTGGACTCCATGGACGACGTCAAGCACCTCGACGTCAAGGTAAATCGGTTGCGCCGTTGGCATTGCGACGGGCTGCTCTGCATAGGCGACGCCGCGCATGCGATGTCGCCGCTGGGGGGTGTCGGGATCAATCTGGCGGTTCAAGATGCAGTCGCGGCGGCGACCATATTGGCCGAACCGCTACGGCGCCATCACGTTACCGACCGCGACCTCGCGGCCGTTCGTCGCCGACGCGTATTTCCCACCGCTGTAACACAGTTCGTGCAACGGATCCTGCACCGTGGGCTGCTCGGACCGCTGCTGCGCGGCGAAGACCCCGCCCCGCCGGCGGCCCTCCTGTGGGTCCTCGATCGGTTGCCGTGGCTCTCATGGGTGCCTGCGTACTTTGTCGGAGTAGGCGTGTTACCCGAGCACGCACCTA
>JALHRH010000223.1 GCA_022841565.1 Mycobacterium sp. | reverse complement strand
GCACTGATACGAAAAATGTGGTGACTCCGCGCGGGTGACCACTGATGGACCGCAGGTTGCTGGTTATGCGGTCTCGGCGAGTGGTGTGAGCGTGACGGTGTAGCCGAGCGCTTCGAGTTGACTGACCGCGCGGGCTTTGGCTTTCGCGGGTTTACGTGCGGTGTAGTAGTTGGCGCCGAGTTCGCGGTAGAACGCGCCGTCGGTGAGCATGTTCCACGCGGTGATGATGAGGGCGTGTTCGACGGCGACCAGTGCGCGCATTGGTCCGCGCCGAGCCCTGATCCGTTGGTACTTGGAGGAGAAGAAGGTGTTCTTCGACCGTGCGGCCGACATCGCCGAAACCCCCAGTGCGCCTTTGAGGTACGGGTTGCCGGGACGTGTTTTTGTCGACTTGATCCGGCCAGCAGATTCGTTGGAGCCCGGTGAGACTCCTGCCCAGGAAGCTAGATGCCCCGCGCTGGGGAACACGCTGACGTCTCCGCCGATTTCGGCGATGAACACCTCGGCGGTCTTGGTCGAGAACCCGGGAATGCTGATCAACAGCTCCCGGGCGAGGCGAAAGGGGGCCATCGCTTCCTCGATCCGGGCGTCGAGGCGAGCGATGTCGGCACCGTGGGCGTCGATGCGGTCAAGGAACAACCGGGCCATGAACGCGTGATGCTCGGTGAAGCGGCCAACCAGCGCCTCGGTCAGGTCCGGGATCTTGCGCCGCAGGGTTCGCTTAGCCAGATCGGCGATCACCGTGGGATCGGTTTGGCCGGCGATCAGCGCTTCGAGCATCGCTCGTCCCGATACGCCGGTGATATCGGTGGCCACCGAGGACAGTTTGATCCCGGCATCTTCGAGAAGCTTCTCCAGCCGTTGGACCTCACGTGAGCGTTCCCGGGTGATGTGGGTGCGGGCGCGGGTCAAATCCCGCAGCGCCCGGATCGCAGGCGGCGGCACCAACGACGCCGTCACCAGACCGTGCGCCCCGAGATCGGCCAGCCATGCCGCATCGGACACATCGGTCTTGCGGCCGGGCACATTGCGCACCCGCGAGGCGTTGACCAGCATCATGTTCAGCGCATCGTCGAGCAGGTAGTAGAACGGCTTCCAATAGTCACTGGTGGACTCAATCACCACACACGTGACCTTCTCGGCGAGTAGGTGCTCACGCAACGCCAGGATCTGAGACGTTGTCGCACCCCACGTCGTCACCGTCGCCGACGCCCGTTTACGACCCTGGCCGGCAATCCGCACACAGACCTTCGCGTCCTTCTTCGAGCAGTCGATACCCGCGCACCGCGGGTGCACGACATCCATCGAAACCACCTACCTCCAACAGGATTGACAACAGGCGTGTTCCGGGGAGAGCGGGGTGAAACAGAATTCTGAAACTCGTGCTCGACGGCAACATTCCACGGTCCCCGTGGATAAGGGCTCTCCACCCTCAGGCTAATTTGCGGGCTCACAGGCAACATAGTGCGACCGGGGTCAACCGAAACACCCCTCCAGCATGAACCGTCGGCCGCCCGGCGACTGAACCAACGCCGACCTGACCCCGTTCGCAACCGCAACCGGCCCGCGGAATTTTCGATCACCACGGTGGAGAGCGAAGCGCCCAAGAGAAGCTAAGTTCCACCATTCGCTGATGGACGGGGTGTCCGCGCTGCGCTTGATGCAGCGCGCATTCACCAGCAATCCCGATGACGACGAGGTACGGGTGCCCTGGGAACTGAAGCCACGCCAGCGCTTCGACGGTGGCGACACATCGTCGCCACTGGAGACGCTGACCGGTACTTTGCGATCGACCGCAGCCCTTGCGCCGTCGACGTTGTCGCTGGCGCGTGCAGCATTAGTCGAACAGCAACTGACGTTCCCGTTCCGGGCGCCCAAGACGATGTTCAACGTCCGGATCGGCGGTGCTCGGCGCGTCGCCGCGCAGTCCTGGCCGCTGGAACGGATCCATGCGGTGAAAATTGCTGCAGACGCATCCTTCAACGACGTGGTGTTGGCGATGTCCGCAGGCGCACTTCGGAGTTATCTCATCGAACAGAACGCTCTTCCCGATCGTCCGCTGATCGCGATGGTGCCGGTGAGCCTGCGCGGGGAGACCGACGCTGAGAACGGCGGGAACTCGGTGGGCACCGTCTTATGCAACTTGAACACCGACGTTGAAGATGCGGCTAAGCGCATCCAGGGGATCAGCTCGTCGATGAGCCAGCAGAAGCAGGTTTTCAACCAGCTGCCCAAAGTGCAGCAACTCGCGCTGTCTGCGTTCATGACCGGTGGCCTGTTCCTCGGACTCATCCCGGGCTTCATCCGCAGTGCCCCGCCGCCGTTCAACATCGTGATCTCCAATGTCCCAGGTTCCAAGGAGCCGTTGTACTGGCGAGGTGCGCGGATGGTCGGCAATTACCCCTTGTCGATTACTTTGGATGGTCAGGCGATGAACATCACCGTGACGAACAACGCCGAGAACCTCGACTTCGGACTCGTCGGCGCCAGAGGCAGCGTGCCGCATCTTCAGCGCATGCTCGCTCACCTGGAGACATCTCTGAAAGAGCTTGAACGCGCCGTCGGAGTGTGAGGTTGTTCGGGGCCAGCTACTCTACGGCCATTGGATACGCTGCGCCGGAGGGAGGAAGAGACGTGGCCGACGAACCGAACGCCGAGAGCTCCGCGCCCGGCGCACTTACGGCCGACCCGGCCACGGTGTTTGCTGCCCTGGCCGAAATCATCTACCAGGGTTCGGACGCGACCCAGATGTACGCCGCGATCTGTGTGGCGGCCACCCTGGTGGTCCCGGGCTGCGACCACGCCAGCCTGATGGTCAAGCGCGGCGATCGCTATGTAACGGTGGGTGCGAGTTCGCGGCTCGCGCACCGCATCGACGACCTCGAACGTAGTTCCGGTGACGGCCCGTGCATTGATGCGATCGAAGAAGAAACCCCACAGATCGAACCGGATCTGACCAAGCCCAACCAGTGGCCGCACTTCGCCGCCCGGCTGGTCGAGGAGACGCCGGTGCGCGGCGCCATGGGTTTTCGGCTGCTGATCGACAAACGCAAAGCCGCCGCGCTGAACCTGTTCAGCGAGACTCCCAACATGTTCGACACCGAGGCCGCGGGCCGGGCGGCGGTGCTGGCCTCGTTTGCCAGCGTCGCCATCAACGCCATCGCGCACGGTGAAGACGCCACCAGCCTGCGGCGCGGACTGCTGAGCAACCGCGAGATCGGCAAGGCGGTCGGCATGCTGATGATGCTGCACAACATGAACGAGGACGACGCCTTCGACCTGCTGCGGCGCCACTCGCAGAGCCTCAACATCAAGCTCGCCGACGTCGCCCGCAAGGTCATCGAATCCCGGGGCAATCTGCCCTACTCGGACGAGCCCTCCTAAACCGTTATTCGGGCAGCCGCAGTTCGGGTTTCTCTACCTCTTCGATGTTGACGTCCTTGAACGTGACCACCCGCACCTGCTTGACGAAGCGGGCCGGTCGGTACATGTCCCATACCCACGCGTCGGCGAGCCGCAGTTCGAAATACACTTCGCCGTCGGCGTTGCGCGGCACCATCTCCACGCTGTTGGCGAGATAAAAGCGGCGCTCGGTTTCCACGACATAGCTGAACTGACCGACGATGTCCTTGTATTCGCGGTACAGCGAGAGCTCCATCTCGGTTTCATACTTTTCGAGATCCTCTGCACTCATCTGCTCAGACGTCCTTCTCCCGGAGCTGCTGCCCCATCTTCTCTCAACGGAAATCGCCGCTATCGGCGGGATGGCCCGGAGGGTCCGGTGGGCACTGCGCCACCAACTCGGTCGTGCTGCCGGTCGTCACCCGGCGCACATTGATGAACGAATAGCGGTGCTGCGGGCACGGACCCAGCTGGGCCAGCGCGCGGCCGTGCGCCGGGGTGCTGTAACCCTTGTGGTCGGCGAACCCGTAGCCGGGGTGCTCGGCATCCATCGCGACCATCAACCGGTCCCGGCTGACCTTCGCCAGTACGCTCGCCGCGGCGATACACGCGGCCGCCGCGTCACCGCCGATCACCGGCAGTGACGGGACCGACAGGCCCGGGACGCGGAAGCCGTCGCTCAGCACGTACCCGGGCCGCACCGACAGGCCGGCCACTGCGCGCCGCATACCTTCGATATTGGCGACATGCACTCCGCGTCGATCCACCTCGGTCGACGTGATGAACACCACGTGGTAGGCCAACGCGTACCGACGGATCAACGGAAACAGCTTCTCCCGAGCATTCTCCGTTAACCTCTTCGAATCATCAAGCGCCGCAAGACTTTCCAGCCTCCCCGGGCCCAGCACGCAGGCCGCCACGACCAGCGGACCGGCGCAAGCACCGCGACCCACTTCGTCCACTCCAGCGACCGGGCCGAGACCACTGCGATACAGCGCGGATTCCAGGGTGCGCATCCCACGTGAACCGCCCGCTTTGCGAATCACCGTTCGCGGAGGCCAAGTGGTGGCCACGGCTATTGGCCCTGCTGGGGGTCTACCGAACCCACACCACCCCACCGCGACGGCGGCCACACGATGAACCTGGCCTTGCCGATGACGTTGGTGACCGGCACCGTGCCCGCGGTCGGGTCCCCGGTGCACAACATCGGGCAGTGAGCGCGTGAATCCGCCGAGTGTGTCCGGTTGTCGCCCATCACCCATAGCCGCCCGGCCGGCACGGTGACCGGCCCAAACTCACTACCCAGGCACGGATACACCGACGGGTCGGCCATCATGGTGCTCGGGTCGAGGTACGGCTCCTTCAACGGCTTGCCGTTGACCGTCAGCCCGGTGTCGGCGCGGCACTGCACCGTCTGACCGCCGACGGCGATTACCCGCTTGACCAAGTCGTTCTCGTCGGGTGGCACAAAACCGATGAACGACAGCGCGTTCTGGGCCCAGCGCACCACGGTGTTGGACGAACGGATCGACTTGTAGCCGACGTTCCACGACGGCGGCCCCTTGAACACAATCACGTCGCCAGGTTTGGGCGAGGTGAACCGGTAGGTGAGTTTGTCGACCATGATGCGATCGCCGACGCAGGTCGAGCACCCGTGCAGAGTGGGCTCCATCGACTCGGACGGAATCAGGTACGGACGCGCGACAAAGGTCAGCATCACGTAGTAGAGAACGATCGCAACGACCGCGAGCGTAGTCAGTTCCCGCAGCGTCGACCGCTTTGCGGGCTCCTTTTCGGGCTTCCCCGTGGAATCCGGGACGACCTGGCCCGACGCTGAGTCGGGCGCAGCCGACTCCGGCCCGACAATGTCCGGCTCGCGCGCCGAGGGTGAGTGCTCCGGAGGAGAATCCTCAGTGTCAGTCACGAGATCAGCGTAGCCAGCACAGGGCGTACGGCTGTGGACGCCGGGCCCCGTCCACGGTCAGCGCTTTTCCTTGATCTTGGCCTTCTTGCCGCGAAGCTCGCGCAGGTAGTACAACTTGGCGCGGCGCACATCGCCACGGGTCACCACCTCGATATGGTCGATGTTCGGCGAGTGGACCGGGAAGGTCCGCTCGACGCCCACGCCATAGCTCTCCTTGCGCACCGTGAACGTCTCGCGGATGCCGCCACCCTGCCGTCGGATCACCACGCCCTTGAAGACCTGGATGCGCTCTTTGGCGCCCTCGATCACCTTGACGTGCACGTTTATGGTGTCGCCCGGGTTGAAGGCGGGGATGTCGTCGCGCAGCGACGCCTGGTCGACGAAGTCCAGCCTGTTCATTGGAAAGACACTTCCTCGGGGTCGCGGCTTCGCTAACCGCCCGCACGCGGGCGCGCGGGGGTCACCAAGCCGATGGTTAGGGCTTCTCGGGTCCATCTCCCAGCAGGCGGTAGGCACTCGGCCCGCCGACAACCGCTGAAAGACAACTGGCCAATTGTGCCAGATGGTGCGCATGCAGTGAAAATCACAGGAAACCGTAGTGATTCGCGCCCACCCTAAACCCCCTGCAAGTGGTACATATAGCTGGGGTCAAACCGCGGATCCAAACCCTTGCAGGACCCGTCCAGCCGGATGCCCCCAGGGTGAAAAAGGCGACGCGGCCGCCCCAAACGCTGCATGATGACCTGAGACGCCCGAGTATGCCGAAGGAGTCCAATGCGAGCCCGGCCGCTGACGTTGCTTTCTGCCGTAGCAGCGGCGGCGTTGGTGGTGTTCGCCGGTTGCGAGGCGACGGTCCATGCGAAGGCCTTCAACTCGACCGATCAGACCGCGGCCCCGCACCAGCCGCAGCCTCAGCAGCAGCTGGTCGAACTGCTCCTGCGAGCCATTACTCCGACCGCCCAGCCGATGGCGCTACCGAACCTCGCGGCGAGCGGGCTCGCCGGCGTGCAGGCGCGCATCCAGCAAGCTACCGACCAAGCCGCGGCCAGCGGTGCAACCCTTTCCGTGGCCATCCTCGATCGCGCCACTCACCAGCTGGTCTCGAACGGCAACACCCAGATCATCGCCACCGCGTCGGTGGCCAAGCTGTTCATCGCTGATGACCTGCTGCTACGGGAATCCCAGGGCCGCGCAGTGCTGTCCTCGGAAGACCACCAGGCACTGGACGTGATGTTGCGGTCTTCCGATGACGGCGCGGCAGAACGGTTCTGGGGCCAGGATGGCGGCGATTCCATCATTACCCAGGTGGCTAAACGGTACGGATTGGTATCGACCACACCACCCAGCGACGGACGGTGGTGGAACACCATCAGTTCGGCGCCCGACCTGATCCGCTACTACGAAATGCTGCTTGACGGCTCGGGCGGGCTGCCCATGGACCGCGCTCGCACCATGGTCAACGACCTGGCCCGGTCCACCCCGACCGGCGTGGACGGCTACCCGCAGCGGTTCGGTATTCCCGACGGACTGTATGCCGAACCCGTTGCGGTCAAACAGGGCTGGATGTGTTGTATCGGCGCGGACTGGATGCATTTGTCGACCGGCGTAATCGGCTCGGACCGGCGCTACATCATGGTGATCGAGTCGTTGCAGCCCTCCGACGACGCCACCGCGCGCGATACGATCACCCAAGCGGTCAAGACGATCTTTCCCAACGGCCGTATCTAGCTACTGCCAGTTCCTGGGCGGGCTCGGTGGTGACGGAGTGTCGATATGCGAAAGTGCCTGTCCCTCAATGCAATATCGAATTGTCTGAGGTCCGATCGGTACATGCGTGCCAGGCACTTCGCAGCCAAGAATATCGCAGCAGTTTCGAGGGTCGAAGTGTGTGCCGATGGCTATGGTGTGTGTCCCGAGCTGAGCAGTTTGAGCACGCCGCCGCGCATGTCCCCGGACTTCTCGTAGTCCCGGGGCTTGCCCGAGGAAGACCTGGGAGTCAGCAGGTCCAGTCGACTACCTTCCGCGAGCTTCATTTCCACTCGGGTCGCGGTGTCCAAGTCCTGGGTGCAGAGCAGGCCCTGCCCAGCCGCCTGCATCGCAGGGATGGCCCGCGGACTGAGACTGTGATGATCGCCGAAGTTCGCCGAAGTGCTGCTCTCGAACTCCAGCCCCTTGCGGGCGGGGTCAGCTACCGCGGCTTATGGTGTGCTGAGCTGCGCTTGCCGGGAGGCTCATATGGATGAAACGCCATTCGGGCAGTACCGGCTGATCGAGTTGCTTGGCCGCGGGGGCATGGGAGAGGTCTGGCGGGCCCATGACACCGTCATAGACCGGATCGTCGCGCTGAAAGTCCTACCAGCACACTTTTCTCAAGACGCCGTGTTTCAGCACCGTTTTCGTCGCGAAGCCCACGCGGCGGCGCGGTTGAACAATCCGCACGTGATTCCTATTCACACCTACGGGGAGATCGACGGGCGCCTGTATGTGGACATGCGGTTGATCGAGGGCCGCGACTTACAAGCCATCCTGGCCACCGGCCCGCTGTCCCCTACCCGGGCGGTGCGGATCATCGAGCAGATCGCTGAGGCGCTGAATGCGGCGCATCAGGTCGGACTGGTGCACCGCGATGTCAAACCGTCCAACATTGTGCTCGATGAAAACGACTTCGCTTATCTGATCGATTTCGGGATTGCACGCGCCGCCGGTGAGACGGGTTTGACCGGCACAAGCAGCGTCATCGGCTCCTGGCATTACATGGCGCCGGAGCGGTTCGGAGCAGGCGAGGTGGACCAACGCTCGGACGTTTATGCGCTGGCATGCGTGCTGTCAGAGTGCTTGACCGGACAACATCCCTACCCTGGGGACAGTCTGGAGCAGCAGTACGCCGGTCACGTTACAGCCCCGCCGCCACGACCGTCCGACACCGGTGCGCCAGCGGAATTCGATGCGGTCATCGCGACCGGCATGGCCAAAAACCCTGAGCAACGGTATGCCAACGCGCTGGAGTTGGCGCGCGCGGCTCGCGATGCGACGACAATGCCCCTAACGCAAATGCCCCCAACGCATCCTGGGCCGGCGGTGCCTGCGTACCGGCCGATCCAGCCCGACCGGTTCACCGCGGGCCCCATCGACAGCCAAGGGCACGACCAGTTCGCTGCTACCCGCGCCGCGCCGGTCTCGCAACCACCATTGGGACCATCACGATCGGAAGCCAAGCGCCCGCAGCTGCCGCTGTGGCGACGTCCTCGCGTCGTCATTCCCGCGATGGTGGCCATTGCGTTACTGATCGGGGGTGTTGTATGGGCGGCGGTGAACGTCGCGCCGCGCCCCCAGCCGACCGCCGCGGCAGGTCCCTTCACCGGCACCTACAGGGCCGACTTCACCCCGGACACCACTTTCGACGGTAAGCCGTTTGCGAATGGGAAGCCGGTGACCGAAACGTGGGGCATCCGCTCTGCGTGTGGCTCCAACGGGTGCGTGGCCACGGCGTCACGCCGGGGCGGCGACACCACGCTGGTGTCGGCGTTGGTGTTCGACGAAGTCGGCGGACGCTGGTTTGCCGTCGGCATCGGCCCAGGAACGTGCAAAGGTGCTCCCACTCAACGCTGGCAGGTGTTCACGTTGCAACCACGCTCCGATGGCACCCTCGTCGGCGAATACAGCTCGACCGCCAGCAATGCCTGCGTGAGCAAGCGGGACGTGACTTTCACCCGCACCGCAAACGTGGACGTGACCAGTCTTCCCGACCCGGCCACCCAGGGACCGCGGGTGGTGTCGCCGGCCGAAGCACTGCACGGGCGCTACCGTCATACGTTGACCGACGAGCCTTCGAGTCCACCCGGGGACGACCTGACGGTCCGCACGGACTGTCTTCGCACCGGCGATCGGTGTATGAGCTACTTCCACGATCCCCAGGGCGCATTGCCGCTGGTATTCGACAAAGGGAGCTGGA
This sequence comes from Mycobacterium sp., assembly GCA_022841565.1. Classification (GTDB taxonomy): domain Bacteria; phylum Actinomycetota; class Actinomycetes; order Mycobacteriales; family Mycobacteriaceae; genus Mycobacterium. The sequence continues at coordinate 308 of JALHRH010000223.1, read as the reverse complement.
CCTTGGACTTCGAGACTGACGGACAGTGCCCGCAAGGCGGCACGTCGCACGTGAAAGGCATCACGCATTTTCCGCTGCCGGCCCCGCCGCAGGATCCGATCTTGCGCCTCGCCGGGCGCGGTCACCAGGAAGAGACCGGAACCAGCTGCGTCGGTGGTGAGCGCGGAGAAGAATTTGTGCGTACCGGCGACTAGTGTCGTGAGTCGTTAATTCGCGGTCAGACGTTAGAATAGGGTGTGCCGAGCCCGATTCCTGTGCCCGTGGTGTTGACCGATGATGAACGTGAGCAATTGCAGTCGTGGGCACGC
>JALHRH010000222.1 GCA_022841565.1 Mycobacterium sp. | reverse complement strand
CTGACGTGTGCTGGTATCCCGGCCGGCATTACGATCACCACCGACGGCAACTGCGACTGTCGAACGGCAGCAGCGCTTGATCAGGCGCTCGGTGCGTCAGCCCAGGGCACCCGGCACGCCCCGCCGGTTCCGGAACCGGAGTTGAAGCCCTGCTCGGTGATGCCCAGCGCCGAGTACATCCGCGCCCGCATGTTCTCGATGCCGATCTGGTACGTCAGCTCGATCACCCCGGCTTCGCCGAAGCGGGCCCGCAGATCCTCGACCTGCTCATCGGTCACCGAATGCGGGTCGGTGGTCATGGCATCGGCGTAAGCGATGGCCGCGCGCTCGTCGTCGGAGAACGCCGGCGACACTTTGTAGTTATCGATGTCCTTCAGCCGGTCGATGTCCAAGCCGTCCAGCCGCTGCAACATCTCCCCGAAGTCCACGCACCACGAGCAGCCGACGGTCCGCGCGGTCCAAAACACCGCCAACTCGCGCACGCTGGCCGGCAGCGACCGCGACGCGCTCTGCAGCAGCGCCTCGTGGACGGCGTTGGCGAACAGCAGACGCGGATGGTGAGCGGCGACGGTGAACGGTTCGGGCACCTCGCCGAAACGTCGCTTGGCGACTCGGTACATGGCGCGCACCAGCAGTCCGGCACGCTTGGGGGGTAGGGGTTCGATGCGGGTTTTCTGCGTCATACCCCTTCAGACGAGACAGGCCGTCGACATGTGACGGAAGTCTTTCAAGGTCTTCCAAGAATTCGCCAAGGATCCGCCAAGTGCCGCAGTGGACGTTGGGTGCGTGGAGCACGCAATGTCGTCGTATTGGGCTTTTACCGAGTTCCCGCAACTGACAGAACTTGAGGACTGGGCGCATGAGGAGGTGCTGATCGCCGACCCACGGCTCGACCAGACCGGCATTCGTGCCGCGGTGGACGCGGTATTCGAAGCCAACCCCACCCTCGGTGCGGTGTTCGAACCCAGCCGCGACCGGTGGCTCTCGCGCCCCGGCGGCAGCTGGAGCTGGGCGGTAGAACCACCCGGTGTCGCGGTGTCCGAGGTGATCGCCCGGCAACGCGCAAGCTACGACATGCGCACCGGCCGGTTGTTCGCGGTGTCGCTGCTGCCCGGCACGCCCGATCGGTTGGTGCTGACCGCGAGCCGGCTGTGCGCGGACGAGGACTCCTGGAACGGCGTCATCGGGAACCTCGTGGCGGCGTACGCGGAGTCCCGAGAAGGTGCGACGCTGGCACCAGACGCCGACTTCAACGCTAGAAGTCGAGGCGGGCACTCATGGGTGTGGCGGCGGGCACATCGCCACCGGCGATCACCGTCCGCGCGACCGGAGTCAGCGCGCTGAACAGCATCTGCAGTTCGCCGTCGTCAAGACCGTCGAACGCCCGCAGCGCCAGTGCGTCCGTGGTGGCCTCGAGCTGGTCGGAGAGGGCGCGTCCGTCCGGAGTTAACGATCCACTGGCGTCGAGGAGCCCGCGATCGGCCAGGCTTTGGCGGCATTCCTCCCACTCGGCGTCGTCGTAGTGACGGGCACCTTTCATGAACTCCTCGGACACCGCGCTGGCCGCGGTGTGAAAGACGTTCGATTCGCGCCCTGAGATACCTGCGCCCAGCAACGCCGCCACGTGCCCGTCGCCGCGGTGCTCCCGCAGCAGGGTCGTCGCATGCCACAGCGCGGCCACCGGCTCCGACGGCACCGGCAGCGCGACGTTCGCGGCGAACAACGCCCGACCGTCCACCGCCGCGGACTGAGCGGCCCGACAGGCCAATTGTGCTGCTAGACGGACGTTTTCATCAGAAGTGACGCCACTGCGGCGCAGCGCGGCCACCGCCGAACCCAGCCGCGCCGCCAGCGCGGCGGACGGCTCGGCGATATCCCACGCGGCCGGCAGCGACTTGGCCACCCGCGCGTGCGCGAAGTTGTAGAACACCGCCGTCACGACCTCCGCCGGCACCACACCCAACGGCGCCGACCGCGCGGCGAAGTACCCCATCCAGAAGCCGCGATAACCCAGGCCGGCCAACGCGGCCCGCGCTTCGGGCGCGAAGTACGTCACGGCGTGGATCGGCTCGAAGCGGTCGTAGAACTGCCGGGCGAGGGCAGGGGTGCGGTGCACGCTCAACGGGAGAACATCACTGCACGCTTGACTTCCTGAATGGCCTTGGTCACCTCGATGCCGCGCGGGCAGGACTCGGTGCAGTTGAACGTGGTGCGGCAGCGCCACACGCCGTCTACCTCGTTGAGGATGTCGAGTCGCTGTGCGGCGGCCTCGTCGCGGCTGTCGAAGATGAAGCGGTGGGCGTTGACGATCGCCGCGGGGCCGAAGTAGCTGCCCTCATACCAGAACACCGGGCAGCTGGTGGTGCAGCAGGCGCACAGGATGCACTTGGTGGTGTCGTCGTAGCGGGCGCGGTCGGTGGGACTCTGAATGCGCTCGCGGGTGGGCGGATTGCCGGTGGTGATCAGGTACGGCTTGATCGCCCGGTAGGCGTCGAAGAACGGCTCCATGTTGACCACGAGGTCTTTTTCCACGGGCAGCCCGCGGATCGGTTCGACCGTGATGGTGAGCTTCTTGCCCGGTTTTTTCGGCAGCAGATCGCGCATCAGCACCTTGCAGGCCAACCGGTTGAGTCCGTTGATCCGCATGGCGTCGGAGCCGCACACGCCGTGCGCGCAGGAGCGCCGGAAGGTCAGGGTCCCGTCCAGATAGCCCTTGACGTAGTGCAGCAGGTTCAGCAAGCGGTCGCTGGGCAGACACGGGACGCGGAAGCTCTGCCAACCGCCGGTGGCCGCGAACTTGTCGGGGTCGTCGGGGTTGAACCGGGCGATCTTCAGCGTCACCATCACCGCGCCCTCGGGCACCGGCGGCAACGGTGGCTCGGACGTTGCGACCTCCGTGTCGATGCTCATCAGTACTTCCGCTCCTTCGGTTCGTAGCGGGTCTGCACGACGGGTTTGAAGTCCAGCCTGATGTCGCTGAGCAGGTCGGTGCCCTCCTTATCGGCTGCAATTTCCTTATAGGCCATGGTGTGCCGCATGTAGTTGACATCGTCGCGGTTGGGGTAGTCCTCGCGGGCATGGCCGCCGCGGGATTCCTTGCGGTTGAGCGCACCCACCACGGTGACCTCGGCCAGCTCCAGCAAGAAGCCCAGCTCGATGGCCTCCAGCAAGTCACTGTTGAAGCGTTTCCCTTTGTCTTGCACGGTGATTCGGGAGTACCGCTCCTTGAGCGCATGAATGTCGGTGAGCGCCTGCTTCAACGTCTCCTCGGTGCGGAACACCGCCGCGTTGTTGTCCATCGACTGCTGCAGGGCGCTGCGGATGTCGGCGACGCGTTCGTTGCCGTGCTCGGAGAGGATGTCGCGCACCCAGCCGACTACCATGGCCGCCGGGTTCGGCGGCATGTCGGCGAAGTCGTGGCTCCGGGCATAGTGGACCGCGGCGATGCCGGCGCGGCGCCCGAAAACGTTGATGTCCAGCAGCGAGTTGGTGCCCAGCCGGTTGGCGCCGTGCACCGACACGCATGCGCACTCGCCGGCCGCGAACAGTCCCGGCACCGTATTGGTGTTGTCGCGCAACACCTGTCCGGTAACGGTGGTTGGGATGCCGCCCATCACGTAGTGACAGGTCGGGTAGACCGGCACCAATTCTTTCACCGGGTCGACCCCGAGGTAGGTGCGGGCGAACTCGGTGATGTCGGGAAGCTTGGCTTCCAGTACGTCTTCGCCGAGGTGACGGACGTCGATGTAGACGTAGTCCTTGTTGGGTCCCGCGCCCCGGCCCTCCAGCACCTCGAGCACCATCGAGCGGGCGACGATGTCGCGCGGCGCCAGGTCGACGATCGTCGGAGCGTATCGCTCCATGAAGCGTTCGCCGTCCGCGTTGAGCAACCGGCCGCCCTCACCGCGCACCGCTTCGGAGATCAGGATGCCCAGCCCGGCCAGGCCGGTGGGATGGAACTGGTGAAACTCCATGTCCTCCAACGGAAGCCCCTTGCGAAACACGATGCCGATGCCGTCGCCGGTCAGGGTGTGCGCGTTGGAGGTGGTCTTATACATCCGGCCGGAGCCGCCGGTCGCCAGCACGATCGCCTTGGCGTGGAACACGTGGATGGTGCCGGTGGCCAGTTCGTAGGCCACCACTCCGGTGGCCACCGGGCCGGTCGGGGTGTGGGTGAGGGCCAGATCCAGTGCGTAGAACTCGTTGAAGAACTGGACGTCGTGCTTGACGCAGTTCTGGTACAGGGTCTGCAGGATCATGTGGCCGGTGCGGTCGGCCGCGTAGCAGGCCCGGCGCACCGGGGCCTTGCCATGGTCGCGGGTGTGTCCGCCGAAGCGGCGTTGGTCGATGCGGCCCTGCGGGGTGCGGTTGAACGGCATCCCCATCTTTTCCAGATCGAGGACGGCGTCGATGGCCTCCTTGCACATGATCTCCACCGCGTCCTGGTCGGCGAGGTAGTCGCCGCCCTTAACGGTGTCGAACGTGTGCCATTCCCAGTTGTCCTCTTCGACGTTGGCCAGCGCGGCGCACATGCCGCCCTGGGCCGCGCCGGTGTGGCTACGGGTCGGGTAGAGCTTGGTGAGCACCGCCGTGCGAACTTGCGGGCCAGCCTCTACCGCGGCACGCATTCCGGCGCCGCCGGCGCCGACGATCACCACGTCATATCGGTGTTGCTCGATCACCGCAGCCACCGACGATGCAGTGGGGGCACCCCCAGCCGCGCAGCGGCGAGGGGGCCGAAGCGATGAGGTGGGGGCACCTCCCGCTTGCGGGGGAGAGGTGGCTCAAACATGTGCGCCTTTCACGGGAATGTCGTCTTTCACGAAATGTTGGGGTTGAACGTCATCAACACATAGGTCCCGAGCATCAGCGTGAACACCATCGACACGGTCAGCAGCGCGTTCAGCCAGAACCGGGTGATGTTCTTGCGGCTGTAGTCATCGATGATGGTGCGAATGCCGTTGCCGCCGTGCAACTGTGCCAGCCACAGCAGCAGCAGGTCCCACACCTGCCAGAACGGCGACGCCCAGCGCTGCGCCACGAAGTTGAAATCGAGGCGGTACACGCCGTTGTCCCACATCAGCATGATGAACACGTGCCCGACCGCCAGGAACACCAGCGCGATGCCGGAGAACCGCATGAACAGCCACGCGAACTTCTCGAAGTTGGGGATGCCCGCGCGCCGGCGCGGCGAACGTGGGTTGTCCAGGCTGGCCGGGCGGTAGTAGGCGCGCTGGCGCACCGGTGCCCGCTGGCCGGGTCCGAGTTGTTGAAGGTCGGGGCTGCTCATCGGAAGTGCTCCCACATGTGGATGCCAGTCACCACGCCGGCCATCACCAGCAGCACCACGAACGTCACGGCGACGATCCAGAGCATCCGCCGCTGGTAGCGGGGACCTTCCGACCAGAAGTCGATCAAGATGACCCGGATGCCGTTCATCGCATGGAAAAGCACGGCGGCGACCAGACCGTATTCCATCAGACCGACGATCGGGGTCTTGTAGTCCGCCAAGACCGTGTTGTAGGCCTGCGGGCTCACCCGCACCACTGCCGTATCCAGCACGTGGACAAAGAGGAAGAAGAAAATGGTGGCACCGCTGATGCGGTGCAGCACCCAGGCCCACATACCGGGGTCGCCGCGGTACAAGGTCCGCGGTGGCTTGCGCCTGCGGGACGATTCCGAAACTGGCGGATCCGCGGTTGTCGTCTTCAAAGCCACCGGCGTCGTCTTTGAAACCACCTCAGTGCTCACCTCATTCGCGCCGCTGCAAAACCGGCTGATAAACGGGTATAGCCGGGCCACCGCGAGCTTAGCCCGGCGACGGTTGCCCGCGGTAGCGCCACGGTGCGATCCTGCTGCTGTGTCGCGGTGGGGCTAGGGTGGGCTGGGTGAGTCAGCCCAACCGCGAGCGGGGTTGCGAAGTGCCAAATGTCGATTGGAATATACTGCGGGACAAGGCAATTGAAGCTGCTGCCGGAGCCTATGCACCGTATTCGGCCTTCCGGGTCGGTGCGGCGGCGCTGGTCGACGACGGCCGGATCGTGACCGGCTGCAATGTGGAGAATGTCTCGTATGGTCTTGGTCTCTGTGCCGAGTGCGGCGTCGTGTGCGCCCTGCATTGCACCGGCGGGGGCCGGTTGCTGGCGCTGGCGTGTGTGGACTCCGGCGGTTCGCTGCTGATGCCGTGCGGGAGATGCCGTCAGGTGCTGTTCGAACACGGTGGCCCGGACATGTTGATCGACCATCCGGCCGGTGCGCGGGCGCTCGCGGACCTGCTGCCCGACGCCTTCGGTCCCGACAGCCTGAAGCCGGGACAATCGTCTTGACGGACTTCGCATTCGACGCGCCGACGGTGATCCGCACCAAGCGGGACGGCGGCCGGCTGTCGGATGACGCCATCGACTGGGTGATCGCGGCCTATACCGACGGCACGGTGGCGCCGGAGCAGATGTCGGCCCTGTTGATGGCGATCTTTCTGCGCGGCATGGACCGCGCGGAGATCGCCCGCTGGACGGCGGCCATGCTGGCGTCAGGCCCGCGGATGGACTTCACCGACCTGAGCCGCAAGACGGTCGACAAACACTCCACCGGGGGCGTCGGCGACAAGATCACCCTTGTGGTGGTGCCCGTCGTCGCGGCCTGCGGGGCAGCGGTTCCGCAGGCGGCCGGGCGCGGACTGGGACATGCCGGCGGCACCCTGGACAAGCTCGAATCCATCCCCGGGTTCACCGCAAAGCTGTCCAATCAGCAGCTGCGCGAACAGCTTTGCGAGGTCGGTGCCGCCATCTTCGGGGCAGGCGAGCTGGCACCGGCTGACGCCAAGCTATACGCGCTGCGCGACATCACCGGCACCGTCGAGTCGCTGCCGCTGATCGCCAGTTCGATCATGAGCAAGAAACTCGCCGAGGGAGCGGGCACCTTGGTGCTCGATGTCAAAGTCGGCTCGGGCGCGTATTTGAAACCCGAAGCGCGGTGCCGGGAACTGGCCCACACCATGGTCGAGTTGGGCGCCGCGCACGGGGTGCCGACGCGCGCACTGCTCACCGACATGGCGTGCCCGCTGGGCGCGACGGTCGGAAACTCGGTCGAGGTGCAGGAGTCGCTGGACGTGCTGGCCGGCGGTGGACCGCCCGACGTGGTGGAACTCACCCTACGATTGGCCGCCGAGATGCTGGAGCTGGCCGGTATCGACGGTGTCGACCCCGCGCAGACGTTGCGCGACGGCACCGCGATGGACCGGTTTGCCCGATTGGTGGCCGCCCAGGGCGGCGATTTGTCGAAACCGTTGCCGATCGGTGGGCATTCGGAAACGGTCACGGCCACTCGCGGCGGCACAATGGGCGACATCGACGCGATGGCGGTGGGGTTGGCGGCCTGGCGTCTCGGTGCGGGCAGATCCCGTCCGGGGGCGCGGGTGCAGCACGGCGCCGGCATCAGGATTCATCGTCGTCGGGGCGAGCCGGTCGCGGCGGGTGAGCCGTTGTTCACGCTTTACACCGAGACCCCGGAGCGCTTCGGTCCGGCACTGGCGGAATTGGACGGAGCCTTCAGCGTGGGCGACGACCCGCCCGAACCCAGGCCGTTGATTATCGATCGGATCACGCAATGAACCTGAGCCTTGAGCAGATCCAGCAGGCGCCCAAGGCCCTGCTGCACGACCACCTGGACGGCGGGCTGCGCCCGGCCACGGTGCTGGAGATCGCGCGCGAGGTCGGCTACGACGAGCTGCCGGCCACCGACGCGCAGGAGTTGGCGACGTGGTTTCGCACCCGTTCGCACAGTGGTTCGCTGGAGCGCTACCTTGAGCCGTTTTCGCACACCGTGGCCGTCATGCAGACTCCCGATGCCCTGTACCGCGTGGCCTTCGAATGCGTGCAGGACCTGGCCGCCGATGCGGTGGTCTACGCCGAGATCCGGTTCGCCCCCGAGTTGCACATCAACCGGGGACTGTCGTTCGACGAGGTCGTCGACGCGGTGCTGGCCGGTTTCACCGCGGGGGAGAAGGCCTGCGCCGCTGCGGGCACCCCGATCAAGGTCCGCTGCTTGGTGACCGCGATGCGGCACGCCGCGATGTCGCGGGAGATCGCGGAGCTGGCGATCCGGTTCCGCGACAAGGGTGTGGTCGGATTCGATATCGCCGGCGCCGAAGCCGGGCACCCGCCGACCCGGCACCTGGACGCGTTCGAGTACATGCGAGATCACAACGCGCGCTTCACCATTCACGCGGGTGAGGCGTTCGGGCTGCCGTCCATCCACGAGGCGATCGCGTTCTGCGGGGCCGACCGGCTGGGTCACGGGGTGCGCATCGTCGACGACATTGAGGTGGGCCCGGACGGAGCCGTCTCGGTGGGCCGGCTGGCATCCATCTTGCGGGACAAGCGAATTCCGCTGGAGCTGTGTCCGAGCTCGAACGTGCAGACCGGTGCGGTGGCCAGCATCGCCGAGCACCCGTTCGATCTGTTGGCCCGCAGCCGCTTCCGGGTGACCGTCAACACCGACAACCGCTTGATGAGCGACACCACGATGAGCCAGGAGATGCACCGTCTGGTAGAGGCTTTCGGCTACGGGTGGGCCGACTTGCAGCGCTTCACCATTAATGCGATGAAGTCGGCATTCATCCACTTCGACGAGCGGTTGGCGATCATCGACGAAGTGATCAAGCCGCGGTACGCGGTGCTGATCGGCTGAGCCGATCTGGCGTATCCGCGACATTGCTTAGGCGCGGCCCCGCATGCCTGGGATGCGTCTGCAGTTCGGCTAGGTGGATGCGCATCCGCATCGATGAACTCCGCGGCGACAGAGTTTGGTGTAGCCGTCCGTGAAGTGCGTTTGCGCGGTGCGCGCGAAACGAACAGCCGTGCGGCGATGTCTTTGTTCGAAAGACCCTCGCGTACCAGGCGAACCACGTCGTGCCCAGGCCTGGCGGGCTAACGGTGTCAACAAGAAGTTGTGGGTCCGCCGGTTCTGGGAGCGTGGACACGACCATCGACAAACCCTAGAACCGGGCCCTGCACCGCGATATTCTGCTTGCTTGCCGATTCCTCGCCGGTGATCATCCGATCCCCGACTCGGTGCGAGTGGTGCTCATGTCGTACGAGGGGGCTTGTGGAATGTCGTTTGTGATGTCAGCGCCGGAGGCGATCGTGGCGGCGGCTTCAGATCTGGCGAGTATCGGTTCGACGATCGGTACGGCCAATGCCGCTGCGGCGGCCCGGACGACGGGGGTGCTGGCCGCCGCCGAGGATGAGGTATCGGCGGCGATCGCGGCGTTCTTTTCCGCCCACGGCCAGGGCTATCAGGCGCTCAGCGCTCAGGCGGCGGCGTTTCACCGCGGGTGTGTGCAGGCCATGACCGCCAGTGCGGGGTCTTATGCGACCGCCGAGGCTGCCGCCGCAGCCCCCTTGCAGGGCTTACTCCTGGCGATCAACGCGCCTTTTCAGGCGGCGACCGGTCGCCCGCTGATCGGCAACGGCGCCGCCGGGGCCCCGGGAACTGGAGCTGCTGGCGGGCCCGGCGGGTGGTTGATCGGCAGTGGCGGGGCCGGCGGGTCTGGTGCGGCCGGAATCGGGGGGGCCGGCGGGGCCGGCGGGGCAGCCGGACTGATCGGAACCGGCGGGGCCGGCGGGGCCGGCGGCTCATCTACGGC
>JALHRH010000221.1 GCA_022841565.1 Mycobacterium sp. | reverse complement strand
ACCACCACCGACCCCGCCGGACACCCCCCGACGGGGTCGATTCATACCCACACATCCTCACCCTCAACGCCGCCATCATGACCATCGTGAGTGCCGCTCAACACCCTGGGTGACGGACCGACCAGACAACGACTGAAATCTGCGATCCTTGCCTTGGCCGAACAGCGCGGCCCCCACAGCAGCACCTGCCCATCGGATGCGGCGCGGGCCATTGGCGGCGAGAATTGGCGCGAGTTGATGGCCGAGGCCCGCGGCATCGCTCGGGAGCTGGCCAAAGCCGGCTGCGTCCAGATAACACAGCGTGGCAACGTCGTCGATCCCGACAACGCGTGGCGCGGCCCCGTCCGCATCAGAACTGCGGGACTTTAGGCACCCGCAGCGACGGAGTTACGCTGGCTGACATGGCCATCGAATCGACAATGCTCGCCCTTGGCACTCCCGCGCCGCGCTTCACCCTGCCCGAACCCGCAACCGGTGCCGACGTCAGCCTTGACGACCTGACGGGTCCCGCGCTTGTCGTCACCTTCGTCTGTAATCACTGCCCTTATGTCCAGCATGTCGCCGCCGGCCTTGCCGAACTGGGCCGCGACCTGCATGACCAAGGGGTGCCGATGGTCGCCATTTCGAGCAATGACGTCGCAACCTACCCGCAGGATGGTCCCGATCAGATGGTCGCCGAGGCGCAACGTCATCGCTGGACGTTCCCCTACCTCTATGACGAAACCCAGGATGTCGCCCGCGCGTTCTCCGCGGCGTGCACGCCCGACACGTTCGTATTCGATGGTGACCGCCGACTGGTCTATCGGGGCCAGCTCGATGATTCCCGACCCAAGAACGGACTTCCGGTGACGGCTGCTGACGTGCGGGCCGCGGTGGAGGCGGTCCGTGCCGGCCAGCCGGTCGACCCGTATCAGCGGCCGTCGATCGGCTGCGGCATCAAGTGGCGTTGACACCACGGACGGGGCATCAGGTCTGGTGTGCCACAATCACCGGCGCTCGCACCGCGTGCACCACACCATTGCTGACTGAACCCAGCAGCAGGCCGGACAAGCCGCCGCGGCCGTGACTGCCTACGACTACAAGCTGTGCGGCTTGGGATTCTTCGATCAGTGCGCGAGCGGGATGATCAAGGACGATCACCCGGTTGACCTTGACGTCGGGATACCGCTCGTGCCAGCCCGCCAGATACTCGGCGAGGTTTCGTTCAGCTTCTGATCGCCATTCCAGCCACGGCATCTGGTAAACGGCCATGTCGCTCCACGCGTGCAGGGCTGTCAGTTCGACGCCGCGACGCGATGCTTCGTCGAAGGCGACGGACAATGCGAGTTCGGACGTCGGCGAACAATCGATGCCCACCAGCACCGGGGCGCTGCTGGAACGGGGCATCCACGAAGCTTCCTCACGGATGACGGCGACCGGGCACTTCGCGCCGTGCAGCAGGCCAGAACTCACCGACCCCAGCAGTACCCGTTCGACTGCACTGCGCCCGGTGGAGCCTACGACAACCATCTCGGCGTCACCGGACATCGCGACCAGCGTCGGCACCGGGGACGACGCCTTCACCTCGCTGGTGATGGGAATTGTTCGGTCTGTCGATAGGGCGTCCTGGGCGATCTTGACGGCGTGCTCCAGAACGTCGTGGCCATCGTCCTTCTGCCACACCGCAACACCCGACGGCGTCGGCAGCTGCGGATACGTCGGCACGATCGGGTTGAGCATGTGGACCAAGGTCAGCGGGACGTTTCGCATCGCCGCCTCATGTGCCGCCCAGAAGACAGCGGCATTGGATGCGGCTGATCCGTCGACTCCAACGACGACGCCATAACGTGTCACGGTGGTAGACATGATGTCCTCCTTCAGTACCTGACCAAGACGCTATTGCTCAGAAAGTCTGTGGTCACGGGCCTTTAGTCCTCGGCCCCACAGTCCTGAGACCCTTTGATTCGAACGCCGCGGTGGTGAAAAGGGCGGCCCGCGGGACCAAATGCCGTGAGAGCAGGGGCCGAACGGCCCTGCTGACAACTCCCGGCGGCCAATAGCGTTTCCGCCATGGACCACGCAGAGTCGCCGAATGGCATAGTCGTGGGCATCGACGGCTCGGAGGCGGCGATCAATGCCGCTCGATGGGCCGTTCCTGAAGCGACTGCCCGCGACGTACCGGTGCGCCTGGTGTATGCCGTTACCGGGCCGCACGCCGACGCACCGCCACGTGAAGCCGACCTTGACATCGAATACGGTGAGACCGCGCTGCGCGCGGCGTGCGCCGCTCTGCATGCGATGGGCCAGCCGATCAAAATCGAAACCGACCTAGTCCCCGGGTTACCCGACCGCGTCCTGATCAACGAATCAACCACCGCGGCAATGGTTTGCGTGGGATCGGTCGGCATCGGAAGTGTGGCCCGTCGGCTGCTGGGCTCAACCGCCGAGGATGTTGCTCAACGGGCACATTGCCCCGCGGCCATCATCCGCACCAACCGTGGAGCAAACGCAATCGATTTAGGGTCAATCGCCGTCGTCGTCGACGATTCCGCCCACAACGATCTAGTGCTCGAGCACGGCTTCCGGGAGGCCGAACTGCGTGCCGCATCGATTCTGGCGCTGGGCGTTTGGCGCTGGGGCTTTGGTGAAATTCCTTACGCTCAGCTGGATCATCGGCTCGGCCGGTGGGTGGCTCGATACCCCGGCGTGCACGTCCGCCCGGCTGCCGCCAGAGATGGGGCCGCTGAATTCCTCAGAGGCACACAAGAACTCGTGCAACTCGCGGTGGTCGGTCAGGCCGACGCGAGCAAAGTGGCCAAGATGGTCGGTTCCATTGATCCCCACTTCGGGCATACCGGACACTCGGTGCTGGTGGTGCGCTGATTCTTCGACGAATCAGCCATCGGGCAGCGGCACAGTCCAGCAGATCCGCGTGCCGCTCTTGGGCGAACTCGCGATTTCGCAGGTGCCGCCGAGCTGTTCGGCCCGACGCTCCAGGTTCGCCAACCCACTGCGCCGACGGTTGTCGACCGGTATGCCATGGCCGTTGTCGCTGATCGTCAAGCTGAACATGTCGGCGACGCTGACCTCGACGGTCAGCCTCGTAGCACCTGAATGCCGCATCACGTTGCTGATGGCTTCGGTGGCTACGGCTTCGGCGTGTTCGGCGAGCTCCCCGTCGACGGCCACCATCGGTCCGTCCAGATGGACGGTGGTGGAGATGTCGCGGTTGTCGGTGAGGTCCGCGACGATTTGCTGCAGTCGGTGCCGAAAACCGCCGTCGGAACCGACGGGCAGCTTCAGCTGGAAAATCGTGGTGCGAATCTCCTCGATGATGGTCTGCAGATCATCGAGCGTGCGGTTAAGTCGGTCGGCGACCTCGGGCGAGCGAGCTCTGGCAAGGGTGCCCTGTAAGTCCATCCCGGCAGCGAAAAGTCGTTGTATTACGTGATCGTGCAGGTCGTGCGCGATCCGTTCCCGCTCCGCCAGGATGGTCAGCTGGCGTGCGTTCTCCCGGCCTGACGCCAGCATCAGCGCGATCGCGGCTTGCGTGGCGAACTGGCCAAGCAGGTCGAGGTCGCCGCCCTCGAATGGCTGCTGGTAGGCATCGCGGGCGAGAGCGAGGACCCCCGCCGTTTGGTCGTGCGCCCGCAACGGCATGACGATCGTAGAGCGCTGTCCGACGTCGGTGAACGCATGGATCGGATAGCGCAAAGATTCGGTGATCAGCGGTTCGCCGGAGCGGAAGGCGCTGCCGCTGGTCGAGTCGTCCACCGGAACCCGCTGACCGATCACCTCGTCGGCGTGCTTCCCGACGGCAGCGGCGACCACCAGGGTGTCGGCTTCCTCCAGCGGCAGATCGGATTCGACAGGTACCAGCACGATCGCCTGCTCGGAGTCGGTCAGCGCACGTGCACGTTCAGCGATCAGCCGCAGGGGGCTTCGATGTGATTTGTCGCCGGCCAGCAGCGCGGTGGTGATCTCGCGGCTTGCCTCCATCCACCTCACAGAGGCGCGTTCGCGTTCGAAGACTTGCGCGTTGTCGATGGCGACCGCCGCGGCAAACGTCAGCGCGCGAGCCGCGAATTCGTCGGATTCCGAGAACACCCGCCCCGGCTCGACGTGGGTTAGGTACAGGCTGCCGAATGCCGCCCCCCGGATCATGATCGGCACCCCGAGAAAGGCGCGCATCGGAGGGTGGTGCTCGGGAAAGCCGACGGCGGCCGGGTGACTGGTCAAGTCTTCCAGTCGAAGCGCCGGCGTCTCGACCAGGGAGACCGCCAGAACGCCTTTGCCGACCGGCAGATGCCCGATCCTATCCGCCGTCTCGTCGTCGATTCCCGCGTGGACGAACCTCAGCAGCGTTCCTTCGGGATCACGGACCGCGAGCGCCCCGTACGGTGCTGACGTCAGTTCTCGGGCGGCATGGATGATCCGGCCTAACGTGGCGTCGAGATCGAGGTCCGAACCGATTTCGACGATCAGACGCAGCATTTGCTCCATTTGATCGCGCGCAACCAGCAACTCGTCGAGTTGCTGATGCATGCTGTTCATCAAGCCGGGCCGGCCGAGCCCAGCAAATGCTGACCGGTCCTCATCTTTGCCCACCCGAGCTGTCCCCTCACGACGCCTTTCGGCTACCGGCGCCGCACGGCACGCTCGGCGCCGCTGATCAGCTTAATCACATCGGGGTGAGACGGCCACCAATGAACGGCACCGCAGCGCAGCGACTGTCGCGGCTCACCCCTGGCCCAGCCAGCCCGACAAACACCACCCCACGGGGCGGCCGACTGCGCATTCGGAGGTAAAAACCGAAGCCTGATCAACTATTGGGCGGAGTTCTCGGGCCTGGGACTGCACCCAACTTCGATGCGAACACCGCTGCCTGCGTCCGCCGCTCCATCCCGAGCTTGGCGAGCAATCGCGAGACGTAATTCTTCACCGTTTTCTCTGCGAGGAACATCCGGTCGGCGATCTGCCTGTTGGTGAGGCCCTCGCCGAGCAAGCCGAGCAGGGTCCGCTCCTGCTCGGTGAGGGCGGCGAGGGGATCCTTCTTTTCCACACCGCCACGGAGCCTCGTCATCAAGGCCGCCGCTGCCCGGTTGTCGAGCAGCGACTTGCCCGCACCGACTTCTTTGATCGCGCGGGCCAGCTCTAGGCCTTTGATGTCCTTGACGACATAGCCGCTCGCACCGGCCAGAATCGCCTCCAGCATCGCTTCGTCGGAGGTGAACGAGGTGAGCATCAAACATCGCAGTTCGGGAACGGCGGACAACAGGTCGCGGCACAGCTCAATGCCGTTGCCATCCGGAAGACGCACGTCAAGGACGGCGACGTCGGGCTGCAGCGCCGGAATTCTTGCCATAGCTTCGGACACGGACCCCGCTTCACCGATGACTTCGAGCTCAACGTCGCTGGAAAGCAGCTCAATCAGTCCGCGTCGCACGACTTCATGGTCGTCAACCAAGAAAACCTTCACCATTGCGAATCCTCCCAGCTGGCCATTCGAAGTCATGCAGAAACAGCAGGTGAACTTCTCATCATGGCTTGCGCTAGCCCAGTCTAAATCCAATCCGCTGCGTGCGGGTTTTCCGGCGCGCTCCCTGCTATCACGCAGTTCGGGATATACCCGTCGAAGTCACTCAATTTGCGGGCGGCCGCCGAATCGGTGTTTTCCCGAGACCCGCGTGGGAAGCATTTCCAATATGGACCATCACACGGTCCAGAACGAGGTCGTAGGCGTCGCCGTCTTCCACGAGGCAGTCCAGGCCGCGACGGTGCAGAAAACCTTCCAGACGTCGGTCCAGCGTCCAATCGATGTACGTGCTGTCGGCGTATGCCGACCTCAAGAATTGGCGCGCAAGTTCATCAACCGTGGACTCAGTCAAACGCGATGAATCTCCAGTTGTGGTAGCCATTTCCACTCCCTTGACGGCCCCGATACCCCTCGACAGCAACCGGCACGCCCATCATCGTGGTGATCACCGCGCCCGGCTAGGGTCCGAAGTCACTTCGTGGCGCCGCTACCTGCGGCCGCCATTCACAGATTCGGACGATCCACGATCAGCAGCGAGCATTCTGCGTTGTGCAGCACCGCGTTACCTGCTGGCCCGACGAGTTGCGTCAACACATCGTGGTTACGGGACCCGACGACCACCATCCGCACCTTTCGTCCGTGGGCAGCCAGATACTCCAAGAAATTTCCCTTCGCGGTCGTTGCCGCCAGGTCGACATCGGGATAGTGTCGCCGCCACCGTTCCAATCGGCGGTCCGGATAGTCGCATCCGACCTGAGGCCGAAAGCTGACTGCCCGAAGGGGTAAACCGCGCAGCCGGGCTTCCTCCATCGCAGTCCTCATCACAGTGTCGGTGTCGGCAGACGCCTGTGAGTCGACGGCGATCCAGTGCTCCTCGTGTCTGGCCTTATCACCGTGGCGGCGGATCACCGCTACCGGGCAATGCGCCGACAGGGCGACCGCCGCCGCGGTGGATCCGGCCCGCTCAGGACGGAAGTGGCGTAATCCCACGGCCCCTACGCACACCATGGAGGCCGACGCCGAAGCTCGTCTCAATGCGATGGTCGGCAACTCCTGAGCAATCTCGATTTCGATCCGGACCGGCTTCTCTGCCGCTTCGGCGGTCATGCTCGCATAGCGAACCGCGTTCTCTGCGATGGCCAGTTTGCGAGCCGCCCGATCCGCAGGAATCTGCGGATCATCGTCGGGTTCGATCGCATATAGCAGGCGCAACGGGATATCCCGAACGACTGCTTCATCGACCGCCCACAGCGCCGCGTCGATTGCCGCCCTTGAGCCGTCGATTCCGACGACGACGGACCGGTGGCTGGCTGGTGCATTCATCGCGCTATCCGCGGACCACAAGTACCGAGCACTGCGGATGCGCGAACAGGGCGTGGCCGGTGGGCCCCACGAGCTGCGCGAGCTGATCGGCTTCGTCGCCGCCGATAACGGCAAGCTGCACCCGCTCGTGGTTGGCGCTCAAAAACTTTGCAATCACGGCCTCGGTCGCGATCGGGTAGACGCGAACCTCGGGATGATTGTGCTGCCAATCGTGCACCCGGCGTTCGAACCCACCATCGGTGTGCTCGGTTAGTTCCTCTGGGCGGCCGCCGAGCGCAAGCAGCGGCGCGTTGCGCAGCTTCGCCTCCCAGGCCGCATACTCAACGACAGCGTCGTTGTCGTGGGTCATTCTGACGATGATCCAATTGATCGGAGGCTGTTGTGCATCGGTCCGCAGAACAGCGACTGGGCAGTAGGCGTTTTCGGCGAGATCGGCTGCCGTCGAACCCAGCAGCGCCCGCGCGTAGCGCCCGATACCCACCGAGCCGACGCAGACCATCTCAGCATCGCGTGATGCCTCCACCAAAACCGTTGCCGCCGGACCTCGTTGGATGTCAGTCGTGATGTCGACGGACTTCCCGCTGGCCTCAATCGCCAATTGCGCTTTCTTGAGCGAGGTTTCAGCGTGTCCGAGGTCGCGGGCGTAGTCGTCCGCGGATGAGTGGGTCTGGTTGATCACTGCGACGAGGTGCAGCGGCCGACTGCGGCCGGCGGCCTCATCGACGCTCCACAGGGCGGCGGTGATCGCGGCTTGCGAACCGTCAATTCCTACGATGATCGGCTTCATCTCATATCTCCCTGGACTTGACCCGTGTCGGAATGGGTTTCGGGACTGGCGATCCGGTAGACATCGATCAACCGGGCGACATCGCTTGAGGTGAGGATGCCCACCACTTTGCCGGCCTCCATCACGAGGGCTCGGCTGCGGGGTCCGACTGGGGTCATTCTCTGAAGCAACGCATTTAGTGGCTCGACGGGTGCCGCGGTCGGCACGTTCTGCAGCGGCACCGCGATGTCGCGCAGAGTCGTCGTCGCGCGCCGACCGGGCGCGATATCGCGTAGCTGCCGCAGAGTGACCAGTCCTACTGGCGACCCGGTCCGATCGGTGATCGGGTAGGCGGAGTGACGGTCCCCGAGCACATAAGACTGAATGAAATCCTCGACGGAGATCCAGTCGGGCGCGGTACGCGGTTCCGGTGTCATCGCGTCGGCCACGCACATCCCGCCGAACATCTGTTGGGCTGTCGCCTGCACTTCCTCCTCGCGCGCGGCGGCGAGGATGAACCAGCCGATGAACGCCAACCAAACGCCGCTGATGAGGCCGCCGACCACAAACTCAGCCAAGCCCAGCGTGATCAGGACGAGGCCCACGATCCGCCCGGCATGCGCGGCTCCCACGGCAGCGCGCACCCTATCACCGTGGCGGCGCCACAGGAGGGCGCGCACCAGGCGACCGCCGTCCAACGGCGCCCCGGGTAGCAGATTGAACAGGCCCAGCAGCAAGTTGATCGCGGACAGCCACCACCCGACGCTGACCGCAATCACCGCAAACTGTGCCGATTCCCACGCAACTGCCAATCCAGCGAAAACCACGGACAGCGCCAAACTGGTTACGGGACCGGCGACCGCGATCCGAAAAGCCGCCTTGGGAGTCGGCGCTTCGCCCTGCAACGTCGTCACACCGCCGAACAGCCATAACGTCACGCTGCCGGTCGCCACCCCCACCCGGCGCGCAACGATCGCATGTGCCAGTTCATGGGCCAGCAGCGAACCCAACAGAACCAGCGCTCCGCATGCGCCAGCCGCCCAGTATGCCCCGGCCGGATAACCGACTGCCTCGCGAGGCAAGGTGGTCGCCAGGCTCCAAGTGAACAACCACAGGATCACGATGACGCTCCAATGGGCGTTCACCCGGAACCCTGCGATCCGTCCCAGCGGGATGGTGTCACGCACCGTAGAACCTCCCAAGAGTACTGGCGCTCAACCCTTTTCGGAGGCTGAACTGGCCTCACTGATGGGTGTTGAGGTAGCGCGTTCTGCGCGGTGCTTAGTTCCGAGCAGCCATCCCCTGATGCCCAGTGCGATCACGGGCCTAGCCAGTTCCATCGCGAAGATTTCACCGGGGTGACGTAAGCCGATCCTGGCTCGTGCGAGCAGCCGAACCCGGTCTTCCCAATGCGGCTGCACGTGGAACGACAACACGGCGTCCCAACTCGGATGAGACGGTTTGGCTTGAAGCACAACGTATTGCTCGGGCATGACCTCTTCGACTACCAGGGTCGCGCCGCCGGGTAGGCCCATCCACCCCGCAGGGGCTAGGTCAAGCTCGTCCCCCACCGCAAGCTGCCGTCCCGGTGGTTGCGTTCCGCCGGCTTCGTCAGCGATTCTGAATGGATTCTTCTGTAGTTGCGGCCACACTGCAGATGCCGGTGCATCGATGTAGACCGCCTCAGTCACTTGGATTACGGGATCCCCCACCAAAGCGTCGCCAGGCAACCGCATCTGGGTTTCGGCCTTGGTGGTGCCCCAATTGCGGTAATAACGCCGTGCGCAGTACAGCGCGCCAAGCACCACAGTCGCCTCCGTGATGCGCCTGACCTTGGTCATGGTGTCTAGTTTGCGCCGCATGGCACACCGTCGACGAGGGTCATTGGTCCTCGCCGGGACCGCCGAAATGCTCCCGGGTCCGGGAGCCCTGAAGCTTGGGAAGTCCGGCACCACCGTTTGTCAATGGCCAAGTAGAAGTATCCGCTGGTGGCCAGATAAATGTACCCACCCCGTGCGGTGATTCTTAGGCTGGCTGGGGGTTCTCCTTTCGGTGTTGGGCGTCTTTCATGCGGTAT
>JALHRH010000220.1 GCA_022841565.1 Mycobacterium sp. | reverse complement strand
TACAGCATTCTGCGAGTGACCCGTGACCAGCCTTGGCAGAGCTACAACATCGGTAACCTGCTGTTCAGTACCATCCTCGCGCTCGGATTCGAGTGGGGAATCGGCCTGCAGCCCATAGAGTTCAGCAGAATCCTCAAGAGCGGCCCAGATCGAGAAACCACCATCCTGCAGATTCGCGAGTTCGCCATCAAGGCCGGCCGGCAGGTGCTGAAGGACTACGTTGCGTTCCCGGCGCTGACCTCGTTGTCACGCGCGGCGACGTATAGGTCGACCCTGAAGGCCAATCTGGGGGCCAATGTGATTCGCAATATCTGGGCAAACGCGGTGATCTTCTGCGGGCACTTCCCGGATGGCGCCGAGAAATTCGCGAAGATCCGTATGATCGGCGAAACCCGGGGTCAGTGGTATCTGCGCCAGATGCTGGGCAGCGCCAACTTCGAGGCAGGCCCAGCGCTACGGTTCATGAGCGGCAACCTTTGCTACCAGATCGAGCACCACCTTTATCCGGATCTGCCCAGCAACCGGCTGCACGAGATCTCGGTGCGGGTTATGCAGATCTGCGACAAGTACGACCTCCCATACACCACGGGTTCGTTCCTGATGCAATACGCCCAGGTGTGGCGCACCATCGCCAAACTGTCGCTGCCGCAACGCTATTTGCGCGACACCGTCGACGACGCTCCGGAGACCCGGAGCGAGCGGATGTTCGCCCGACTGGAGACCGCTGCCGCCGCTGGGCCCGATCTAGCAACAGGGCACCGCAGCGGCCTCAAAACGGCGATCGCTGCGGTCCGCCGATGGCGCACCAGCGTCGCCGAATACACCGATTACCGCGGCGCGGCGGTCGACTGGTCGCGCTAGGACAAACGACCCAGTCCGTCAGCGAAAATCAGCGTATTTTCTCGGGAATCGAGTTCAGTGCATGAAGCACGTGAACCGCAAGCTTGCGGGCGGCGGCCTCGTCAAGCGGGGAATTCGCTTTCAAAGTCTCCGCGACGAGTTCTAGGCGGATTTCGTAGGGCGAGCGAAGTGTTGTTTCAGATAGCATGATTTCTTTCCTATTCCGCCGAGTGCGGTTACTCACAAGAAAATCGCTCACAAGAAAATCGCTCGACAATGACCAGCATACTGCATTGATGAATTTGGCGCACCCGGCCCTGCGAAGACCGCTACACCGATCCGCTGGAGCGTTCGCGGGATCACTTGCACGGCAGCGCTTTCGGATTCAGACTCAATGGGCCTGCTCCCGCTCAGTTGCGGGCACAATCATACGGCTAGACCGAACCCCCTGGGGCTGCTAAACGAAAAGGAAATGCTGACAAGAAGGGCAATTCCTATTCAGCCCCAGGGGGATTTTGCGGTTTGCCTCTAGATGGCGGTTACTCCGACCGCCTGAGGACCCTTGTTTCCTTGGGTGATTTCGAACTGGACTCGTTGATTCTCCTCAAGGGTGCGGAAACCGCCCCCCTGGATCTCAGAATAGTGGACGAACACATCCTTCTCGTCGCCGTCAAGAGCGATAAAGCCGAAGCCCTTCTCCGCATTGAACCATTTCACAGTGCCCTGTGTCATACAAACTTCTTTCTTTTCATGTAGGTGTAATTTGCTACACCTGAGACTAACCCTAACACAAGTGAACCAGCTGAACGGATGCCGGTGCAGAAGGTCTGAAGCGCCGTCGGACTAGCGGTTCATCGTGCCCATTGGTAATCAGATGCTGTGTTAGGGAGGGCATTTGACCACATCTCGAGGTGCCGACACGAACATCAGCTGTGCACGTGTGGGCGGCACCGCCACACGGTTCCCGCCTCTCCATCGGCGTTGCGTGCCGCCCGGTCGACCCTTCCGATACCTGTCGTAGCGTAATAGAGTGGCCGAGTGACCAACCCCGCGGACGGCAGGTATTTGCACACCTGTCCGTTGTGTGAAGCCATGTGCGGCTTGGATATTCGAATCCAGGACGGCAAAGTCGCCAGCATTCGCGGCAATCGCGACGATGTGTGGAGCCGCGGGCACATTTGTCCGAAGGGTGCTGCACTCGCCGCCTTGCACGACGACCCGGACCGGATTCGCCAACCGCTGGTCAAGGTTGACGGGCGCTGGCAGCCCGTCAGCTGGGACGCCGCATTCCGCCGGTGTACCGAATTGCTGACACCAGTGATCCGCACGCACGGGATCGGCGCCGTCACCGCGTACACCGGCAACCCGCTGGCTCACTCGTTCTCCCTGGCTCGCTACGCGGGCGTGCTGCTGGGCATGTCCGGAATACCGGTCACCTACTCGCCCGGCACGGTCGACCAGTGGCCGAAGAACCTCTCGTCGCACCTGATGTACGGCGGCTGGTGGAACTTCCCGGTACCCGATATCGAACGCACCGACCTGCTCGTCATCATGGGCGCCAACCCCGCAGCATCGCAGGGCTCCCTGCTGGCGGCACCGAACGTGATGGCGCTGATCCAGGCGATTCGCAAACGCGGCAGAGTGATCGTGATCGATCCGGTACGTACCCGCACCGCCGACCAGGCCGACGAATGGCTGCCGATCGTGCCGGGCACCGATGCGGCGCTACTGCTGGCGGTCACCCACACCCTTTTCGCCGAGGACCTGGTGGCCCCTGGACCACACGTCTCGGGTGTGGACACGATGCGCCGGGTGGCTGCGGAGTGGCCGCCGAGCCGGGTGAGTGCTGTCACCGGCATCGGCGAAGGTCGTATCCGCGAGTTGGCGCGGGAGTTGGCGGGCACCGAGAAGTCGGTGGTGTATGGACGTATCGGGTTGTGTAATCAGGAGTTCGGCAGCCTGGCCAGCTGGCTAGTCGACGTCGTCAACATCCTGATCGGGCATTTCGACACGCCCGGCGGCGCGATGTTTCCACGGCCTGCGGCCTGGTCGATCACCAC
Source organism: Mycobacterium sp. (assembly GCA_022841565.1). Lineage (GTDB taxonomy): Bacteria > Actinomycetota > Actinomycetes > Mycobacteriales > Mycobacteriaceae > Mycobacterium. The sequence goes on along the minus strand of JALHRH010000220.1, from coordinate 6,787 downwards.
GCAGCCGTTGCCCGGGTTGGAAGACGGTGCTCCCGAGTTCGGCCGTTGGCGGACCCGGGTGCGCGGGGCCCAAGAAGTGCTCGGCCAGGTTCCGGTGTCCTGCATGGTCGAAGAGATCGCGACCCCGGGGGAGGGGCAACTCAAGGCGTTGATCACCATCGCCGGCAACCCGGTGTTGTCCTCACCCGGCGGTGACAAGCTCGACGCGGCCTTGCCGACGCTGGAAGCAATGATTTCCGTTGACAATTGGCTCAACGAGACCACCCGTCACGCCGATGTGATCCTGCCTGGTCTGTCGCCCCTCGAGCAGCCGCACCACGACGATCTGGTGCTGCAGTTCGCGATTCACAGCTTCGCCAACTACTCGGCACCTGTGTTCGATCCGGGTGACCGGCCGCACGAGTGGGAGATCCTGATCCGCCTCACCGGACTGTGCACCGGCACGCCCGCCGAGGACGTCGACGTCGGCGCGATCGACGACGGCTTCTTCGACTATCTGGCGTTCACCCGTGGGCTCGACGGTGCCACCATCCGCAAGCATTACGAGCATGGCGGTCCGGAGCGGATGCTGGATCTCACCCTGCGCACCGGTCCCTTCGGCGATCGGTACGGCGAGAAGCCAGGCGGCCTCACCCTGGACCTGCTCAAGGCCAATCCGAACGGTATCGACTTCGGACCGATGGTGTCGCAACTTCCCGACATCCTCGGCACCAAGGATAAGAAGATCCGGCTGGCCCCCCCGTACCTGCTGCAGGACCTCGCGCGACTGGCCGCCCGGCTCGAACGCCCGGCCGAGCCGCTGGTACTGGTCAGCCGCCGCCATCTGCGCTCGAACAATTCGTGGCTGCACAACGTGCCGTCGCTGATGAAGGGCAAGGACCGCTGCACTCTGCTGATGCATCCGCGGGATGCTGCCTATCGCCGCATCGCCGACAACGACATCGTCACCGTCAAGTCGGAGTCGGGTGAGGTCAAGGTGCCCGTCGAGATCACCGATGCGATCAAGCCGGGTGTGGTGTCGATGCCGCACGGTTGGGGACACGACAAGCCGGGGACCCGCTTGTCGGTGGCCAACGCCTCTCCGGGCGCCAACACCAATGTGCTGTCCCCGCCGACATTCATCGACGAGCCGTCCGGCAACGGCGTTCTCAACGGAATCCCTGTAACTGTCAGGTGAGTTCGATGTCGAGACGACACACCGGCGAACGCAGAGGTCGCCGAGTATCCGTTTGTTAAGCCCCTTTGCTAGGCACCTGATCGGCCGCTGCGCGCATCTGGTCGGATAACCGGAGTAAATCGTGTTCGCCCACTCCGTTGGGCAGGGTGTAGGCCACCTGACGCAATTCGACGGCGTAGTTGCGCAACTGCTGGCGGAGTCGTGTCTCAGCTGTCGGCATGAGGCCTCCTAATGGCGGGGATCTGGCCAGGGCGCCCCTCTGATCGCCCGGCCTAGTTGAATCTATGCTGTTTCGCGGCTGTTCGCGAGGCGCGCGCAGCGGTATTTACCAGAGATTGACGGGAGATTTACAGTCCGTACCGGTTGGCCTAGCACCGTGGACGCCGATCCGCAGAGACCGGTGCCACGGCCGCGCCGGAGTGCAGAGGCCGACTGTTAACGGACGGTCGCCTTGATGTTCCGCCGCCACAACCTATTCGGATTCCTCCACCTGGTCATCGATCACGACCGTTTGCTGCTGTTCGTGCCAGTCCGCGGCACTCGCTTCGAGCGGTAAATCGGCCGGCTCATCTGCGTATTGTTCGTCCTCGGGCGAATCGGCTGTCGGGCGCGCCTGCTCAGCGGCGTCGGCCCAGGGCACGTCGTCGGGGACGACGTTGTCACGTTCGGACATAGGCGGCGGATTACCCCCGTGCGATCGGATGGAAACGTCGACCACGCACATGCACGGGCCCATGCACAGGCCCATCCTCGGTTTCCGGAACCGTGTCGCGGGCTACTATGCGGCCATGGCGCTCGACGAAGGATCGACGTTTGCCGGGTACACCATCATCAAGCGGCTGGGATCCGGCGGGATGGGTGAGGTCTATTTGGCCAGGCACCCGCGACTGCCCCGCCAGGACGCGCTCAAGGTCCTCAAAGCAGAGGTATCGGCGGACCATGAATACCGGGACCGGTTTCACCGCGAAGCCGACACCGCGGCCACGCTGTGGCACCCGCACATTGTTGCGGTGCACGACCGAGGCGAGTCCGAAGGCCAGCTGTGGATCGACATGGACTATGTCGACGGCATCGACGCGGGGGAGTTGTTGGAGGAGCGCTACCCCAACGGGATGCCCGGCCCTGAAGTCGTCGAAATCATCACCGCGGTCGCCGAGGCGCTCGACTACGCCCACCTGAACAAGCTGCTACACCGCGACGTCAAGCCCGCGAATATCCTTATCTCTCAACCGGATTCGCCGGATCGGCGAATCCTACTAGCCGACTTCGGCATCGCCGGTCTGGTGGGCGAATCGACCGGATTGACCGCAACCAACATGACGGTAGGCACGGTGGCCTATGCGGCACCTGAGCAGTTGATGGGCAGCGACCTCGACGGGCGGGCCGACCAGTATGCGCTTGCCGCGTCAGCGTTCCAGCTGCTCACCGGCGCGCCCCCGTTTCAGCACTCGAACCCTGCGGTGGTAATCAGTCAACACCTCAGCGCGTCGCCCCCGGCCATCGGCGACCGCAGCCCGGAGCTGTCGAATCTCGATCCGGTCTTTGCCAAGGCGCTGGCCAAGGATCCTAAGGATCGCTATCTGCGCTGCATCGATTTCGCACGCGCCCTGAGTCACAATCTGGGCGGCACCGGAGATCCTGACGACACGAGTCTGGCGATGCGCGCTGTTGCGGTGCCGGCATCGCGACACGCACTGATGAGACCCGCCGTGATCGTTCCGGCGTTGCTGGCCGTCCTGCTGGTCATCGCAGTGGTTTTCGCGCTTCAGGAGTATCTGCGTGCCGATAAGGAAGAGCGCGCGACATCCGCTCCGCAGCCGTCGCCGGCGTCCACCTCGATGCCAGCCCCGACCTCGGGGGCCCAGGCTGGCACCACCGTGACGTCCGCGCCAGAGATCCCGGTGGTCGCCATCGGCGCTAACTGTTTCCCACTCGGCAGCCTCGGAACCACAAAGACAGGGGCGACCGCGTACTGCTCGACGATCCAAGGCACCAACAGGGCCATTTGGTCACTGACCGAGGGAACCGTGACCAGCCCGACCGTCAGTGCCACCCCCGAACCAAATGAGTCGCCGCCGCCCACCGAGCAGGAGACACCGGTCCGGGTCTGCATGGAGCAGACCGGGCAAACCCGGCTGCAGTGCCTGCAGGAGATCCGCCGTGGCAACGGCAGGCCCTAGAGCGGGGCCGGACAGCGGTATCTAAACGCACCCGCTGACCGTGACGCGGCGGCCAACGTTCGCGCACACGTTGACGTTCGGCGGCGGCGGGGGTGGGTAGTCCTCCGGCAACGGGGCGTAATCCGTCGGGGGCGGGGCGTAGGGGGCGACGGCGTCGGCGATGTTGGTGCATCCGCTGACCGAAACGCGTCGTCCTGCGCTGACGCACACGTCGGCCAGCACCAGCGCGGACGATTCCGTGCCGGCGAACACCTCGGGCGCGGCGGTGAATGCCAGCGCCGCAACGGCGATCGCTGTGCCGCGCCGCTTCCAGGAATCCCGCTGCATGAAACCCATGACAATCTCCTCAACTTTGCGCGGAAAATTCATCACATCGCCTGCCCGCTCGTCAAACGGCGTACCCCACACCAAAGACCGGACCCGCTGACGATCCCGGCCCGGAGTGCGTACGGCAGCCTCCCGCGCCGTCCTGACACCCCAACGGTAGCCAGCCGCTCAGGGCGCGACGGCGCGAGTGTTTTGTACTGGGTGGACGATGTCCAATGAGCCGGCGATGTTGTGGCGCAAAGGATTCTGGCCTGCTATTGAGAGCCGATCGGGCGGACAGGCGAACTGCGATGCTTTCTGGGTCGCTCGTCGTGATCGATCTCTAGCCAGGCCGGCGGGCAGGTTACGGGCGTCGAAGTAATGGCTTGGTAGTCATCAACAGTAAGCTCTTTGGTGTTTAATCCACGTTACTGTAATTCATCACTCTATGCGCCGGAATTCCTCATTCCTGTGGTTCCGTTGATAACGGATCCGGACCCCCGGAGTGCGCGATTAGTCATAGGATTTCGGGTGCCGGATGCGCACTGGTAACGGTCTGCCGATGCACTAGGCCAGCGCCTGGCGCTGAGTCCGCTGGAAGCCGAAATACGTTGGTGGACAGATGAACAGCACGATACGGTACCGCAGTAATCTGACAACGCGCCCAGGTTCGATACCTTCTGGTCCGCATCCCTGCTTGCTACTTGGAAAACGAACTCCTCGGGAGTATTAATGTAATAGAATTTGCTTGAAATACACCGTCCGCCGCCTCGTCGGGTTAATCTCACCGCTGAGTACAGCGCCGTCAGTCTCATCGGCCCTGACAGGTGCGGCAGGGATATCCATTTCAATATGAGGAGTCGGCCTGATGTCGATTGTTGTGTGGCCGGAAGTGGTGGCTGCGGTCGCTGAGGATCTTGCGGTTATAGGTTCGACGTTGAGCACGGCCAACGCGACGGCCGCCGTTTCGACGACGCGGGTTGCCGCTAGCGCTGCCGATGAGGTGTCAGCTGCGATCGCGGCCCTGTTCGAAGCGCATGCGCGGGACTATCAGACGATCAGCGCACACACCGCGGCTTTTCACGAACGGTTCGTGCGGTCCTTAGCTGCGAGTGCGCAGAGTCTGGCGTTGGCAGAGGCAGCGAATGCGTCCGCAATGCATGCGGTCGGCCGGGCTTTGCTCGCCGTGATCAATGCGCCCTCCGAAGCGCTCGTGGGTCGGGCCTTGGTTGGCAACGGCGCTGACGGAGTCAGCGGGCCGGTGGGGCAACCCGGCAAGCCGGGCGGGATCTTGTACGGCAATGGTGGCAGCGGCGGCAACAGCACCAACGCGGGTGCGTCGGGCGGTGCGGGCGGTGCTGCGGGGCTGATTGGCACCGGAGGAATGGGCGGCGCAGGGGGCATCGGGGGCGCAGGCGGGCCGGGAGGTAGCGGTGGCTGGTTGTTGGGGTCGGGCGGGACCGGCGGAGCCGGTGGACCGGGCGCACATGGCGGCATCGGCGGCACGGCTCCTTTGGTTGGAAACGGCGGCCGGGGCGGCATGGGTGGCGGCGATCTTGGCGGGTACGGCGGCAACGGCGGGAGCGGGGGCCGCGGCGGGATCCTTCTCGGTTCCGGTGGCGCTGGTGGGGCGGGTGGGGTCGGTGCTGTGGTCGCCGGTGCCGGTGGTGACGGTGGGGATGCCCCACTGATCGGTGTGGGCGGCGCCGGTGGTGTTGGAGGTCACGGTGCTGCTGGGACTGCTGGGGTTAACGGTGGGGCGGGCGGGAGCGGCGGCGCAGGCGGGAACGGCGCTGTTTTCGGGTTTGGTGGTCGGGGCGGCGACGGCGGCCTGGGTGGCGCGGGCGGCACAGGCACTGCGGCTTTGGCAGGCGAGCAAGGCGGGACCGGGGCTACCGGTGGCGTTGGCGGGGCGGGTGGAGCTGGGGGTACCGCACTGATCGGCTTGGCTGGCGATGGCGGTCACGGGGGCGTTGGCGGAGTCGGCGGCACCGGCGGGGCGGGCGGCGTCGGGTTGGAAGTTGGCGGGCAGGGCGGCACCGGCGGTATTGGCGGGGCGGCCGGATCCGGCGGCTCGGCCGGCCTATTGGGTGCGAAGACCGCGGGCAGCTCGGGTGCCGGCGGCACTGGGGGAACCGGGGGTGCCGGCGGTGTTGGCGGCGCGGGTCAGCTTGGACTCTCCGATGACGTGCCGACTCCTGGAGGCAACGGAGGCGGCGGCGGTGGCGGCGGGAAAGGAGGCGCGGGCGGAGCGGGCATCGGAGGCGTCGGCGGAGGCGACGGTGGGCAGGGCGGTGCTGGCGGGAGGGGCGGGGCCGGCGGCGTCGGCGGCAACAATACGGCCGCGGGAATCACGGCGCTGGGCGCCAATGGCGGCGATGGCGGGTCCGGCGGTGCCGCCGGTGCCGGCGGAACGGGAACCGACGGCGGCGCAGACGGGGCGAACGGTATCGGCGGAACAGGCGGCGCTGGGGGCACAGGAGGCGATGGCGGTGGCGGCGCCATCGGAACGTCTGGTCACAGCCCCACCGCTGGCGGAAGCGGTGGTGGCGGGGGGAATGGCGGGCATGGCGGTGGTGGCGGTGCGGGCATCGGGGGCGTCGGCGGTGGCCAGGGCGGCGCGGGCGGCGCCGGGGGTCGAGGCGGCGACGGCGGCGCCGGCGGTAGCAACACCGGAGTCGGGGTCGCTGCGGCTGGTGCGGACGGTGGCCGAGGCGGGTCCGGCGGTGCCGCCGGTGCCGGCGGCGCGGGGACCGATGGCGGCACGAACGGCGCAAACGGCCTGGGCGGCGCGGGTGGCACCGGCGGCACGGGCGGCAACGGAGGCATCGGCTTTGACGGCGGGTCAGGAGACTCCCCCGACGCCGGAAAGCAGGGTGGCGCCGGCGGTGCGGGGGGCCGGGGCGGTGACGGCGGCGCCGGCATCGACGGTCTAGGGGGCGGCCAGGGCGGCCAGGGTGGCGTCGGCGGACAAGGCGGCACGGGCGGTGCCGGTGGGACTAACACCGGAAGCAGTGGCGGCGCCGGCGGTGCCGGCGGCCAAGGCGGTGCGGGTGGGGCGGCCGGTGCGGGGGGCTCCGGGACTGACGGTGGTGCGAGCGGGTCACACGGTACCGGCGGCCGG
>JALHRH010000219.1 GCA_022841565.1 Mycobacterium sp. | reverse complement strand
CCACGCTGCGACGAGCCCCTGCCGCCGGGCGGAGCGCGCCCGGCTTCATCGGTGAGTACCCCCGCCGAAGATTCGCCGGATGCAAGCGGCATTGCGTTTGCCCCCGAGGATCTGGTGCGCGTGGCGGGGCACATCCGTCATCCTCTTCTGGTCGTGCGTGACGACAAGACCGGGCAGGTGGGGCTGGCCGTCGGCGAAACGGTGTCCCGTGCGCCGTCGGGAACATCCGTAATCGGCACCCTGCCGCCGGTGTATCCCGAGTGGCTCGGCGACCGGGAATTCTGCGAGTCCCATTCGCTACGCTTCCCGTACCTCACCGGGTCGATGGCCAACGGCATTGCCACGCCCGCTTTGGTGGCGGCAGTGGCGAAGGCCGGGATGCTGGGATTCCTGGGGGCCGGTGGCCTGGCGTACGCCGACGTAGATCGGGCACTGTCGACGGTCGAGGAGAAGCTGTCCGGGACGAACGGGCTCGCTTGGGGCGCCAATCTCATCCATTCCCCCCATGAGCCCGACCTGGAAAACCGGGTGGCGGAGCTGTACATCTCCAGGGGAGTTCGGGCGGTCGAGGCATCTGCCTTCATGAAGATCGCGCCGTCGGTGGTGCGCTATTCACTGCACGGTTTGTCAACCGATTCGACCGGCCAGATAGTGCGCAAGAACAGCGTCTTTGCCAAGGTGTCCCGACCCGAAGTCGCTCGCCAATTCATGACACCGGCGCCACCGGCGATAGTTTCGGCACTGCTGGAATCGGGTGCGATCACCGCACGGGAGGCGGAACTCGCCCGCCATGTAGCAGTCGCCGAGGACGTGACCGTCGAAGCAGACAGCGGCGGGCATACCGACAACCGGCCGCTACCCGCACTGTTCCCCGAGATCGTAGAACTCCGCGATCAATTGGCAACGCAATACCGTTTGCAGCGGCCAGTGCGGGTCGGGGCAGCGGGCGGGTTGGGTACCCCGTTGTCGGTCGCCGGTGCGTTCGCCATGGGGGCCGCCTACGTCATGACCGGATCGATCAACCAAGCCTGCGTGGAATCGGGACTTTCGGCGCAGGGACGCGAAATTCTCGCCAGCGTCGGGGTCGCCGACGTCATCATGGCGCCCGCGGCCGACATGTTCGAACTCGGTGTCAATTTGCAGGTGGTCAGGCGCGGCTCAATGTTCGGACCGCGCGCCAAGAAACTCTATGAGCTGTATGTCAGCAAACCGGGTTTGCAGGCGATCGTGGGCGAACAGCGCAGGGAGCTCGAGAAAATATTCGGCTGCAGCGTCGAGGAAGTCTGGTCCGAGACCGAGCAGTTCTGGCGTGCCCGCGATGCCGCAGTTGTGGAGCGGGCTGCGCAGCATCCCAAGTACCAGATGGGTTTGGCTTTTCGTTGGTATCTGGGTAAGTCGAGCCGCTGGGCGATCGATGGCGTGGCCGATCGCAGGTTCGACTACCAAATTTGGTGTGGTCCGGCTATGGGCGCTTTCAACAGTTGGGTTCGCGACAGTTTCCTCGAGCCGCCGGAGGCTAGGGAAGTAGTTCAGGTCGCGCTCAACATGCTTGAGGGTGCCGCTCATTTCACTATGGCGCAGCGAGTCCGCATGTGCGGTGTTCGACTGCCCGCTGCAGCATTTCGTTTCAAACCCCGCCGGCTAGCGGTCGACCAAATCTTCTAGATCGCTGCGAAGCCGCAGAAAGGATCGTTCACAATGTCCGTGCGTCCCCCTATCGCCGTGGTTGGCGTGAGTGCACTGTTCCCCGGTTCTGCTGACGCTCAACACTTTTGGCGTAACATCGTCGAGGGGGCGGACCTGCTATCCGATGTCCCCGAATCGCATTGGCGGATAAGCGATTACTACGATCCAGAACCGGACACGCCGGACAAGATGTATGCGCAGCGCGGTGGTTTTCTTCCATACGTCGACTTTGTGCCCACCGACTTCGGTGTACCGCCGAACACCGTGCCGGCGATCGATACGGCGCAACTGTTGGCGCTGGCGGTGGCCCGGCAAGTCTTGGAAGACGTTGCTGGCGGCGATTTCTCGCATGTGGACACCGATCGAGTCTCTGTGGTACTGGGTGTCGCGAGCGCCACCGAGATGGTTGCCCACATGTCTGGTCGCTTACAGGCACCGGTGTGGGAGAGGGCGCTTCGCGGTGCCGGGATCACCGACGAGCAACTTGAGCTGTTCATGCAGCGCATTGCTGCCGCATACACGCCTTGGCAGGCGGACACATTCCCGGGACTGCTGGGCAACGTCGTCGCGGGACGGATCGCCAACCGATTCGACCTCGGCGGAACCAACTGTGTCGTCGACGCGGCTTGCGCCAGTTCCCTCGCGGCTCTTCAGATCGCGCTCAACGAACTCTATCTCGGCGACTCCGAGATGGTCATCACCGGTGGCGTGGATGCCTTGAACGACATCCTCATGTTCATGTGTTTCGCCAAGGTCACGGCGTTGTCCCCGTCGGGGGATTGCCGACCGTTCTCCGACCAGGCGGACGGGACGATGCTGGGTGAGGGGCTTGCCATGGTGGCGCTGAAGCGTCTGGAGGACGCCGAGCGCGACGGGGACCCGATTTACGCGGTCATCCGCGGGCTGGGTGCGTCATCGGACGGCCGGGCCAAAAGTATCTATGCACCGAGCTCGTCAGGGCAGGCGCAGGCGTTGCGCCGCGCTTACGACGCGGCCGGCTACGGCCCGGAAACCGTTGGACTACTTGAGGCACACGGGACAGCGACCAAAGCCGGTGACATTGCTGAGTTTACGGCGCTGCGAGACGTTTTCGACGACTCGGGGCGCCAAGATCGACAGTGGTGCGCGATCGGATCGGTCAAATCGCAGGTGGGGCACACGAAGGCGGCCGCAGGTGCCTGCGGACTGTTCAAGGCGGTGATGGCCCTTCACCACAAAACCCTGCCGCCGACGATCAAGGTCGATCAGCCCAATCCGGCTCTTGACATCGGCGCCTCACCGTTTTATCTCTCCACCCAGTCAAAGCCCTGGATTTCCGGGGAGGGTGTCCCGCGTCGTGCGTCGGTGAGTTCCTTCGGCTTCGGTGGCACTAACTTTCATGTGGCGCTGGAGGAGTACACCGGCAGCGGTCACCGCCCACGACGTCACCGGTCGTGGAAATCCGAACTGGTGGTGCTGGGCGCTGCCACCCCGACATCCTTGGCCGACGAGGCGGCACGGTTGTCGGCCTCGCTCAGGGACGACAACGACATGCTTTGCTATCTCGCTCAGGCGACGCAGACGCGCTATGACGCCGCCCAGCAAAGCCGGTTGGCGCTCGTCGCCGACGATGTCGCGAGTCTTCGATCGATGCTCGATGAAGCTGCGGACCGACTGGCCAACGGAACCGATGTGGCGCCTTTCGCCTCGCCCCGTGGCTACTTTTTTTCCGGGCAGCCGACTGCACCGGTCGCGCTGCTCTTTCCCGGGCAGGGTAGCCAATACGTGGGCATGGGCGCTGACATCCCACGGCTGTTCAACGCCGCGCTTTCCCCGTGGGAGACCGCGCGAGCCTCGCTCTTCGACTCCGATCGCGACCTGCACCAGATCGTTTGGCCGAGGACCGCTTTTACCGAAAAGGAGCGTGCCGAGCAGGCTGTCACACTGACCAGAACCGAATGGGCGCAACCGGCGATCGGGGCGCACAGTCTCAGCCTGCTGCAGATCATACGGGCTTTGGGTATCAAACCCGTTGCGGTAGCTGGCCACAGCTTCGGTGAGGTCGTGGCCTTATGCGCGGCAGGCGTTTTCGACGACAACGCGGCGCTGGAAATTGCGCGCAAGCGCGGCGCGCTGATGGCGCAGGCCGCTCGTACCGGCGAGGGAACGATGTGCGCGGTTTCGGCGCCGTCGGAGATCGTGCGTGAGCTCCTGGCGCATTGGCGACTTCCGGTGGTCATCGCCAATCACAACAGCCCGAACCAAGTCATCTTGTCGGGTCCCGTCGCGAGCGTCTTAGACGTCGTGCGTCGACTTTCCGAGGTTGGCATTCAGGCGACGGAATTGAATGTCGCCACCGCGTTTCATTCGGACATCGTCGCCGGGGCTGCCGTGCCCTTCGCCAAGTTCCTGAGCGAGATCCCGTTCGAAGCACCGACCGTCCCCGTGTACGCCAATGCAACCGCGCGGCCATACGACTCGGATGCCGGTGCGATACCTGCCGCGCTTGCCGAACAGCTAGCCCAGCCGGTGCATTTCTCGGAGATGGTTCGGTCAATGTGGGCGGCGGGTGCGCGCACGTTTGTTGAAGTTGGACCGGACGGTGTGCTGACGAATCTGGTGAGTAAGTGCCTGGCGGGCCTGCCTCACCACGCCGTCGCGCTGGATCGCAAGCACACGAACGGGATTCGTGCTCTCTGGCTGGGTCTTGCTCAGCTGGTCGCAGCCGGCGTGCCGATGGATTTCGCCAACCTGTGGGCCGACTATCACATGTGCGACGATCCGCGCACTCGGCCACGGTCCAGGCTGGTTCTGAAGATCAATGGTGCCAACTACGCGAAGCCTCAGCCTGACGATCGGCCGGCGACGGTGTCAGCAGACGTGGCCAACGGCGCGGCGCAACGTCAGGTCCGGCCGGCATCACCGGTTCCAGGACTGGGTTCCGTTGTGCCAACGGAACCGCCCCGCACCAATGGCAACGGCGAGCACAACGGCGCGCTGCTTGCGCCGGTGCCCCCGACACTGGCGCCGGCGCCGATGAAGGCGGTGGTGGGTGTGCCGGGAGTGGGTGCGGGGCCCGACTTGGTGGCTGACATGTTGCAGGTCGTCGCCGACAAGACGGGTTATCCGGTGGAGATGCTGGACCTGTCGATGTCGTTGGAAGCCGATTTGGGCATCGACTCGATCAAGCGGGTGGAGATTTTGTCGGCGGTGCAGCAGAAGGTGCCGTCGTTGCCGGAGGTGGAGGCTGCGGCGATGGCCGGGTTGAGCACCTTGCAGGAGATCGTCGACTACCTCACCACGTTGCTGCCGACGGCGCCGCCCGCCACCAACGGCAACGGCCCGCACGGCGTCGGATCGTTGCACGAGAGGGGTGATCGCCTCCCTTTTGATTTAGCCGGCGGGCCGGTCGCTCGCCACTCAGTGCGCGCGATCGCCGCTGCGGCTCAGGGGATGGGCGTTCCTGGTCTGCACGAAGCCGAGCGCGTGGAGATCGTCGGAGGCGAGGCCGTCGCCGAGGCGTTGCAGACGATCTTGCATTCGCATGGCATCAGGGCCGTGGCAGTGCATGAGGCGAGTCACGACGCGACCTGCGTGCTGCAGCTCAGTGGCCTCGCATCGACCGGAACCCGCGAAGAGGCCCTGGCGGTCAACCGGCGAGTCTTCGCCGACGCGTGCCGGATTGCCGCCTGCATGGAGCGCAATGGTGGAGTTTTCGTCACTGTTCAGGACACCGGCGGCACATTCGGTTTGCTCACCGACGCCGGCTCACGGGCGTGGGCGGGTGGCCCGGCAGCGCTGACCAAGACCGCGGCACTCGAATGGCCGAACACCGCCACCAAGGCCATCGACATCGACACCACGGATCGGTCCCCGCGACAGGTCGCCGAACTGGTCGCCGCCGAGATCACTGCTGGTGGACCGGAACTGGAAGTCGGATTGGGCAGCGTTCATGGCCGGGTGACGGTAATGACCTATCAATCCCGGGTCGCCGGTCGGAGTGCCAGGCTGGACCAGCGCGACGTCATCCTGGTTTCCGGCGGAGCGCGTGGCGTGACCGCGGCCTCGGTCATTGCGTTGGCCAGGGAAACACAAGCCACCTTCATCCTGATCGGACGTTCGGCGCCCGGCGTTGAACCGACTGCGGCGCACGGGCTGACGGCGACCGCGGAACTCAAGCGAGCACTGCTGACGCAGGCCCAGCACCGGGGAGAAAAGCTGACGCCCCGGCAGTTGGAGCAGCGAGTCCAGCGGGTGGAAGCCGACCGAGAGATACGCGCCACCATTGCCGCGATCGAACAGGCGGGTGCACGGGTGAGCTACCACCCGCTCGACGTTCGGGACGCCGCCGAGCTCGGCACACTGCTGGATCGGGTGCGAGCCGATTTCGGGCCGATCACCGCAGTGGTGCACGGCGCGGGTGTGGTGGCCGACGCGCGCCTGAGCCACAAGACCATGGACCAGTTCGACCGCGTATTCGGCACCAAAGTCGGGGGGTTGAGCGCCTTGCTCGACGTGACCGCAACCGACCCGGTGAAGATGCTTCTCCTATTCTCGTCGGCGGCCGCGCGGGGCGGAAACGTTGGCCAGGCCGACTATGTGATGGCCAACGAGGTCGCAAACCAGGTCGCATTGTCAGAGCGCGCCCGCCGCGGACCGGGGTGCGTTGTTCGTGCACTGGGCTGGGGACCGTGGGCGGCAGGGATGGTGACGCCGGCTCTCAAGGAGGTGTTCGAATCCCGGGGCATCAAGCCGATACCACTCGACGACGGTGCCCGCGCATTCGTGTCCGAAGCGCTCGACAGCGACACCAGCGACGGGTACGTGGTGCTTGGCGACGGCGTGGCCAGTGGCGGGCTTCCGCATCCGTTGCCTGAGACCGGGCGGTCGGCTCGGGTGGTGGTGCGGGCAGCGCTGCAGCCTTACCTACACGATCACCGCATCCAGCAGCAGGTGGTGTTACCGATGGTGCAGGTCGGTGAGTGGTTTGTCGGCGCGGCGCAGGCTTGCCGGCCAGGACAGCACGTGCAACGGCTGCTCGACCTCCGGGTTCTTCGTGGCGTGCCGCTGGGGGGATTCGAGGACGCCGGCGATGTCTTCACCGTGCGTTGCGTCCCGGTACCAGGCTCGGCGCACCGGCTGCAACTTCTCCTGCTGGACGCGGCCGGGGCGGTTCGCTACTCGGCGACTGGCGAAATGAGCAGTGGCACAAGAGTTTTACTGCCGCCCGCCACCGAGCTGCGGAACGGGGAAACGCCGCTACTCGAACCCTGCTACGGCGACGGTGCGCTCTTTCACGGTCCAGCCTTTCAAGTCCTCGAAAAGCTCGCCTGGTGTAAGCCGGCCGGTGCGGTGGCTCACCTGCACGGGCTGAATCAGGCGAAGTGGCCCAAGCGGCGCTGGGCAACGGATCCGGCCGCTCTGGACGGCTGTCTGCAGGTCGGAACCTTATGGAGCTTCGAACAAACCGGACGTCGGATGCTGCCGATGTGCATTGCACAGGTTGCGCTGTACCGCTCTGGACCTGCGGACGGCAATCTGCACTGCTACCTCGACAACGGCGAGGCAAATAGCAGCGGCAGCGTCTTTGACTTGCAACTCGCCGATGGGCACGGGTCGGTGATCGCCGAACTGCGCGGCGTCGAAATGTATCCCTATGGCAGCTGATCAAGCCACTCGACCCGGCCAGCAAGGCGAAACCACTCTGAGATTCGAACCGATCGCCATCGTCGGTCAGGGCTGCGTGTTTCCGGGAGGATTGAATCCAGACGAGCTCTGGACGACGATCCGCACCGGTCGCGACGTGCTGGGCGCCCCGCCCGAGGGCTATTGGGGGATGAGTCCGGCCCACATCTTGTGCGACCCTACCGGTGGGCATGACCCCGCCAACGGGTCTTGCCCGGACCACGCTTGCCCGGACCACGCTTGGTCGGACCAGGGTGGTTACGTTCGTGGTTTCGAGAATGCCTTCGACCCGACCGGCTTCCTGCTGGAGGCCGACTGCCTGCTCAGCCTCGACTCGCTTTGCCAATGGACGGTATTCGCGGCCCGGCAAGCGATCGAGAACGCCGGCTGGCAGGTCGGGACGGTTCCTGGCCGCGCTGGCCTGGTGATGGGCAACCTCTGCTATCCCACCCAGACGATGGCTGCTCTCGCGGCGAGCGTCTGGCAGCAGCGGCCAAGCACCATAGACTGGCGCAACCGATTTCAGTCCGGGCTGCCCGCACACCTAGCCGCACGGGCTCTGGGGCTGACCGCGGGCGCTTTTGCGCTCGACGCCGCTTGTGCCTCGTCGCTCTACGCCATCAAGGTGGCCTGCGACCGGCTGCACGACGGGACCGTCGACACCATGCTGGCCGGTGGCGTCAACCACGCCGACGATCTATTTCTGCATGTCGGATTCAGCGCGCTGCAAGCGTTGAGCCGCACCGGCAAGTCTCGTCCATTCCACCGACAGGCCGACGGCCTGGTTCCCGCTGAGGGTGCCGGGTTCGTCGCACTCAGACGGCTCGATGACGCCTTGAGCTCGGGGGAGCAGATTCTGGGGCTCATCCGGGCTGTCGGACTTGCCAACGATGGCCGCGCAACCAACCTGCTGACACCTAGCCAAGAAGGCCAAGAACGCGCGATGTTGTCGGCGTACGACATGGCCGGCCTTGATCCGCAAGACATCTCGATGGTCGAATGTCATGCTACCGGAACACAACTGGGCGACCTCACCGAACTAAAAAGTATGGCCCGCGTCTTCTCCGCATGCGGCGAAATGCCGATCGGTTCGCTGAAGTCCAATCTCGGCCACTCCATCACCGCCTCGGGAATCGGTGGTCTCATCAAGGTTTTGGCGGCCATGCGTGCGCAACTGCGTCCCCCGACATTGCACGTCGAGGATCCGGTTCCGTTCATCGCGCAGTCACCGCTTCGCCTGCTCACCAGCGCCGAACCGTGGTCCAGCAGCGGACCACGGCGCGCGGCGATCAACAACTTCGGCTTCGGCGGGAACAATGCCCACCTCATCGTCGAAGAATGGTCGCAAACCGCTCCGGCGGCCATCGATGCCCCGCGATGGAGCGTGAACCGACATCGCGCCGACGCGGATGTCGCGATCGTAGGCCTCAGCATCATCGCGGGCGACGGCTACGAGACCGCTCAGGTGGCCGAGCATCTCGCTGCCGCTCGAACCGTGGCGACCGAGCAATCCGACGGCGTGCTTCGCGCGCGAATGTCCACGCTCTCCCTGGACGCGACCCGAGTGCGATTTCCGCCGAGTGATCTGAAAAACGCGTTACCGCAACAGATTGCCGTGCTCGGCGCCGCCCTCAACATCGGAGAGGTCATCAAGGGCTTGCCCAGCCATAGCACCAGCGTCTATATCGGGATGGGTTGCGACGCCGAGGTGGCCAGAGCGGGCCTGCGCTGGCGTCTTGCCGATACGTTCGACGATGCCGGGCAGTTGGCGGAGGCGCGTGACGGTGTCGTTTCGGGGCTGGTTGCCAGCGGTGTCGTCGGATCGATGCCGAATATCGTCGCGAATCGGCTCAATAGCCAATTCGACCTACGGGGTCCGAGCTTCACGGTGTCGCGCGAGCAGCTATCCGGCACCACAGCGCTGGAGCTGGCGGCGCGTGCGCTGCGACGTGGCGACATCGACGCAGCGGTGGTGGGTGCGGTCGATCTCAGCTGTGAACCCGTACACGAAGCAGCGGCACGAGCGCTGCTCGGCGCGAACGAGCAGATTCCCGGCGATGCCGCGGTCGTCATGGTGCTCAAGCGCGCCGACGATGCGCGCCGCGACGACGACACGATCTACTCCGTGTTGCCGGCAACGCCGGCTACTGCTGATCGCCAGCTTGCCACCGGGACGGCGTCGACGACCTTCTCTGTGACACCGCTACTTGGGCACGCCCATGCGGCGGCCGGCCTGCTTGAGGTGTCGGCCGCCGTGCTGTTCGGTTTCCTCGGGATCGAACCCGGCGGCTCCGCCGCGACGGGTGCGCGGCGAGCGACCGTGGTCAGCGTTGACGGGATGGCCGGCGAGCGTCAGCAACTGACTGTCGTGGCACCCACCCGTGT
>JALHRH010000218.1 GCA_022841565.1 Mycobacterium sp. | reverse complement strand
AACGCCGCGTCGAATTCGGCGAGAAACGCCCCCTGTTGACCCGTGCCGACGAATGGGCCATTGGCGGCGAAGACTTGCGCCGTGGTGGGCTTCGCCATCACGTACTGCGTGGGGCTCCCCCCGGTGGGGGTCACGGTGTACACGAACTGGTCGCTCGCGTTGACGGTGCCTTGCACCGTGTAGCCGGGGCCACTGTAGTTGAACTGGTTGGTTTGATAGGTCGTCCAGAAGTCATTGATCGATGGATCAAGCCACGTGGCCAAGCCTCCGGGCTGGATGGACCGCGGGGCCATGATCCGTAGCGGGTCGCCGCTGGCATCGTCGATGATCAGTGCGTGGTACTCGGTCGGGACCTGCGTCATGAACCGCTGGAACACCTCATCCCGCGACAGTGTCAGACCACGGGTTTCCGAGAAGCCGGTGGAGTCCTGTGTCACCGTGAATGCGAACGAGAACCCATACTGGTCCACCTGCGTCGTGTTGCCGCCGAAGGGGACTTCGCCATTCTTGAAGGACAACTCGTACCAGTCGTAGACCGTGGCGTAGTTCGGATCGGCAGGATTCGCTGGGTCGGGACCCGCCCAGCCTGAGTTGTCAGGGCTGATGGCGATATAGAGCGGCTCCTTCATCGACATAAATATCCGGCCGCCCAGGAATTCGGGCGGCATGTAGAAGCCGGTCGCGTCGGCGAGAGTGAACGACATATTGGCGTAGTTCACCCCGTTCTTTGTGAGGTGACCAGGGGCGTTGGCGGCGTTGTAATCGAGCGCGTGGGCCGTGCCGGTCGGGTCGATCCACGACCAGTGGCCGGGTGTCGTCTGGCCTAGTGCGGTCACGTAGACCTGGTCGTTGCTCAGACCGGTGTTGTTAGCGAAGCTGTAGGGAAAAGACCCGGCGCCTCCGGTGCCCCCGGTGGCGCCGGTGGCACCTGTGGCACCGTTGACGCCTGGGCTGCCGGGGCTGCCGAATAACCCGGCCGGGCCGCCGGCGCCTGGGAGGCCGCCGGTGCCGCCCGGACCGCCCGCACCAGGAACGCCCATGGTGTTGGCTGGACCCCCGACCCCGCCGGTGCCCCCGGTTCCGCCGGCCCCGCCGGTCCCGCCATTGCCGAACAACAACCCGCCCGGACCGCCGACCCCGCCCGCCCCGCCCGTGCCGCCGATCTGACCCACGGGGCCGGGGGTGCCGGTAATCCCGGTTCCGCCGGCCCCGCCAGTGCCGCCGTTGCCGAACAATCCCGCCGCCCCGCCGGCACCGCCGCGCTGTCCGGGCGCCCCGGATCCGCCGTTACCGCCGTTACCCCACAAGATCCCGCCCGGCCCTCCGGCTTGGCCGGTCCCCGGAGCTCCGTGGGTGCCGTCGCCGATTAGCGGGCGCCCCAACAACGCCCGGGCGGGCGCATTGATGACGTTCAAGACATCCTGGGCGATGGTCTGCACCGACAAGGCATTGGCCGCCTCCGCGGCCGCATAGCTGCCCACCCCCGCGTCGAGGGCTTGCACAAACTGCCGGTGATAGATCGCGGCCTCCGCGCTGATCACCTGATAGGCCTGCCCATGCTCACCCCACAACGCCGCAATCGCCGCCGACACCTCATCCCCGGCGGCCGCCAACAGCCGCGTCGTCGACACCCGCGCCGCCGCGTTGGCCGCATCAATCGCCGATCCCCACCCGACCAAATCTCCCGCCGCCGTCGCCACCCACGCCGGCTCCACCACCACATACGCCATCGGACTGCTCTCCCTATCGCAGGACCAACTCACGCATACCGCAACATCCGCGGCGCCGTTGCTGGCACCGCCGGCGCACTTGATGTTGGACTCACCCGACCCGGCGCGCAACCCCATGATGTGCGCGCTGACAAACCCACCCACCGCGCACTGCGCAGTTCGTGAGCATGGCCGGTCGCAGCGGGGCGGTGAACCCGGACCCGGCGGATGCGGCGGCGGCGGCGGACCTTAGTAGGACGACTCGCTCGCCAGGACTTCGACCAAGAACGCATCCGGCGGGGGTTGCTCCAGCCGCGCCCGTACCCAGCCGCGGACCCGATCCCGGGCCTCCCGTGGTTCACTCGCCTCGGGTATCGGTGCCCCGACGACCACCGACGTCGCTTGCCAATCGTGGTTCCAGGCAGCCGATTCGGCCACCTCGCGCCGCCGGGCATCGACGAGGCGGACGGTGGCCCGACCGCTGGCGTCCAGTGCGCCTGCCCCGGCGACGTCTCCGGACTGCAGCCGTACCGCGATGTCGGTGGCCGGATCGGGTCCGATGACGGCTGCCCGTACCACCGCGACGACGGCCGGACCGGAGGACTCCACCCTCCAGTCAACGGTGTCCTCGGCCGCGTCGAAGATTCCCGGCGGTACCGCTCCCCAATTGATCGATGTGAGGCCCCGTCCGATCGCCCCGGTGGACGGGGCACCGTCCGTGCCGGCGGCCAATGCGTAGTCATCGCGGTACCCGGTCGGAGCCGTCCGTCCGGATCTCGAATCGTCCACTGCGACAGCCAGTTCCATCCAGGCTCGGCCGTCCAGTCCCACCTCCTCGGCCAGTTCCGAACCGGCTCGGACCAGGTCGCGTACCCGCGCGTCATCGGTTCGCACGTGACCCATCAGCGCGGCGGCGTGCGGTGAAAGCAGTTCGGCGACGTCCGAATCCAGCGTGTCGTCGGTGAAGAATCCCTGTGCGCCGACGGTTAGCAGCGCGACCTCGACGTCGAGCAAGGCCCGGTCGAGGGCGGGAATGCCGTCCCGCTGGCTGGCCGGCCACCAGCGCCGCAGCCAATGGCCGAGCGCCAGCCGGCGCAGCGGGGCCATCGACCCAGGCGTGAAGTCGACGCCCGTAATCTCTTGGGCTTCCTCGACCGCCGACAGCAGCGCGACGTGGCCGGATTCGCCGACCACGCGCCAGAGCCAGTCGGCGCGGGCCGGGTCGGTGAAGGTAATTTCCGCGGCGTCAGCCCCGACCGGATCATCGACGACCCACGACAACACCGCGCCGCTGACTTCGAGCACCGCGACCAGCGGTAACGGCAGCTCGACGGCCTTGACGATTCTCATCCGGCCACCTGCAATTCCAGCATCGACTTGATTCGCTGCCGATGATCGAGACTGACCGATCGGGCCACACCCTCCAGCAACGACCGCACGTCGTCGACGTCCGCACACGGTTCCTGCCAGACATCGCGTCCGTGCAACCGCGCCCACAGCCGGTTTAGATAGGGGTGCCGATAGCGCGCCAGGTCGTCCACTACCTGCTGTTGTCGCGGATGGATGGGGCCGCCGTCGGCGAGATACCGCCGCGCATGCAGCACGTAGGCCTCCTTGCGCAGCCGCGCCTGGATCTGCCCGGCCAACGCGTAGCGACTGGTGACCGACCGGTCCAACGGCGCGAGTTCACTCGCGACCTCGATGCCCGTCACCAAGGTCGCCTGCTTATCCTCCGCCAGCAGCCCCCACGGTGCGCAGGCCCGGTCGACCTCCTCTTCACACAGCTGCGGGATGTCGGGCAACGCGTCGCGGTCCAGCGCGCGTCGCAGCGTGGAACGCACCCGGTCCACCACGGTGCGATCCAGCGGACGATCACTGTCGGAACCGCTGGCCACCAACGGCTGTCGTTGTGGTGCAACGGAAGTCAATCCCAGTTCGACTATCGACCACGGCAGTTCGGCTCCGTCGACCCGGATCAGGGCGCCCAGGTTGTACGGCGTGGCGTCGTCGATCATCGAGGACCACACGCGCTGGCGCGCGGTGGCCGCGGTGTGGCTGCTGGCCGGTCCGAGTACGGTGGCCAGCGCCGCCTGGAAGGGTTCGAGCACTGCCGTATCGGCCCGCACGTCTCGCCAGCTCGCGTCGAGTTGAGCCGCCAGTGTGGCGACGACCTGCGGATCGTCGACGTAGTCGTTGAGCACCTCGATCGCGGTGCGGTCCCGGCCCCCGTGCACCTCATGCAGCACCACGCCAGCCGCCTCGCGATCTTGGGGTGTGGGATCGCCTTTGGTCACCGCGAGTTCGAAGCACACCGGGAAGTACAGCTCCTGAGCATTGCCGCTGCGAATCCGCAACCTGCGCCGCTCGAGTTTGAGGACCTCGAACCAGGCCGCGGCAGCACGCAATTGGACGGCGTTGCCGGTGATCAGGTTGTGCATCTCGGTTGCCGTGTCGCTGCTGACGACCGGCGTAGAAAACTGTGGGTTGGACCGCAGGCGCAGGACCAGCGGATCGATGATGCGTTTGACGGTGCGGGTCAGGGGACCACCGTCGTCGCTGCTGAGCACCTCGACACCGGGACCGATTGCGCGCCAGGCATGGTCGATCACCGCTCGCCGGGGTTGATCCGTCGCACGAGTGTCGACCTGTTTCTGTGGGTCGGCGGCCATCACCACAGGATAGGGGCACCGGCGATTACTCCGGTAGCCGAAAAGTTGGGTTCGGTAGCGTCCGGGTCCCGTGAAGCTGGACGCATGAACAACGAGTTGTGGATAGCAGTGGCCGGTGTTGTCGTTGCAGTGCTCACCGCCGTGTTGGTGAGCCGGATCGCGCGTGCCGCGCGGCGCGACTCCGACGGCCTCGCCGTCGGGGTCGGCACCGTGCGCACCGTCGGTGACCAGCCTGAAAGCGTTGGCGGCGAACGCCAGATCTGGATCGAAGTGACCAGCGTGCACGGTGACACCTTCATCGGTCGGTTGGTGCACCACGATGTCGATGCGGACCTGTCCACTTTACGGCCCGGACTCGTTGTGCTGGTCGCTTTCGATCCCGCTGTCCCCGAACAGCTTTCGCTGCCAGACGACGTGCAGGCCGTACGGGCATCGGGTTTGGCAATGGCCTGAGCTCAACGCATGCCATCGACGGCAAAGGTGACCAGCGCACCCCAGAACAGCGGGCTGGCGGACCAGTCCCCGTCTCGCCAGCGGCGCAGTTGCGCGCGCTGCCACCGATTGACCGCGCACCCGGCGTCCGTCTCTTGGTGCGCGGTATCGACGCCGACGACTACCTCAGCCATCGGGTCGGTCACCGAATCCGCAGCGGCGGTGGCGAATTGTCGAAACGCCGCCGTGGTGGGCAACGACCACAAGGTGGCGGTCACCAACTGGGCACCGCCCAGGATCATTGCCGCCACCAGTCCGCTCGCCTCGTCGAACTGGTAGTCGCCACCCGACGCGCACGCCAGCAGTGCGACTCGGGGCGGCATCGGCAGCCGCAGCGCCATCAGATCCGATGCGGTCAAGGGGCGGTGATTCCCGATGGCCGCCGCGTCTCCGGCTGTGGCCGCGGTGCACGCGAGATGCAGCGCAGCCCGGTCGGCCTGGCCCGACTCGCCATCGGCTGAGCTGGCGTGTCCGACATAGACGAGCCTGCTCGGATACTGGGTAAGCAGGTCCGCCAGCCACCTGCGGTCGGCATCCTGGCGTCGGAACAGCTCAGCCGGATTGCCGACGCCCGGCAACACCGCGCGTCGCTGCATCAGCTCGGCGAAGTGCCGCGCCAATTGCGTTTGTTCCGAGGGCCTGCCGAGCACCGACCCCAGCGCCGAATCCGGCCGCTGCCCCGGCACCCGAGGATCCAGGACGAGGATGGGAGGTCCGTCGCGCCTGGCGTCCCACCTGGCGGGCGTGCGCGGCGCATGAACGATGTTTTGCGGCACGGCCAGCAGCACGTCGACCAACTCCAACAACCGGTAGCCGTCGGTGTGTTCCCTGACATCGGCCAGTTGCCAGGGGATTCGGGCGGCGACCCGGCCGCTGGCGGTGATCGCGTCCTGACGTGCCCGGACCAACTCGTCCTTGCTCGGGCCCGATTTGGGCACCGCCAGCAGCCCCCAGGGCACCCGAGCGAGGCGGGCGCTGGGGGAGACGAACAACGTCGGTCGCGGGGATGCGGCGCACTCCGCCAGGAGTCGCCACCCGGCGGCGCCGATGAGCAGCACCCCGAGGATGTAGGCGGCGGTCAGTTCGGCCTCGGGCGTCGCGAACGCTCCGCGGGACAGTGCCCGCTCGACGGCGTCTCGGCGGCCTTCGTCCCCGTATGGTTCGGGGAGGCCGCTGGTCAGTTCGTCCAACGCGGCCAACAGAATTGGCTCCTCCACCACCCAGTTGACGGTTCGTGACGGCTCGCCGACCACCCGCAGACTCGCGTAGGTAGCGATCCCGACGTCCGCGTACCGCAACACCAAAGTCTGCCGGCCGGGACCGCTCACGGCCAGGTCGCCCACGCCGGCTCGGGCGCGGTGACCGCACGGCCGTACCGCTGCAGCGCCAGTGCCCGATAGCGACTCATGATCGGTTCTGCGCCGGGTTGCATCTGCAGCGGAGGTAACGGGCCGAGCCGGGTCAGCGAATTCCCGCCCGGCATCGACGCCCCGGCCGCCGCAGGTGCCGGTGCGACTTCGTCGCCGGTGTCGATGAACGCGGGTGCGGCGGCGGCCGATTCCCATTCACCCACCTGGCGGCGTTGTTGTTCGGTGTTGAAGGTGCCGCGCGCGCTGTGGTATTCGACCAGCTCACTGATCAGTTCGGTGTTCTCCCATTCCCAGGCGACGGCGAATGCACTTGCCAGGACGGGCGCGGAAACGCTGGCAGCCCAGCGTGATCGCGCATCGGCGTCGGCGATCGAATAGCGCACCGAGTCGACGGCCAGTGCGGCCGGAATCTTGAGGTCGGCGGCTTGTTCGAGCTTTCGCATCGCGCGCCAGTACTCCGGCGTGCCAACCTCGCCGCGCAGGATTCCCAACGACTCGACGTGCCGTGCCTCGGTTTCCTGCAGCGACTTTTCAGGATCACCTGAACCGTCAAACCCCATGTCCGACAGCGCATCAGCGCGCCACACCGTCCCGAGCTGATTGTCGAGTAGGGCGTACTGCAGCCAACTACTGCGCGGTGAGGAGTCGAGCAGCTCGCGGGCTTGGGCGATCAGCTCGACCGCTTCGGCGAAGCGTCCCCAGAAGATCGATATCCAGCTGCGCTGCAACAGAATGCGATGCAGAAACAACGGCTTGCCCAGCTCGCGCCAGTGCCGCTCGGCCTGCTCCCAACACTGGTCGGCGGCCTCCAACGCGCCGCCGGCCAACCGGGTGAGACCCATATACAGCCAGCAGCGGGACACGTCGTGCGCCCGTGCGTAATGGGCAATCACCTGATGGGCCTGCGCCGCCAGTTGCTCGGTCGTGACGTGGTCACCGATCGACCAGCAGGCTGCCGCGCGTTCCAATCGTGTTCGGGCCGTTGCGAGTTCCCAACCTTTGGCTTGTGCCCGCGCCCCCGCGCGGCGCAACCAGGGCTCGGCCTCGGAAAGGCGGCCGGTCTCGACGCAGAATCTTCCGTACCCGGTGGCCGCCAAAACCCAAACGTGCTCGGCGTATTCGGTGCCGGCAGCGGGCCGGTGCAAGACACCCAGCACCTGTTCCCATAGCGGAACGGACTGCACATGCAGGTCGTCGTCGCACAATGCCGTCGCGCACAACACGCGGGCATGGGTGAGCAGGTTCGCGTGTTCGTCGGCGAGATCGGGGAAGCCGGATCCAAGCTCGAGTTCGGCCAGCTCGGTCAGCGCCGTGCGCGCCTGCTCATGATCGCCCTGTGCCGCGGCCAGACCGATCTGCAGGAACTGCGCTCGCCGCGAATACCGAAAGACCATATGGGCGATCTCGGCCGGCGAGATATGCACCTGCTCGGCCGCCTGCGGCAGCGTGCCGGCGAGAATGCCGCGGTAGATTGTCAGCGGGTCACTAATGCGCTGAATGCATTCGCGCACTCCGTCATTCGCACCCCGGACCAGATAGATAGCACCTAGCTGGGCAAAGACTTCCAGCAGAAGGTCGTCGCGATCCGCCCGCTCGATCCGCGGCATCAGGGACAGCAGCAGGTCCTGAGCCCCGCCCTCGTCGGCCGCAAACGCCAGGCGTTGGGCGCGTTCGAGGTCGTCGGAGATCGACACGGCTGCATCATAAGTCGGGGCGGCCGTCGTTCCAATCCGGTACGGCGGACATGCAGTGCATGCCCGCCGCGTCGGATTACCCCCCGTCAGCCGCACGACACCTTGATGTTGAAGTCCTTGGTGATCATCCCGGCCATCGGGTTCTTCAAGTCCGCGCCTTGGGCCTGACCGGTGATGGTGTAGGTCTTCCCATCCACCGACACCTTGGCCGAGCCGACCTTGGCGCCCATGTTGTCGGCGACCGACAACGCGTTGCCGTCGACCACCATGGCCAGCGATTCAACCGTGGGAGGGTTACCGTCTGCCATCACCACCGCCAGCGCCTGCTGACCGCCGGTGGAGCCACTGCCGATGTTGATCTTGCCGCCCTGCTTGACGCAGGTCACCGAGGCGGGGTTCAGGCCGGGCAGATCCGAACCGCCGACCTGGACCTTGGTGTCCGCGCCGCCGCCCGTGGCCACGCTCGCCGGACCGTTCGACGCCGGGTTGGCCGAGTGGCCACCGCTTGAGCAGCCGACCAGCGCCGATGCGCAGCCAAGGGTTCCGATCGCCACCGCGATAACACGCTTCACTGGACTTCCTTCCGTCATGCGCCGCCCCTGTTGGCGTCGTCATGGGAGAAGTACAGATCGCCGCTGCCGCTACCGATCCCAAACATTGGTGACTCTGGTGTAGTGGTGGCCATGATCGGAATCGACACCACTGGTGCTGTCCGTCTGTTGACCCTGTCGTCGGGTCGGGTTAATGCTCTCAACGTTGACTTCCTCGCCGAATTGACCGACGTCGTGCGGGAGCTGGCGCGATCGGGCGGGCCGGCGTTGGTGATCACCGGCGCGGGCCGGGTGTTTTCCGCCGGGGTGGATCTCAAGCGCGTGACGGGCGGCGGGTCGGGTTACACCGATCAGCTGGTGCCTGCGCTGTCCGACGCGTTCGCGGCGTTGTTCGGTTACCCCGGCCCGACGGTGGCCGCGATCAACGGCGCCGCGATAGCAGGTGGTTGCGTGCTGGCCTGCGCCTGTGACTGGCGCCTGGCCAGCCCCGATGCGCAGATCGGCGCGGCAGAGGTCCGGGTCGGGGTGGCGTTCCCGGTCGCCGCGCTCGAGGTGATGCGTTATGCCTGCGGTGAGCGCGCCGAGGAAGTACTGCTGGGCGCCCGGAACTATCGCGGCGAGGACGCCGTCGCCAGGGGACTGGCACACCGCATTGTCGAGGAGGACCTATTGGGTGCGGCGATGGCCGCGGCGTCGGACCTCAGCGGCATTCCGGCGCCGGCCTATGGACACACGAAAGCCCAGCTGCGGGGGCCGACGCTGGCTCGAATCCGTGCCGGCGCAGATATTGATGGTGAGGTTCGCCAGATCTGGGGTGCGGAGCAGACGCTGCAGGGCATAGCCGACTATCTGGAGCGCCTGCATCGACGCTGAGAAACTACTCCTCCACCGCGACGCCGCCCCTGGTGCGCCGGCGGCGATGGGAGGTCTTGCCGGTGGGACGGCGATTGCGTAGCCGCGGCGGGGCGGGTGGTTCTCCGGTCTCCTCGGACGTGTGCGCTGCGGGTTCGGCCGAATCGGCAGCGGCCTCGTCTGACGCTGCTGTAACCCCTTCCGCGGGCTCCGGAGTCTCGTCCTTTTCAGGACTGACTTCGGCGGGGACTACCTCGGCGTCCTGGGTTCCGGCGTCCTCGGTTTCTTCCGATTCCTCGGCTTCGGCGGCTTCGGCGGTGTCCTCATCCTCGTCGTCCGCGTCGTCGTCCTCGTCGTCTGCATCGACAGCCACGTCGGTCGTGCCGCGCTTCCTCCCGCGGATGCGGCGCTCCTTGACCTTCTTCGGC
>JALHRH010000217.1 GCA_022841565.1 Mycobacterium sp. | reverse complement strand
GCCACCTACCTCGGGTCCGCGTCGGTGACGACCGACGGGGACGGGTACGCCGCACTCTCGGTCCTTCTCGGTTCGGTCAGCGTGGCGGCGGGAGACCGCGTGACGGCCACCGCGACCGTGGACCTCGGCGGCGGGCTCTACGGCAGCACGTCGGAGTTTGCGATGAACTTGCCCGCATCGATCAACAGCGGCCCAGCCATCGCGAATCTGCACGGCGATGTGCTGAGCTACGCGGAAGGCGCCGGAGCGCAGGTGATCGATCAGGGTACGGCCGCGACCGTGACCGACCTCGACTCTTCCGACTTCGACGCCGGAACCCTGACCGTTTCTTTCTTGCCGGGCGCGACGGTATCGGAGGACCGCCTCGCGATCCGCAACGAGGGTACCGGTTCCGGCCAGATCAGCGTATCGGGCTACGGCGTGGCTTACGGCGGCACGCTCATCGGGCAATGGGCAGGCGGCGCCAACGGCGATCCGCTCGTCGTGACGTTCAGTAGCAGCGCTTCGGCTACGGCCGTATCGGCGGTGGTGCGGAACATCACGTACCGGAATACCGATGACCAGACACCAACGACCGGCACGCGCACCGTGCGCTTCGCCCTGACCGACGGCGACGGCGGCACCAGTGCGAACTACGACGCGAGCGTCACCGTGAGCGCCGCGAACGACGGGCCGTCCTTTGCCGCTGGAGATGGGTCCAGCTCGGCGGTCTCGGGCACCGGCCTGTCGGTCGCCGTGACTTCGGCGGGCAAGATACTGGTCGCGGGTACCCGGTATGTCAGCGGCTACGATATGGTCCTGACGCAGTACAACGCCGACGGCACGCTCGACACCACGTTCGGCACGGGCGGCTCGGTGGTCACGGATATCCTCTCCAGCGATGTCGCGACGGACATCGCGTTGCAGGCCGACGGCAGGATCGTCGTGGTGGGGCATAGCAATTTCGGCGTTAGCACGATCGTCCAGCGGTTCAACGCCGACGGCTCGGTCGATTCGGGCTTCGGGACTGGCGGCATGACGATGACGACCGTCGGCGCCGGTTCGAGAGCCTCCAGCGTTGCACTCCAGAGTGACGGAAAGATCGTCGTGGGCGGCACCAGCGACGGCGACTTCATCGTGCTGCGCTACACGACCGCTGGCGTGCTGGACGCCACCTTCAACGGCTCGGGGTATGTCGTGACGGCCATCGGGGCCGGATCGGACACCAGCGACGGTCATGGCATCGTGGTGCAGGGAGACGGGAAGATCGTGCTGGCCGGGACGAGCCACAACGGGCTCGACACCGACTTCGCCGTCGTTCGCTACGGCGCGAACGGCGCGCTCGACAGCAGCTTCGGCAGCGGCGGTATCGCGACCCTGGGTATCGGCTCGAACGACGATGATGCCTACGGCCTTGCCCTCCAGGAAGACGGCAAGCTGGTGATCGGCGGCTACACGACGAACGCCACACAGGACATGGTGCTCCTGCGGCTCGATGCCTCCGGAACTCCGGATGCGAGCTTCGACGGGGACGGATGGGTCGTCACAGACCTCAACGGCGGCGTCGACCAGATCTACGATGTCGCCGTGCAGGCAGATGGCAGCATCGTCGCCGCGGGCACCAGCGTGAAGCTGGGTACCTACGACCATGCGATCGTCCGATACGGCGCGGGGGGCGCTCTCGACGCGGGTTTCGGTACCGGGGGTCAACTGACGGTCAACCTGGCAGCGGACACCCTGTACGCCTTGGCCCTGCAGGGGGACGGCCGCATCGTCGCGGCGGGCTCGTCCTCCAACGGCGCCCTCGATGCGATTGCCCTCCTTCGCACGACGTCGGACGGTGCCCTCGACCCGCGCTTCGACCTGGCGACGACCCTCGACGCCACGCCGACCTTCACAGAAGGCGGCGCCTTCGTGGTTCTCGACGGCACCGTGAGCATCTTCGATGCGGAACTCTCTGCCGCCGACGACTTCAGTGGCGCCACGCTGAGCCTCGCACGCACCGGCGCCGCGAGCGCAGACGACCAGTTCGTGTTCGATGGCACGACCGTCACGGTGAGCGGTGCGAATGTCTTCGTCGGCGGCGTGCAGGTCGGCACCTACGTTTTCACCGGCGGGCAGATGGACATCGCCTTCGGCGCCAATGCCACGCAGACACGGGTCGACGCGCTGATGCGCAACATCCTCTATGCGAACGCCTCGAGCGCACCGCCGGCGAGCGTGCTGATCGACTGGACGTTTGCCGACGGGAATGCCGGTGCGCAGGGCGCCGGAGGCTCGCTGGACGTCACCGGAAGCACCACCGTGACGATCACGGCCGTCAACAGCGCTCCGGTCGTGGCGAACGCCGGCATCCCGGGCAGCGTTTCGTTCACCGAGCAGTCGCCCGTTGCGGTGTCATCCCTGTTCACGGTCACCGACGCGGACAGCGCTTCGCTCACGGGTGCGACCCTCACGATCTCCGGAAACTACTCGGCGGGCAGCGACGTCCTGCAGTACACAACCATGCTGGGCATCTCGGGAACGTGGAACGCGGGGACCGGTGTACTCACCCTGTCCGGGAGTGCCTCGACCGCGGACTATCAGACCGCCGTTCGCAGCGTGGCCTTCTACAACGGGTCGGATGCCCCCAGCGCGCTCCAGCGCACGGTAACGATCACGGCGACGGATGGCACGGACACCAGCAACACGCTTACGCGACTGATCGACGTGACGTTGCAGAACGACTCGCCGACCGCCGCCGCGGGCGGGCCCTACACCATCGCGGAGGGCGCCTCTCTCCCGCTGAGCGCCACCGGCTCGGCAGACCCGGATGGCGACACGCTGACGTACGCCTGGGACCTGGACAACGACGGCAACTTCGGAGAGACCGGGGAGCCTCTCACCGCGAGCCCCACCGTGTCGTGGAGCACACTGCAGTCATTCGGCATCGACGACGACGGGACTTACACGATCGGCCTTGCGGTGAACGACGGCACCGTCACAGTCATGACCACCGCCACGGTCACCGTGACCAATACAGCACCGACGTTGTCGGTGTCGGGCGCGTCATCGGCGAGTTCGGGACATGCCTACACGCTGTCCCTCGGCGCCTCCGACCCCGGCAACGACACCATCACCGGGTGGGCGATCGACTGGGGCGACGGCACGTTCGAGGCGGTCGCGGGCAATCCGACATCGGTGACGCACACCTATACACGCCCGGGCTTCACGTTCAACGTCACCGCCTCGGCCACCGACGAGGACGGCACGCATTTCGACAATGAACTGCTGGTCCCTGCGTGGTCCGGTTCCGACGCGGTGCACCGGTATGCGGGATCGGTCGGGGCGTTCGTCGGCACGATGGCAGCCGGTCAGAACGATCATGTGGAAGCCATTGTGGGTCCCGATGGCAGCATCTACGTGTCGGCGCTGGGCTCGGGCGACATCGTCAGGTACCAGCAGAACGGCACACTCGTGGGTACCTTCGTGGCGGCCGGCTCCGGAGGGCTGGCCGGCCCTGCCGGGATGGCCTTCGGTGCGGACGGACACCTGTATGTCGCGGACTTCGCGACAGGCAACGTGCTGCGGTTCCATGGCACCACGGGTGCCTTCATCGATACCTTCGTCGCCGCGGGGACTGGCGGCCTGGCCCTCCCGCTCGGCGTCGCCTTCGGCCCGGACGGTGACCTCTACGTGGCGAGCCGCGGGACGGCGTCGGTACTGCGTTTCGACGGCGCCACGGGCGCGCACGACGCCACCTTCGTCTTCACTTCACCCGTGGGCATGATCGAGGACATCGCGTTCGGTCCCGACGGCAATCTGTACGTCGCCGACTTCACCGGTCAGGTCGTCCGGCGCTATGCGGCCACGACGGGGACCTTCCTCGGCAACTTCGTCACCGCAGGCAGCGGCGGGCTCGTCAGCCCCGCCGGTCTCGCGTTCGGTCCCGACGGTCATCTGTACGTGACGGACCAGGGCTCGAGCACCGTCCTGAAATTCGACGGCAGCACCGGCGCCTTCCTCGGGACGTACGTCGCCACCGGAGCCGGCGGACTGAGCGGCCCCGCGTACCCTGGCTTCGCGCCGAGCGAGCAGGTGCTCGTGGTCAGCAACACGCTGATCGTGGACACCGCGACGGACAACAACGATGCCGGCATCGTCGCCGGGAACCTGTCGCACACGATCAGCTGGCTCAATGCGAACAAGGGGGCCGACGGTTTCGTGAGCCTGCGCGAAGCCCTCATCGCCGCGAACAACACCGTGAACGCCGGTATTCCCGACGTGATCGACTTCGCCATCGCCGCCACGGGCGTGCACACGATCACACCGCTGACGGCACTGCCCACCATCACCGACGCGGTGATCCTGGATGCCACCACCGACGACAGCTTCGCGGCGAACGGCAACCGCCCGGCAATCGTGCTCGACGGCAACAACCTCGGCGCCTACGGCCTGAGCCTGGGCGCCGGCTCCGGCGGCAGCACCGTGCGCGGCTTTGTCATACGCGACTTCGCGTCAGGGGGCATCCGGCTGCAGACCGGTTCCGACGGCAACACCATCGCCGGCAACTACCTCGGCGCGCTCAACGCGGACGGCACCGGAGCCGGTGCCACCGAAGCCAACGGTGGCGAGGGCCTGTCGGTCGAAGGATCGAACAACATCATCGGCGGCACGGTCCCGGCCGACCGCAACGTGCTGTCGGGCAACTACATGGGTCTCAGCCTGACCGTCGGCAGCGCCAACACGGTCTACGGCAACTTCATCGGCACCGATGCCAGCGGCACCGCAGCGGTGGCCAACAGCTACAGCGGGATCTATGTCTGGTCCTCCGTGGGCAATGTGATCGGCGGTGCGGTGGCGGGGCAAGGCAACCTGATCTCGGGCAACGCACTGGTGGGCATCTACCTGCACGGCGGATCGCTGGGCACGGTGGTTCAGGGAAACCGCATCGGGACCGACGTCACCGGCACCGTGGCCCTGGGCAATTCAGGCGTGAGCGTGATGGCATGGGGCGCACCCGGCGCGCTGATCGGCGGGACGGGCACGGGCGAAGGCAACGTCATCGCGCACGGTGGCAGTGCCGGCGTGGTGGTGCGCAACTCCGCCACGGACATTGCCGTGCTGGGCAATCGCATCTTCAATCACACGCGGCTGGCCATCGACCTGCTGGACGACGACCTCTCGCCCAATGACCTGGGCGACGGGGACAACGGCCCGAACGGCATGCAGAACTTCCCGGTGCTCGCGAGCGCTGACACCACCGGCGGCGACACCACCATCATCGGCAGCCTGAACAGCAGCGCGGGTACCGCCTATCGCATCGAGTTCTTCAGCTCGCCGACCGGTGACGCCTCCGGCTACGGCGAAGGCGCGGTCTACCTGGGCTTCGAAGACGTCACCACCGACGGCAGCGGGAACGCGAGCTTCACCGCGGTGCTCGACAGCGTCACGCTGACGGCCGGTCACGCGGTGAGCGCGACTGCCACGGTGTATCTGGGCGGTGGCAGCTATGGCAGTACTTCGGAGTTCGCGGCCAACGTCGTGGCTACCGTACTGCCGGTGGTGACCACGACCGGCACGACCGTCGCCTACACGGAGAACGACCCCGCCACCGCGGTGGACACCGGCGTGACGGTAAGCGACGACGACAGCGCCAACCTCACCGGCGCCACGCTGACGATCTCGGCGAACTACGCCAGCGGACAGGACGTGCTCGCCTTCACCGACCAGAGCGGCATCACCGGCAGTTGGAACGCCGGCACCGGCGTTCTCACGCTGAGCGGCAGCGCCACCGTCGCGCAGTACCAGGCGGCGCTGCGCTCGATCACCTACGCCAACACCAGCGATACACCGAGCACGGCGACGCGAACCGTCTCGTTCATCGTCAACGACGGCAGTGGGAACAGTGCTTCGGCCACGCGTCAGATCGCGGTGACGTCCGTCAACGACGCCCCGACGAGCGTGATCTTCGACGTGGGCGACGGCAGTGCCCTGCGCCTGAACACCACCACGTCGGGCGACCAGGCCCAGCCGGCACTGGCCGCGCTGCCGGGTGGAGGCTGGGTCGCGGTGTGGACCTCCGTGGGCCAGGATGGCGACGGCGGCGGCATCTACGCGCAGCGATTCGATGCGCAGGGCCAGAAGGTGGGCGGTGAGTTCCGTGTCAATGCCAGCACCACCCACTATCAGAGCCATGCGTCGGTAGCCACGTTCAGCGACGGCTCCTTTGTGGTGGGATGGTCGGAGATGCAGGCCGGTTTTGCGGCATGGGTAGAGGCCCGGGTCTTTGCGGCCGACGGCACTCCGCTGACGGGCGACCTAAGCATCAGCGTCCCGCTGAGCAATTTGGACGAAGGCTATGCGCCGCAGGTGCAGGTGATCGGTCCGGACCGCTGGGCTGTCCTCTGGAGCAACGAGGTCAGCGGCGCCTCGCGCAACGTGGTGGGACAGATCTTCGACCGCAGCGGCACGGCCCAGACAGCGCGCTTCGACGTCGGCTCCTCCGGCAGCGCGCCGGATAGCTGGGCCGTCGTGCCGCGCGTCACGGCGCTGGACGATGGCGGGATGGCCGTGGTGTGGAGCCACTACGACACGCCGACGCAAACGACCACCCGGGTGCAGTTCGTGAACGCCGATGGGTCGCTGCGCGGGGCCTTCACGCCACTCGGCACCACCGACAGCGCCGACATCACGCAGCTGGCCGACGGACGCGTGGTGGCCACTTCGCACAGCGGGGCAGGCACTTTGTACGCCACGGTCTTCGCTTCCAGCGGCGCGATGCTGGTGCCGAACTTTGCGGTCACAACGGTCTACGACGGGACCACCTGGCCGCGCCTGGCGGCCTCGGGCGATGGCTTCGCGGTGGCCTTCACGCGGCAGGCTGCGGACGGGCTCAGCACAGAGATCGTCGTGCAGCGCTACGACGCCGCGATCACGCCCATCGGCGAGGCCACGCTCGCGCGCCTCGAAGCCGATGCCGCCGTCGCCGACATCGCGTTGACGACGCTTGCCGACGGCAGCGCGATGCTAGGCTGGCGCGCCGACGGTGTGGACGGCAGCGGGCAGGGCGCCTATGCCGGCGTGCTGCGCGCCGCTGTGCGCGAGGGAGCGGCCAACGGCACCGTGGTCGCCACCTTGATCGATGTGCTGGACCCCGAATCGGGCGACACGCATACCTTCTCGCTGACCAACAGCGCCGGCGGGCGCTTCGCCATCGACTCGCTGACGGGCCGCATCACGGTGGCCGATGGCACTCTGCTCGACCACGAGGCCGCTGCCAGCCACGACATCGTCGTGCGGGTGAACGACGGCGGCGCCTGGATGGAGCGCACCCTGACCATCCTGGTCGAGAACGTCAACGAGGCGCCGACCGGGGCACCGGTGATTGCGGGCGCTACCGTGGTCGGGCAGACGCTGAGTGCCGACACCAGCGGCATCGCCGATGGCGACGGGCTGGGCGCCTTCAGCTACCAGTGGATACGCGGTGGGGTCGATGTCGTCGGCGCCACAGCGTCCACCTACCTGCTCACCGCGGGCGACGTGGGCGCCTCGATCAGCGTGCGCGTCAGCTATGTCGATGGCCATGGCAAGACCGAATCCCTGACCAGCACGGCCGTGGGGCCGGTGACGGCAGCCAACAGCTCGCCCATGTTCGCGGGTCTGGACGGTACCCCTGTCTACTCAGAGAACGGGGCGGCCGTGGTGCTGGACGGCAACGTGACCGTGAGCGATGCCGAACTGGGTGGAGCTGGCCACTTCAACGGCGCCACGCTGAGTCTGTCCCGCAACGGTGGCTCGAATGCGCAGGACGTGTTCAGCGCCACCGGCACACTCGGCGCCCTGACGTCAGGGGGCAGCCTGGTGGTGGGCGGCACGACCATCGGCACGGTCACCTCCAACGGCGGCGGCACGCTGCTACTGAGCTTCAACGCGAGTGCGACGAACTCGCTGGTGAATGCGGCCATGCAGCAGGTTGCCTACGCCAACAGCAGCGACGCGCCGCCAGCCAGTGTTCAGATCGATTGGACCTTTGACGACGGCAACACGGGGGCACAAGGCAGCGGCGGCGCGCTGCAGGCCCTGGGCAGCATCACCGTGACGATCTCAGCCACGAACGATGTGCCGGTCGTGACTGCCACGGGCACCACGCTCGCGTACACCGAGAACGATGCGGCCACCGCAGTGGACGGCGCGCTGACCGTAATCGATGCCGACAATGCCAATCTCGTCAGTGCCACGATTTCGATTTCTGCCAACTACGCCAGCGGCCAGGACGTGCTGGCCTTCACCGACCAGAACGGCATCACCGGGAGCTGGAACGCCGGCACCGGCGTGCTCACGCTGAGCGGCAGCGCCACCGTGGCGCAGTACCAGGCGGCGCTGCGCTCCGTTACCTACGTCAACACCAGCGATGCGCCGAGCACGGCCACGCGCACCGTCTCGTTCGTCGTCGACGATGGCACTGCCAGCAGCACAGCGGCCACGCGCGACATCACGGTGACGGCAGTCAACGACCTGCCGGTGATCACCAGCGACGGTGGCGGCGCCACGGCGGCGGTGACGGTGACCGAGAACACCACCGCTGTGACTACGGTGACGTCGAACGACGTCGACGGCGGCGGTGCCGTCTACTCGATCGTCACCGGTGGAGACGGCGCGCTGTTCGTCATCAACGCCACCACCGGCGCCCTCACCTTCGCGGCGGCGCCCGACTTCGAGGCACCCGCCGACAGCAACGGAGACAACCTCTACGACGTGACGGTACAGGTGAGTGACGGGGTCGGCGGGATCGACACGCAGGCCATCGTGGTGACGGTGGGCAACGCCGTCGACCCGGGCTTCACCATCTCGGCCGTCTCCGGCGCCACCACCGAGGGCGGCGGCACCGCCTCGTTCACGGTCGTGCTCGATGTCGCAACGACGGCCGACGTCACGATCTCCATCGCAACCGGGGATGCCTCCGAGGGCTCGGTGTCGACGTCGCTGCTGACGTTCACCTCTGCCAACTGGAACGTCGCCCAGACCGTCATCGTCACCGGCGTCGACGACAGCCTCGACGATGGCGACATCGCCTACACCATCGTCACCGGCATCGCCATCAGCGCCGACACCGGCTACAGCGGACTCGCCGTCGCCGACGTGTCCGTCACCAACACCGACGACGACTCGACCCCCGTGAACAGCGTCCCGCCGACGGTGACGCTCGCCGAGGACATCGCCTTCGCCTTCACCGGTGCCGACACGCTCGCGGTGACCGACACCGACGGCAACCTGCAGTCCGTCTCCCTCGGTGTTCTCTTCGGCACGCTCTCGGTCACGCTGGCGGGCGGCGTCACGCTGAGCAGCGGGGCCGTGGGCACCGCGGCCTTCTCGATCTCGGGCTCGCTCATCCAGCTGAACGCCACCCTGGCCTCGCTCGCGTACACCCCGGACGCCAACTTCTCGGGAACCGACACCCTGTCGATCGTCAGCGCCGACGCGCTCGGTCTGTCCGACACGGACACCATCGTGTTGAGCGTCAGCCCGGTCGACGATGCGCCGGTGCTCACCGGTCTGAGCCTATCGATCGCGCAGGGCGCCTCCGTCACGCTCGCCCCTGCGGACTTCGCCATCTCCGACCCCGACGGACAGGGCGGCACCCGCTTCGTCGATGTGCGCAACGTCACCGGCGGCGCCTTCGAACTCAGCTCCGCGCCGGGTACGCCCTTGAGCACCTTCGCGTTCGCCGATGTCGCCGCAGGTCTGGTCCGCTTCCTCCACTCCGGCGCCGCCACCGCGCCGTCGTTCGAGGCGTCCGTTCGCGACTCGATCGCTGCGGGATCCTTCGTCGCCGCATCGGTCGGGTTCACCCCGACCCCGGTCGTCGTCACGCCAGTTCCCTCCCCGACCAC
>JALHRH010000216.1 GCA_022841565.1 Mycobacterium sp. | reverse complement strand
CCGGCGGGGCCGGCGGGACCGCGGGGAACGGAGGCGCCCGCGGCCAGTGGCTGGGCGGCGACGGCGCCACCGGCCTGCCCGGCGCACCAGGCTGAGCGACTCATCGCGAATACCCGCTGGGCGCAACGCCATACCAGCGTTTGAACGCGTGCGAGAACGTCGACACTTCGGTGTAACCCAGGCGCTTGGACACCTCGTCCACGGTCAGCCCGACATGGCACAGCAGGTCGACCGCCACCGCTGAGCGCGCCTCGTTCAGCAGGTCGCGAAACGACGTACCCTCGTCGGCCAGCCGACGCCGCAGCGTCCGCGGATGCATACCCAATTCGGCCGCAACGTCGGAAAGTGTTGGGAATGAACCGGAATCGCGGAAGAGCTTAGTGCGCACCAGCGCCGTAATCCCCCGTCTCTGCTCGTTGCGCTGCATCAGCACGTCGCACTGCGCGATACACATCTCCAACGTGTGACGGTCCGCCTGCGGCAGCGGCTCGTCGAACATGGCTCGCGGGAAGTGCAGCCGGTTGTGCGCTCGGCCGAACGCGACGTTGCGGACCGGAATGACCCCCAGCAGCGGCCGCAGCAGCTCCTCGTCGATAGCCAGCTCCGCCGACACCTGGTCCGCGTACTTCTCAGCTACCGTGAGAGCGAAACTTGTTGTTGTGGTGAGAATTCCGGCAATGTCGCGTTCGATAAAGTAAGTTCGCACATCGTCGGGCAAGTGTCCGGCGTCGAGTTCGATCAGGCAGTCGTCGGCGGTTTCCCATAGGGTGATGCCGATGTGCATCGTGGTCAGCGCAAAATAGCGCATCGAAATATTGAGCAGCTCACGCAGAGTGCCGCACGACATCGCAGCAAAGCCGAACAACCCGAAGTGGGTGAGGGTGAAGCGGCTACCCACGTCGATGCCCAGGCCGGTTCCGTCGGGCAATCTGGCCAGCACGCGGCGAACCACCGAGATCTCGTCGAGACCGCTGATGACAGCATCCGGATCATCCAGATCCGCCGGGTCGATAGCCGTGCCTGTCAGCACGTCGCCGGTCGGCACACCTCGCTCGGTGGCAACCTCGCACAGCACCCGCGTGGGATATATCGGGTGCCGAACCTCGGCGGGCGGGGGCAAGTGCTGCATATGTCCTGAATTCCCAACTCTGTGTCCCATAGTCTCATTACGGGCCGTCCTCGTCGTCCCTAGGGTGGAGTTATGGCCACCGTCACCGCCGAGCGGCCCCTGCGGGGCCCGGCCAAAAGGCTCAACACCTGGACAATGACGCGGGAAGCAGTCACTGTCGGATTCGACGCCGGCGACGGCTTCCTGGGTCGCTTACGCGGCAGCGATATCACTCGGTTCCGTTGCGGTGGAAGACGATTCGTTTCGCTAAGCCATCCGGACTACGTCGACCACGTGCTGCACGAGGCACGGCTGAAGTACGTCAAGTCCGACGAGTACGGGCCCATCCGGGCCGCCGCCGGTCTCAATCTGCTTACCGACGAGGGCGACTCGTGGGCCAGCCACCGCGGCGTGCTGAACCCGACCTTTGCCCGTCGCCACCTCAACGATCTCGTCGACCTGATGATCGACCCGATCGCCGACGTCGCCGCCGCGCTGCCCATCGGCGTCCGCTTCGACATGCACGAGATTATGGTCGAAACGACATTGCGGGTGGTCGCCAACGCGCTGTTCAGCCAGGACTTCGGGCCGGCGATCGAGAGCATGCACGACCTTGCGACCCGCGGGCTGCGGCGGGCCGAGAAACTGGAGCGGCTCGGGCTGTGGGGCCTGATGCCGCAGCCGGTCTACGACGCACTGATCTGGTGCACCTACTCAGGGGTTCACCTACCCCCACCCCTGCGCGAGATTCAGGAGATCACCCTCGAACTCGACCGCGCGGTCAATGCGGTGATCGACCAGCGCCTCGCCGCACCGACCGACTGTGCCGACCTGCTCAACGTGTTGCTACACGCCGAGGGCGGAACGTGGCCACGGCAGCGGGTCCGGGACGAAGCACTGACCTTCATGCTGGCCGGTCACGAAACCACTGCCAACGCCATGTCCTGGTTCTGGCATCTGATGACGCTCAACCCGACCGCGCTGGACCGGATGTTGGACGAGGTCGACCAGGTGCTGGGCACGCGCCGCCCGACCGCCGCCGACCTGGGCAACCTGCCGTGGACCACTGCGTGCCTGCAGGAGTCGCAGCGCTACTACTCCTCGGTGTGGATCATCGCGCGGGAGGCCATCGACGACGACGTGATCGACGGGCACCACATCCGCCGCGGCACGACCGTCGTCATCCCGATCCATCACATTCACCGCGACCCGCGCTGGTGGCCAGACCCGGAAAGCTTCGACCCCGACAGGTTTCTGGGCGCCGCGACGATCGCAAGCGGGGCCGAGGCCGGGCGCTGCGGGCACCTCCCGCTTGCGGGGGACGGATCGCCGCCATCGCGCTTGGCCCGGACACGTCCCCGCTCGGCCTATCTGCCGTTCGGCGGCGGCCGGCGCATCTGCATCGGCCAGAGCTTCGCGCTGATGGAGATGGTGCTGATCGCCGCCATCATGACCCAGCGCTTCGTCTTTGTCCCGGCACCTGGCCATCCGGTCGAACTCGAAGCAACATTGACCCTACGGCCCAAAAACGGGGTCCACCTCATCGCAGAGAGCCGTCTATGACAATCACACCCGACCACCACGTCCTGATCGTCGGCGCCGGGTTCTCCGGCATCGGCGCCGCGATCAAGCTCGACGAGGCGGGATTCACGGACTACCTGATCGTCGAGGCCGGCGACGGTGTCGGCGGCACCTGGTACTGGAACACCTATCCCGGCATCGCCGTGGACATTCCGTCCTTCTCCTACCAGTTCTCTTTCGAGCAGAGCCCGGACTGGTCGCGTACCTACGCGCCCGGACGCGAACTGCGGGCGTACGCCGAACACTGCGTCGAAAAGTACGGCATCCGGTCCCGCATCCGGTTCAACACCAAAGTGATCGCTGCGGAGTTCGACGAGCGACACGGCCTGTGGCGTGTGCAGACGGACCCTGGAGGCGAAATCACCGCCCGGTTCATCATCAGCGCGAGCGGTGTCCTGACGGTGCCCAAGCTGCCCGACATCGACGGCGTCGATTCATTCGATGGCATCACTATGCACACCGCGCGTTGGGACCACACCCAGGACCTGACCGGCAAGCGCGTCGGAATCATCGGCACCGGTGCTTCAGCGGTCCAGATCATTCCCGAGATTGCGCCAAACGTCTCCCAACTCAACGTCTTTCAACGCACACCGATCTGGTGCTTCCCCAAGTTCGACGTCCCATTGCCGGCCCCGGCACGCTGGTTGATGCGGATCCGCGGCGGCAAGGCGGTGCAGCGGGCGCTCAGCCAGGCATTCGTCGAAGCGACTTTCCCGATCTCGGCGCATTACTTCAAGGTGTTCCCGCTGGCCAAGTGGATGGCCGCGGCGGGTCGACGCTATCTGCGCCAAGAGGTCGATGACCCGGCGGTGCGCGAGCAGCTCACTCCGCAATATGCGGTGGGTTGCAAAAGGCCGGGCTTCCACAACACCTACCTGTCGACGTTCAACCGCGACAACGTGCAACTGGTCACCACACCGATCGACAAGATCACCCCGTCATCGGTCGTGACGACCGACGGCACCCAGCATGACGTCGACGTGCTGATCTTGGCCACCGGCTTCAAGGTACTCGACACCGACGACGTGCTGACCTATGCCGTCTCCGGCGTCGGCGGGCAGTCGTTGAGTCGGTTTTGGGACGAACACCGCACCCAGGCCTACGAAGGCGTCAGCGTTCCCGGCTTCCCGAACTTTTTCGCCGTGTTCGGGCCCTACGGCTACGTCGGGTCGTCGTACTTCGCGCTCATTGAGACCCAGACCCACCACATCCTGCGTTGCCTGAAAAGGGCCCGCCAAGCGGGCGCGACGCGTGTCGAGGTCACCGCGGAAGCCAACGACCGCTACTTCGCCGAGATGATGCGCCGGCGCTACCGTCAGGTCTTTTGGCAGGACAGCTGCCGGCTGGCCAACAGCTATTACTTCGATAAGAACGGCGACGTACCGCTGCGCCCCACCACAACGGTCGAAGCATACTGGCGTAGTAGGCATTTCGATCTCGACGACTACCGGTTCAGCGGGTAGACCAGTCGATACGCGAACTGGCGGGCGCTTAGTTTCAATGTCAGCGCAGCGGTTGGCCGCGACGGACCTCCGGCTACGCTCAGACGATGGCGAAAGTGTTTTCCCACATCGACGAGTCGCTCCGAGAGTTCATCGACGAACAGGCAATGTTCTTCGTTGCCACCGCCCCGTCGCAGGGCGGTCGAATCAACCTGTCGCCCAAAGGATACGCCGACACCTTCGCGGTTCTTGACGACCACACCGTCGCCTACCTCGATCTGTTCGGCAGCGGCGTGGAGACCATTGCGCACCTGCGGGACAACGGCCGCATCACCCTGATGTTCTGCTCGTTCGCCCGCAACTCACGCATCCTGCGACTGTTCGGCACCGGGCGGGTGGTGCGCCCGGATGATAACGAATTCGATAGTGTGCGAGCTCATTTCGGTGACCTGCGACCAGGGGTCCGGGCGGCCGTCGTCGTCGACGTGGAACGGATCGCGGACGCATGCGGGTTCGCGGTGCCCTACTACGAACTCGTCGACGACCGGCCGGTGTTGGACAACTATCACGCCAAGCAGCCCGATGAGGCATACACCAGGACTATCGGACGCAACCTGCACAGCATCGACGGCCTGGCCGGCCTAGACCCGGACCACCCGCTACCGCCGCGCTAGCGTGCCGCCGGCGGTCACGCTCGACGCCGAATTAGATCGCGCGCTTAAGGTCGTCGACCTTGTCCAGCTGCTCCCACGGCAACTCGACGTCGGTCCGCCCGAAGTGACCGTACGCTGCGGTCTGCGCGTAAATGGGGCGCAGCAGGTCCAGGTCGCGGATGATCGCACCGGGCCGCAGGTCGAACACCTCCGGGATGATCTTCTCGATCTTGACCGGGTCCACCGCCTCGGTTCCGAACGTCTCGATGAACAGCCCCACCGGGGCGGCCTTGCCGATGGCGTAGGCCACCTGCACCTCGACCCGCTCCGCTAGACCGGCCGCGACGACGTTCTTGGCCACCCAGCGCATCGCATACGCGGCCGAGCGGTCCACCTTGGACGGGTCTTTGCCGGAGAACGCGCCACCACCGTGCCGGGCCCACCCGCCGTAGGTATCGACGATGATCTTGCGCCCGGTCAGACCCGCATCGCCCATCGGCCCACCCAGGACGAACTTGCCGGTCGGGTTCACCAGCACCCGTGTCGACGAGGAGTCCAGGGTGTCGTGCGCGAGCTCTTCGAGCACGGTCTGCAGCACGTGCCGGCGGATGTCGGGATCCAGCGTGTTTTCCAGGTCGACGCCTTCTGCGTGCTGGGTGGAGACCACCACGGTGTCCAGCCGCACCGGGACGTTGTCCTCGTAGGCGATGGTGACCTGAGTCTTGCCGTCCGGCCGCAAGTAGTCCAGGGTGCCGTTCTTGCGGACCTCGGTCAGCTTCCGCGACAGCCGGTGCGCCAGCGCGATGGGCAGCGGCATGAGTTCGGGAGTGTCGTTGATCGCATAGCCGAACATCAGGCCCTGGTCACCGGCGCCCTGGGAGTCCAGCGGGTCCGCCGCGCCCTCGACGCGGGCCTCGTGAGCGGTGTCGACGCCTTGGGCGATGTCCGGCGACTGCGCGCCGATGCCGATGTTGACCCCGCAGGACGCGCCATCGAAGCCCTTGTCCGACGAGTCGTAGCCAATGTCGAGGATCCGTGCGCGCACCGTGTTGGTGATGTCGGCGAAGGCCTCTTTCGCCGTGGTCGTCACCTCTCCCACCACGTGCACCTGCCCGGTGGTCACCAGCGTTTCGACCGCCACGCGTGAGCGTGGGTCGCCCGCCAACAGCGCGTCAAGCACCGAGTCACTGATCGCGTCACAGATCTTGTCTGGATGCCCCTCGGTCACCGACTCGCTGGTAAATAGCCGACCCTTCTCGCTCACCCGTGTCCGTCCTTCCGTCACAGCCACCCAATCGTTAGTTAGGCGAATGATTTTTGTTGCCTCTTAGCAAACCGGACTTCCCAGCCGGTCCGCAAATTCTCGGGGGGGTCCCGACGGGCTACGCTGCCCGGCCACGTTATCTGTCTTAGGCGACGTCCCCGTGCAGGAACGTGGCGATCGCATCAACGATACGGCTCGCCATCAAAGTCTTGGACCCGTGCTGTAGTGCCGACTCGGTTCCGTCCGCCGCCAGCAGCCATCCGTCGTTGCTGTCCACCTCGAAGGCTCTGCCATCGCCGACGGCATTGACGACCAGCAGATCGCACCCCTTACGGTGCAACTTGGCTCGGGCGTGAAAAAGGACGTCGCCGTCTGCGTCACCGGTCTCGGCGGCGAAGCCGACGATGGCGCGCATGTTGGGCAGCTGGCCGTGTGCGCGGGCCTGCACCGCGCCGGCCAGCACGTCGTC
Organism: Mycobacterium sp.; assembly: GCA_022841565.1. Taxonomy (GTDB): domain Bacteria; phylum Actinomycetota; class Actinomycetes; order Mycobacteriales; family Mycobacteriaceae; genus Mycobacterium. The sequence continues at coordinate 3,340 of JALHRH010000216.1, read as the reverse complement.
GTTGCGGACGAGTTCGATGGTCGGGGGGCCCACATCGCTTTTTTTGATCTTCGCGAGGGCAACCTGGGTGGGCCGGAAATCGGCCACGGCCGCCGCCATCACCAGCACGTTGGCGTCCGGTGCGTGCTTGGACACCGCATCACCGAGCTGATCGGCGGAACTGACGTGCACCACGTTCACCCCGGCGGGGTCGATGAGTCCGGCGGTGTGCCCGGCGATCAGCGTGACCTCGGCACCGCGCTGGGCGGCCACCCGAGCCACGGCGTAGCCCTGCTTGCCGGAGCTGCGGTTGCCGATGAAGCGCACCGGATCGATGGCTTCCCGGGTGCCGCCGGCGGTCACCAACATCTTGCAGCCCGCCAGGTCGTACGGCAGCGCGTCATGGCGCTCCAACAGCAGGTGGGCAAGGGTGGTGATCTCCTCGGCCTCGGGCAGACGGCCGGCGCCGCTGTCCGATCCGGTCAGGCGCCCGGAGGCGGGTTCGAGCACCACGGCGCCACGCCGACGCAGGGTGGCCACGTTGTCGACGGTGGCCGGGTGCAACCACATCTCGGTGTGCATGGCCGGAGCGAACATCACCGGACATCGCGCGGTGAGCAGAGTCCCGGTCAGCAGGTCGTCTGCCCGGCCGGCCACCGCGCGGGCCAGCAGATCGGCGGTCGCCGGTGCGACCACCACCAGGTCGGCCAGCTGGCCGAGGCGGACGTGCGGTACCTCAGGGACTTCCTCAAAGACGCCGGTGCGCACCGGTTCACCGGACAGCGCCTCGAAAGTGGCGGCACCCACGAAACGCAGTGCGGATTCGGTCGGAATGACCCGGACCCGGTGACCTGCTTCGGCGAGCTGACGGACAACGGTGCAGGCCTTATAGGCCGCGATACCGCCGGAGACGCCGACGACGACGCGCTTGGGGCTCCGCTTGCTGCGCTCACTGTCCATGACCGCGCCGGACCCTGTTACTCGCCCTCGGTGTGTTCGAGCAGGTCGGCGTGAATTTCGCGCATCGCGATAGAAAGCGGCTTCTCCTGCAACCCGGGCTCGACCAACGGGCCGACGTACTCGAGGATGCCCTCGCCGAGCTGGTTGTAGTAGTCGTTGATCTGCCGGGCCCGTTTGGCCGCGTAAATCACCAGCGCGTACTTGCTCGAGACGCGGTCCAGCAATTCGTCGATGGGCGGGTTGGTAATGCCCAGCGGGGTGTCGTAGGCGCCCGCTCCCCCGGCCGACGGATCGAACTGATCCACGGCGGGAACGGCGGCCAACGACGTGTCGGACTGCGGAATGGTCACGTAAACAATCTCCTGGCGCTCGGAATTACTTAGTACGGCTAATCGGTTGGAAAACGATTTAGAAATTCTGGGATCCGCTAAACGGAGTCAGGGACGGTTCCCACCAGCAAGGATACCAATTCGGCGCACGCAGACTCTAATCGACTGTTCACCACCACCACGTCGAAGTCATCCTGCGCCGCCAATTCGACGCGCGCGGTGTCCAGCCGGCGCCGGATGACGTCTGGAGTTTCGGTGCCCCGCCCGATCAGCCGGGCCTCGAGATCCTCCCAGCTCGGCGGGGCCAAAAACACCGTGAGCGCCTCCGGCATGGCGTGCTTGATGGCACGTGCACCGGCCAGATCGACCTCGATGAGCACCGGACAACCGGCTGCTTTGGCTGCGCGCACCGGTTGGGCCAGGGTGCCCGAGCGCTGCAATCCCCCGTGGATGTCCGCCCATTCCAGCAGTTCGCCCCGATCGATCAACTGCTGGAAACGGGCGGGGCTAACGAAGTGATAGTCGACGCCATCGACCTCCCCCGGCCTTGGTGCTCGCGTCGTGGCCGAGACGCTGAAGTGCAGGTTCGGTATCCGCTCACGAAGACACCGAACCACCGTCGACTTGCCGACCGCGGAGGGACCGGACAGCACGACCACTCGTCCTGCATCCGGTCCCCCGCCGGCGCCCACCGGCGCTCCCGGGTCGGTGGCCCGGCTAGGAGCCGAACTTTTCCAGCAGGGCCTTGCGCTGACGGTCGCCCAGACCACGCAGGCGACGGGTCGGCGCGATCTCGAGCTCGGTCATGATCTCCTGCGCCTTGACCTTGCCCACCTTCGGCAATGCCTCCAGCAGCGCCGATACCTTCATCTTGCCCAGGACTTCATCGCTCTCGGCGTCCTTGAGCACCTGGGTGAGGTTGGTGCCGCCACGCTTGAGCCGATCCTTGAGCTCAGCTCGTGCTCGACGTGCGGCAGCAGCCTTCTCCAACGCGGCCGCGCGCTGCTCGTCGGTCAACTGGGGAAGGGCCACGATTCCTCCGTCTCTCATCGATATCGTTCGGATATCTGTCGATCTACTTCGTCTCGGCCGGATACTCCAGCCAGCGCAGACGACCGTACTCAGGCTTCCTGACGAAATCTAACCCGGCCCCCCGGTTTCGGCCACAAAATCCCAGCGTGGGGGGCTCAGGACGCGCCACGACTTAGTGGTTTACCGAGCGACACCGGCAGCAACCAGCGTCACGCGCGGGGTAGGAACGACGTCCAGCAGTTGACTCCGATAACCCGCCTAGCAGCGGTTTTCGCTACGAACTACGCCAAGCGAGTGCCGACCGCGAGCGCGATGCACGGCGACGGCAGGCGCCTGCGAGGCAGGGTGCCGTGGATCACGCATTTTTGTGATGTGTTGCGCGTGTCGCGCCGCTGTCGCCGCAAGGTGCGAACCGAGCCAGCACGGGAACGATGCAATGACGGGACGTCGTGCAACCGGTGTCGGCCGAGAATCGAGGCACGGTGAGACCTGTTGCTTGCCGTTGATTTCGACACAGGGCCGCCCGCGGCGGCGGACACAACCGCACGCCAGTCCGTGGCGCGTGCCCGCGGTGACTTGACAGGTGGTCGATCAGAATCGACGAACTTGCATTGGACGCCGCCGGTCATTCGTCGCCCACAATGATTATCCGCGGGTTCTTGAGTTCGGCCACGTGAGTCCTGACGATCGCGCGTTGCTCCGGGGTGTAATTGGAGACATCGATACGGACGTAGTCGACCTTATCTAAATGCGAGGCAATGGACACCATGAGGGTTTTCAGATGGAAGTATTTTGCCGGGTCAGGGCCGATCGTGAAATAGCTGTCTTGCGTCGGATCCCTGTTGTAGTCCTGTTGTTCACGGGCAAACCGATACAGATCCTCGAAGATATTGGTGAGGTAGCCCCGCAACTTTTGTCGTCCAGACCTGCGACGTGCGACGGCAGCTCATCGGCGATGATGTCGACCAGCTCAGCCCGGCTCGGATCGCTGAGGTCCAGGAAGGCTACGTTCGCCTCGACCAATTCGGTAAGCCAGGCAC
>JALHRH010000215.1 GCA_022841565.1 Mycobacterium sp. | reverse complement strand
GTGTGGGCGCGTTGACCCTGCCCGATATCACGACGCCGGCGTTTAGCACGCCGCCGTTGACGCTCAATCCGATCGGTGTCGGCGCGTTGACCCTGCCCGATATCACGACGCCGGCGTTTAGCACGCCGCCGCTAACGCTCAATCCGATCGGTGTCGGCGCGTTCACCCTGCCCGACATCACGACAGTGGCGTTTAGCACGCCGCCGCTAACGCTCAATCCGATCGGTGTCGGCGCGTTCACCCTGCCCGACATCACGACAGTGGCGTTTAGTACTCCAGCGCTGAGCATTCCTCCGTTCGGGCTCGCAGCGTTCAACACACCACCGATCACCATCCCGAGCATCCACCTGCCCAGCACCACTATCGGTTCGTTCTCGATCCCGCCAGCACCGGGCTACCTCAACTCGACCGCTAATCCGTCATCCGGATTCTTCAACTCCGGCGCCGGTGGCAACTCTGGGTGGGCCAACAACGGCTCTGGTCTGTCAGGCTGGTTCAACTCCAACGGTCCGGGCCTGCTGGGCGGATCGGGCTTCCAGAATTACGGCGGCCTGATCTCGGGCTTCAACAACTTGGGCAGCGGCGTCTCCGGCTTCGCTAACACCGGCGTTCTGAACCTCGCGGCGACCAGCTTCGTGTCGGGGATCGCCAACATCGGCAACAACCTGTCGGGCCTGTTCTTCCAGGGCACGACGTAAAACCAACGTGGTCAATGCAATTCGCGCCTGTCGCAGCAGGCGCGAATTGCATTGTGGCGGCAGGCCCAGGCCCCAGAGTCGGGCGGGTCAGTCCTCCTTGAGGACCAACCGACGCAGCGCCACCCCGGTTCGGATTCAACAGCTCCTCGATGCGACGGCTGACCATTCCACCGATCGGGCTCGCGGCCTTCACTACACCCCAGCTGACCATCCCGAGCACTCGTCTGCCAAGCACCTTGATTACCGAATTCAACCTTCCCCTGGCGCCGGGGTACCTCAACTCGACCGTCGGGCCGTCGTCGGGCTTCTTCAACTCCGGCGCCGGCGGCAACTCCGGGTTCGCCAACAACGGCGTTGGCCTGTCGGGTTGGTACAGCTCGAATGGCCCAGGCCTGCTGGCCGGGTCGGGCTTCCAGAACTAGGGCGGCCTGATCTCTGGCTTCAACAACCTGGGCAGCGGTGTTTCAGGGTTCGCCAACACCGGCGTGCTGCCACTCTCAGTGACCAACCTGGTTTCGGGATTCGCAAAATATCGGTCACCAGCTATCGGGCTTGTTCTATACAATCGTGACGCCATGAGCACACTTCCTGCCATCTGCCTCAACATGATTGTGCGAAACGAGGCGCACGTCGTGGCGGACCTGCTCGACTCAGTCGCGCCGTACATCAGTTCGTGGGTGATCGTGGACACCGGCTCTGACGACGGCACTCAAGATGTGATCCGAAATCACATGGCCCGCCTTGGGATACCGGGTGTACTTCACGAACGGCCGTGGCGCAACTTCGGCCACAACCGCACGGAGGCGCTGGGCCTCGCCCAGGGCCATGGTGACTACATCTGGATCATGGACGCCGACGACACGATCGAGGGTTCGCCGGACTTCACCGACCTGACCGCCGACATCTACTCCCTGCGGTTCAGCGCTACCAACGAAGTCGGCTCCCGAATTGTTGTCTGGCGCCCGCTTATCGTCCGCGATGGGTTGCGAACACGTTACGTGGGTGTGGTCCACGAGAACTTGGTTTGTGACGACCCACACGTGACTGCGCGCCTGGAGGGCGACTACAGCATCAAATATCGTCAGCTCGGCGCGCGCAGCCGGGATCCGCAGACGTATATGCGCGACCGCGATCTGTTGTTGGCGGAGCTAGAACGCAACCCCAACGATGAACGAGCGGTCATCCACCTGGCGCAGACCTACTCCTCCCTGGGTGATGTCGCCAATGCGCTCAAGTGGTTTGCGCGGCGAGTCGAGATGGGCGGTCCGCCCGAGTTCGTCTTCTACGCGATGTATCAGGTCGCGGAATCGATGACAAAGTTGGACGCCTCGTGGCCGGAGGTTCAGGACGTACTACTGCGGGCCTGGGAGCTCCGGCCGTCCCGCGCGGAGCCGCTCTATGCCATCGCCATGCGATACCGCGCCGAACAGCGTTACCAGCTGGGTTACCAGTTCGCCAAACTCGCCGCCGAAATCCCGTTCCCCGAAAACGAGACCCTATTCGTCAACCCAGAGATCTACGCCTGGCGGGCAACCGAAGAGCAGGCGATTTGCGCCGGCTTCATCGGTAGGCACGCGGAGGCGTTCACGCTGTTCCGGCAGCTGTTGGCGCGGCCCGGCGTCCCCGACGATGCGCGACAACGGATCGCGGGCAACCGCGACGTGTGGGTGCCGGCAATGATCGATGCGGCGTCGTCTTACCCCGACGCCGCATTGGTACAACCTCTGGTAGCTGGTGGAAGCGACGCAGAGGTGGTCGTCACCCTGGTCGCCGGATCAGATCGCGCCGACACCGAGTTGACGATCAACTCGTTTCTGCGTTGCTGCACGGACCTCGAACGTATCGGACGTTTCCTGCTGATCGACTCCGGCCTGACGAGCCAGGACCGGGCGAATTTGCAAGAGCGCTATGGCTTTATCGAGTTCGGTCATGCCGTTCCGGGAGGCCGACGCGGTGCCCAGTTTGCGCAGATCCGCACGCAGGTCGACGCACGCTTCTGGCTGCACTTGGGCCAGGGCTGGCGGTTCTTTGCACCTGAGAACATCATTACCCGCCTCACCGCGGTGTTCGAGGCCGATGCGCAGGTGTTCCAAGTGGGGATCAACTTCGCCGATGCGGTCAAACTGACGGGGGACTGTCCGGCCGAGCAGACGCTGCGCCGCGCACCTGATGCCGGTCGCTACATCCTGACAGATGAAATTGCTTGCGGCCCGGCAATGTTCGATACCGCGCGCTTGGATCAGGCGGGCGGAATGCAGGATAACGACGCGGATCCGATTGCCGAGCTTGGGCGGCGCGCGCGCGCCGCCGGGTTGCGCGCCGCCAGTCTCGACGAGGTCCTCTGCATCGCTACGGGCGATTCCGTCTAGCCTTAGCGCGAGTCGCGGCGGGGCAAGCGACGAATGCGGCGACGCGCAGCGCGAATCAGCCCAACCGATGCGCAGCAACAACCTGCGGCACCCGTTCGTCACGCGGCACGACGCGATCTTGACGCGAAACGCGTTGTCTCCGGTCAAGCTTCAGCCCGCTAGCCTTGCTTGAGAATCAGCCTCTTCAGCGCCACCCGGTCCGGATTCAACAGCTCCTCGATGCGCGGCTTGTTCACGTCGGCAACGATGATTTCGCCGACCTCCTGGTACACCTGGCTGAAAATGCCGTGCGACTTCATCTTCTCGGTCTGGTACTGGTTGTCCTCGGTCGGTGTCACGTAGTACACCGCGTCAGCCTTGAACCGGTGCACCAGCCAGAGGTGGATCAAGGTCATCAGCCGCTTCTGCCGCAACTTTTCGGCGAAGGTGTTCTGGTCGCGCACCTGCAGGATGCTGCGGCCATGCCGGTCCTTGATCGGGTCGACGACGACGTTGGCCAATTGCTCGTCACCAGAAACGTCACTGCCGTAGATTCCGAGTTCCAGCACGTCCGAGCCGGCCCGGCGGGGCCGCAAGGTGACCCGCAACTTCTCGCCCAGCTGGTAGTGCTCGCTCCACAACGCCAGCCACTCTTCCAACAGCTTCTTGGGCACCTCGGTCTGCACCAGATGCTGGTGCTGGGTGGAGCCCTTGCCCATGGATTTCGTGGTCGCCGTGCGACCGGACGACGCGGCCAGGGCCGCGTCGCTGCGCGGCCCACCCACCAGGGTCTGCGGGGTGCGGTAGGGCGATTCGACCAGCCGCATCTTGCGTTGCAGACGAGCTAGCGCCAACATGCCGTCCTGCCTGAGGTTGGTGGCGAACTCCTCGGCGGCGACACCGTCGATCTGGTGCCCTCCGTAGGTGATGAAGTTGAAGACGAAGCCCATCTTGCCGAGCTCGACCGGGAACTGCCGCATCTCGTCGTCGGTCATCCCTGTCGTGTCCCAATTGAACGACGGCGAGAGGTTGTAGGCGAGCATCTGATCGGGGAACACGGCATGGATCGCGTCGGCAAACTGGCGGGCGTCGGCGAGGTCGGCGGTCTTGGTCTCCATCCAGAGGATGTCGGCGAAGGGCGCGGCGGCCAGTGACTTAGCGATGGCATAGGGAATGCCGCCGCGGATCTGGTAATAGCCCTCGGGGGTCTTGGCCAGCTCGCAATCCCAGTTCGCGTCGGCACCCAGTTCTTTGGCCTTGGCGCGCGCGGCAAAGAGGGATGCGGTGGATGCGAACGCCCGCCACTCCTGGGGACTCATCCCGGTCGGTTCGCCTTCGCTCACGCCGAATTCGAGCTTCTCGGCCACGGCGTCGCCGTAGGTCATCACACCGGCGGCGTCCTCCCAGGCGGCGACGAAACGCGACTCGACCTCGTCGTACACGTCGTCGATCGACAGTTCCGCGCTGTCACGCCACTTATTGATGGCCTCAGTGACGAGTTCCAGAATTCCTTGGCGTTCCAGCCACGCGTTGGCGGCCGCATATTCGCCGTCACTGAGCGCATACAGCAGGTGGCCGTTGATCTCCTCGACACCCTGGTCGTAAAAGCGCCGCATCATGGCCAGGAAACAGCTCTTGTACGACGGGATGCTCAGGTTGGTGGCGCCCAGCAGGAACGGCTGGTCGCGCTCGTCGCCGCGGCTGTCGATCAGGTTGGCGGCCTCGGCATCGGTGCGGGCCACGATGATGCCGGGAACCCGCATGACGTCGAGCTGGAATCGGGCAGCGTTGAGTCGCTTGATCTGCTCGTCCGAGGGCACCAGCACCTTGCCACCCTGATGGCCGCACTTCTTGGTGCCTGGGCGCTGGTCCTCGATGTGGTATCCCGGCACGCCGACCTCGACGAAACGGCGAATCAAGTTGCGCACGTGCGGATCACCGCCGTGACCTGTGTCGGCATCGGCAATGATGAACGGCCGGAAGTCATACCGGGTGGCCGACGCCCGCTGGCGCTCGCTCATGTTGAGCCGCTGGTACTCCTGGTTGCGGTCAGCGGTGAGCAGGGCGCGCACCAGTACCGCTGCGTCGTCGGGCACCTGGCTCAGCGGGTAGCTGGCAAGGTCGGGCCCCGGGTCCTCGGTGGTGGAACCCTTGGCGGAGGTCGCCCAGCCGCCGAGATAGATCCCTTCGATACCCATCCGTTTCATGCTCACCGCCTGGCCCGGCGAGTAGGGGCCGAAGGTGGTGATGCTCTTCTGCTCTGCATAAAGCTCGCGAAGCCGTTTGTAGAACGCGCCGGCCGCCTCGCGTGCCACCGTGTAGTCGGTGGGGATCGTGCCGCGCTGCTCGACTACCTGGCGGGCCGTATAGAGGCGAGTGATGCCGTCGAACCGCGAACTGTCGAAGTACCGCTGCGTCGCGGCTACGTCTTGCTCGAACGGTGACTGGACAGCATTATCCGTTTCAGCGATGGCCATGACCTTCCGCTCCTCCTGGTCCCCTGTTCCCCTGACGCAGTGAGTGTATGCCCCGCAGGCGTGAGCTAAATCACCGGCCGAGGCGTTGGACGAGGCGCGCCGGCTACTAAATCGTTTCAGTTCGCCTCGCTTGCGGCCCGGTGTCGCCCTGTCCGGGAGTGCGGCTGGTACCGGGCGCTGCGCCCGTCGTGGCCGGGGCCTAAAATTGTTTTCTCGCAACACTATTGGGGCTAAATCGCCATGGGCGCTATCGGGCGACTGAAAAAGCTCACTGCGAGGCCGGACCGGCGTACCGTCACTCACGTGATTGCGGAATTGCGGTATGACCGGTGGTATCGCCCGTTAGCGGTGGCTGTCGGACTCGGCCCCAACGACAGCGAGTTGCGGGTCGGGGCCGGCAACCTGCACGTCAAGATGGGGTGGGCATTCACCGCCGACATCCCACTGGCGTCGATTAAGCGTGCCGAGGCGTCCAACGAGCGGGTGTTTGCCGCCGGCGTGCACGTTATGGGCTCCCGGTGGCTGGTCAATGGGTCGCGCAAGGGTCTGGTTCAGTTGACGATCGATCCACCGGTACCCGCGAGAGTGTGGCGGAAGTCAATTACCTTGAAAGTATTGGTGCTCAGCGTCACCGACCCTGATGCGCTCATCAGCGCGTGCGCCGCGTCCGCACGTTAACCCACGCTCTTCGGGGTCGTTCGCAACCAATCCTGTTGGCGACGGATGAAGTCAGCGTCGACCACGCTTCCGTGCCCCGGTACGAACACGGCATCGGATCCCCCGATTGCCAGTAACCGGCCCAGGGTGTCTGGCCAGGCTTCCACATCGGAATCGGCGTCGATCGCCGGGTCGGCGGACTCCTCGACCAGGTCGCCAGTAAACACCACGGTCGGAGGACCCGAGTGGCCTGCGGGAACCACCACAACCAAGTCAGAGCGGGTGTGGCCGGGTCCCAGGTAAGCGATCGTGACTACGCGGTCACCGAGATCGACAACCGCGTCACAGATTCCGTGCTGCGGCACCCGCAGGGCTGAGATCGCAGAGTCGATCGCTCGCGGATCCGCGCCGTAAGCCAACGCGTCGGCGCGCAGCTGATCGCCGGCCGACGACAGACAGTTGACAACCTCGGGCGCGCAATAGATCTGGGCCGCTGCGAACACAGAAGAACCCAGAACATGATCAAAGTGCTTGTGCGTCAACACGATATGGGAAACCGGCTGGTCGGTATGGTGTCGAACGTCGGCCTGTACGGCCCGGGCCTCCTCGAGCGTGCTACCCGTGTCGACGAGCAATGTCGCGGTGCGCCCGCAGACCAGGCCGACGGTGACGTCACAGAACGGTAGCCGACACCGATATACCCTGTCGCTGAGTCGTTCCCAGTTGTGGTGCATCAATGACTCCCGTGTGCGGTGGGCTCACCGGGCGAGCACCCACGCCCGGGCGCTGGTCCGTTTGACGGCAGGGTAGCCACGGGGAGTGTATGGCAGAGAAATGGTCAAGGACGCGACCTGTGAGCAGGTGCATGCGATCCTCGAAGCCGCGCACCAGGTGGTGCTTCACGTCACCGAACCGCCGATCCGCCGATCTCCGAGGTCGGCGAAGATATCGTCGCCGGTAAGGCCGACCCGGAACGCCACCTGATGCCGGGGAAAACTTGCGCTGAGCGAATTGCCATGTCGGGAATTTCCGACATATATTGGCGGTTGTGGCTGATTCCGATCGCATTTGTGATCGCATCTTCATGGCGTTGGCAAACCCGGTGCGGCGTAGTCTCCTCGAGATTTTGAATGCTCATTCCATGTCGGCCGGGGAACTCAGCGAACGCTTCGAGCTCAGCCGGCCCGCCGTCGCCGAACACCTGAAGGTGCTGCGCGACGCGGGGCTGGTGGCCGATCAAGCGGAGGGCCGGCGGCGCATCTACCGATTGACCGCAGAACCGTTGGCCGAGCTCGGTGATTGGTTGCGTCCCTTCGAGAAGTTCTGGCGAGGACGGCTTGGTGCACTCGCCGAGGATGAAGAGGGGTTGATTTCGTCACCGTAATCGGCTTAGTCGACTGATCCTCACTAGGAAGGGAACACAATGCGTGCAGTTGTCATTACCAAGCATGGCGACCCGTCGGTGCTGCAGGTGCAGCAGCGGCCGGACCCGCCACCGCCGGGACCGGGTCAACTGCGGGTCCACGTCGCGGCCGCCGGGGTCAACTTCGCCGACCACCTCGCCCGCGTGGGCCTGTATCCCGATGCGCCCAAGCTCCCGGCGGTCGTCGGCTACGAAGTCGCCGGCACGGTGACCGCCGTCGGCGACGGTGTCGATCCCGGTCGCGTAGGCGAAAGAGTCTTGGCGGGAACACGATTCGGCGGCTATGCCGAAATCGTCAACGTCGTCGCGGCCGACTCGGTGGCGTTGCCCGACGCTGTGAGCTTCGAGCAGGGCGCCGCGGTCCCGGTCAACTATGCGACCGCGTGGGCAGCCCTGCACGGTTACGGGTCACTGCGCGCCGGCGAGCGGGTGCTCATCCACGCCGCTGCCGGTGGCGTCGGCATCGCGGCCATTCAGTTCGCCAAAGCCGCGGGCGCCGTAATCCACGGCACTGCATCACCTGGAAAGCACCAAAAGCTCAACGAACTCGGGGTGGATCGCGCGATCGACTACCGTCAGGACGGTTGGTGGAAAGGCCTGGAACCCTACGACATCGTCCTGGACGCGTTGGGTGGCACCTCATTGCGCCGGTCCTATCATCTGCTGCGTCCCGGCGGACGACTGGTCGGCTACGGGATCTCGAACATGCAGGAAGGCGAGAAACGCTCGCTGCGCAAAGTTGCGCCGCACGCTCTCGCGATGCTGCGTGGGTTCAACCTGATCGACCAACTCTCCGAGTCGAAGACCGTCATCGGGCTCAACATGCTCAAGCTGTGGGACGACCGGGGCTCCCTCGAGCCGTGGATCACGCCGCTAAGCAAAGGGCTGCACGACGGGACCGTGTCGCCGATCGTGCATGCGGCGGTGCCTTTCGCCCAAGCGCCCGAAGCGCATCGGATCCTTGCGGCTCGGGAGAACATCGGCAAGGTCGTTTTGGTTCCCTAAGTCGGATGGATTCAGCAGGCGCCGGCGTGGTTATGTTGGCGGCATGGGTGTTACCGAGTCCCGCGCGGTCGTCATCAAGGCGACGCCCGACGAGATCATGGATGTGTTGTTGGACATCGAAAGGCTGCCGGATTGGTCGTCGGTGCACAAGACGGTCGAAGTCATCGAGCGCGATGACCAGGGCCGCCCGCTTAGGTCGCGGCAGGTCGTCAAACTCGTCGGGGTCAGCGATGAGCAGGTGTTGGCCTACACCATTCACGACGACGGAGTGAGCTGGACCCTGGTCGAAGCCAAGCAGCAAAAGGCCCAGGACGGCCGCTATACCCTGACCCCCGAGGGCGACTCCACCCGCGTGCGATTCGACCTGACGGTCGAACTGAGCGCCCCGGTGCCCGGATTCCTGGTCAGACAGGGCGCCAAAGCACTGATTGACACCGCCACCAAAGGCTTGCGCAAGCGTGTTCTCGAGGTGAAAAAGAGCGGGTAAGTCTGGAGTCCGCCTTATGACCCGTCCTGCTTGATAGGCGGCGTTGTATCCGCGTGTGAAGGTGGTGTCGAGGTCCACCGTGGCATCCCGCGCCGCCGAAATGGAGCCCGGTGATCGGTAACGGGAGATCCAGAAGCAGCGTGTCCAAGCCGCAATCCTTGGTGACCATTGAGTTGATCGACGGCTGGAAGATGTCAGTACTGCCCAGTTCCAATTGGATAATATCCGTTGTGGACATGAGCCCACCGATGAACGGTCACGAGATGCGTCGCCGGTCGACGCACGAGGCGCTGCGACAGGCGGCGCTGAACAGCTTTGCCCGCAAGGGTTTTGCCAACGTGACCGCAACGGAGTTGGCACGGGAGGCCGGCGTCACCGAGCGCACCTTCTTCCGGCATTTCCCGACCGAGGTGGTGGTGCTGTTCCAGGACTACGAGACGCGGCCGGAATGGCTGGCCGAGGCGCGGGCGCAACGGCCACCTTCGGAGTCGCTGTTCGAGGCGGTGCAGGCCAGTGTCGCCGCCGTTCCGCACGATCTCGAAGTGGTCCGCCAGGCCGCGACCGCCCGCGCCGAGCTGATCAGCGCTGAGCGCATTGCGGGCCATCTGCGGTTGGTGCACGCGTGATTTGCGGCTGCGCTCACCGATTTCGTCCGATGCCGCTACTCCGAGGTACCCGAGATCGACTGGTTGCTGAGGTGGCGGGCTCGGTGTTGGCGGCGGCTCTTGTGGTGGCGGTTGAGAATTGGGGCCGCAATGGTTGCGCTAACGATTTTGGCGAGCTGGTGGCGAGAAGCCTGGAACTGGTTCGGTCCGGCTTGGCGACACTGGCCTGAACTGGCCCGGAGAACTCCCGACGAAGGCGCACCATGACGCTGAAAACCCGCCTCACCGATTTCCTTGGC
>JALHRH010000214.1 GCA_022841565.1 Mycobacterium sp. | reverse complement strand
AATTCAGACGGCGACATTTCTATCCGGGACCACCGGTACCCGGTACCAAAGGTATTGACTACGGGGTGTGATCTGCCTAACGTCGGAGGTACGCGATCGAAGGGACGGTCAACGATGACCACTGCGGTGCGACCAGGTGGACCGAGCCGTGAAGAGTTCTCCGAACGCCTACTCAAGGGCTCGGTCAAGAAGTCCTACGAACCCGTCGTCGATATCGACTGGGACGCCCCACTGGACCCGGACAAGTTCTTCCTGCCGCCCCGGCTGGTGTCGCTGTATGGCACACCGCTGTGGGACGAGATGACCCGCGAGCAACAGATCGAGCTGTCCCGCCAGGAACTGGTCAACACGCTCTCAGCCGGCATCTGGTTCGAGAACATGCTCAACCAGTCGTTGTTGCGGACCATCCTGCACGAGGATCCCACCAGCAGGTCAACGCATTACAAGCTGACCGAACTGGGCGACGAAACCCGGCACATGGTGATGTTCGGTAAAGCGATCGAACGGATCGGCGCAAAACCTGTGCAACCCAGGCGGTTTCACCGCTACATCATCAACGCGCTGCCGCTGGTGTTCCAGCGCGGCTCGATGCTGTGGGTGGCGGCGCTGATCGGTGAGGAGATCTTCGACTCCCTGCAACGGCAGATGATGGACGACCCAGAGCTGCAACCAATCATCCAGCGGCTCATGCGAATTCATGTCACCGAAGAGGCTCGTCACATCCAGTTCGCGCGGGACGGCGCGCGCAATCGGGTGGCCGACATGCCGCGAGTCAATCGTTGGTTCCTGGCCAACATCAACGGACTCGGTGGGTATTTCTTCAACTATCTGTTCAGCAACCCCGTCCCGTATGCCCGCGCCGGGCTGGACCCGATGCGGGCTCGTCATGCCGCGCGCACCAGCGAGCACCGCCGGCAGATTCAGATCGCCGGATTCGCGCCCCTGGCCGCGTTTTTGACCGAGATCGGCCTGATGGGCCGGATCGCCAAGCGGGCCTGGAAGCGCAGCAGGTTTTTGTGAGCACCCCGCATGCGGTGGTGATCGTCGGCGCCGACAACCGCGGCGCGTACGCCGCCTTGCAGGCGGCCGGCGTCGGCGACATCGAGATTCGCGAGGAAGTGCAACGTTCGGTGTTCGACGACGACAGCGACTGCTGGATGTTGCGCATCGACGACGACGTGGTCCGGGCCCGGGTGGTGGTGGCCCTGCACCCCGCGCCCGCCGCCCCCTGGATACCGAACTTGCCCGGGCACAACGGCTTTCGCGGTGAATCCTTTCACGCGGCGCGCTGGGACCCCAACTTCCATGCGGCCGGCAAGCGCATCGCGGTCGTCGGCACCGATTCGTTCGCGGGTCACCGCCTGGGCCGGCTGTGCGCATCAGCGGCATCGCTGACCGTCTTCCCGCACCCGCCGCGCCGCGTGATCACCGAAATAGAGCTGTGGCCTGCTCGGGTCAAGCGCCGGTTGCTGCGCCGAACCCGCAGCGGACCGCGGGTGGCGCCATCGATCGAGGCGATCACCGCCACCGGCATCCGCACCGTCGACGGTGCCGAGCATCCCGTCGACGCCATCATTTACGGCACCGGCTTCACGATCGAGGATGACCCACCGCTGAGCGGTGCCGGTGGGCTGACCCTGCGCCAGGCTTGGGACGACGGCCAGGAGCCGTTCTTCGGGGTGGCCGTGCGCGGGTTTCCCAACTACTTTTTCGTCGCCGGCCCCGACGTCAATGCGCAGGCCCGCTATATCGCGGAGTGCGTGAGGTTGATGCAACGCAGCGGCAGCCGCCGCATCGAGGTGCGCCGCAGCAGCCAGCGGGTGTACAACGAACGCGCCCAACTGGCCCCGGTGCCACCACCACCGGCGGCGTCGGCGTTCGACCTCTCATCCAGCACGCCGGATTATGAAGACACCTACGCCGGCGACGCGACGCTCGAGATTGGGGGCTCGCGCCATCCGGTTCGGGTGCGGCTGGCCGGGCACCTGGACCCGCTTGACGGCAACTACCACTGGCAGGGGACCGTGTTCGATTTGGACTCACCGAGCCGTGCCCGGGCTGGCACGTTGTCGGTGGGGCAGCACAGCGCGTCAGCCCGCATCGTCGAACGAACGCCCTGGGGCACACATTCGGTGGCCGGTGTCGGCGCCCCACCGTACGCGCGTAACGCCTGACGACCGAAATTCCTGCGTCTGCGCCAATCAGAATGCCGTTACGCTAGGTATCTCGCCGATCGAAGGTTGACCGCGCCCGTGGAGTGGGTATTCCCGATGTGTGGTGCATGCCGCGGCAGGTGACAGCACGGGGAAAACGGCATGTGAGGCGTGGTTGACCGCGCGTCGCGGTCGCTGGGCCTTTTCCGGGGCTGCGTTGGTGACGCTGCCCTTTCACAAAACGGGGCGTTTGCCCGAAGATAGATTTCTTGGCGCCATTCGGCGACAGGGCACAAACTCGAGGAGCTGGCATGGAACCGGACACCACGATCGAGTTGCGCGGCCGGTTCGCGTGTCTGGTGCCCGGTGCGGCGGGGTTCCCGAAATGAGTGCGGTCGCCAAGTCCTCCAACGCGCTGGCCCTGGCGTCGCGGACCGAGCAGTCGGTGGTCGTGCTGACCGCCGAAGGCGTGCTGGACGGTACCAACTCCGCGGAGTTGCGGGACAACATCAGCAAAGCCACCGCTGATGTGCCCACTGCGGTCATCGTTGATGTCAGCGCCCTTCAAGTTCCTGACGAAGCGGCGTGGTCGGCCTTGGTGAGCGCACGCTGGCAGCTGGACACCCGGCCGGATGTGCCGATCGTTTTGGTCGCGGCGAACCGCGCGGCCCGCGACGCGATCACCCGTAGCGGGGCTGCCCGCTTCATGCCCGTCTACCCGACCGAGAAAGGCGCGATGAAGGGCGTCGCCAAGCTCGGGCGTCGCAAGCTGCAGCACGCACAGGAGAAGCTGCCCGCCAACCTGACCAGTCTGCGCGGGTCGCGCCAGCTGGTCCGCGAGTGGCTGACCAGCTGGTCCAATCCGGGGTTGATCCCGGTCGCCCTGGTGGTGGTCAACGTCTTCGTCGAGAACGTGCTCGAACACACCGGGAGCGACCCGGTGCTGCGGATCGAGTGCGAAGGCCCGACCGCGACCATCGCGGTATCCGACGCCAGCGGCGCACCGGCGCTGCGGCTGTCGTCGCCCCCCAAGGGCATTGACGTCTCCGGGCTGGCCATCGTCGAGGCGCTATCACGGGCCTGGGGCAGCACGCCGACCTCGTCGGGCAAGACGGTGTGGGCGGTCATCGGCCCGGAAAATCAGCTGTAAAGTCGCACGTTCTACTGTCGAGGGACGAGTCCCTTCGCCGAAAGCAGACATGACGTGCGGTTCAGCTACGCCGAGTCGATGACCAACCCAGCTTTCTACATCCCGCTGGCCCAAGCCGCCGAGGCGGCCGGGTACCACAGCATGACCATCGCCGACAGCCTTGCCTATCCCTTCGAATCCGACTCGAAGTACCCGTACACGCCGGACGGTAGCCGCGAGTTCCTCGACGGCAAGGACATGATCGAAACATTCGTTCTGACAGCGGCTTTGGGTGCGGTGACGACGACGCTGCGGTTCAACTTCTTCGTCCTCAAGCTGCCGGTCCGGCATCCGGCGCTGACCGCCAAGCAGGCGGGCTCGCTGGCCGCGCTGATCGGCAACCGGGTGGGCCTGGGCGTGGGCACCAGTCCGTGGCCCGAGGACTACGAGTTGATGGGTCTGCCTTTCGCCAAGCGCGGCAAGCGAATGGACGAATGCATCGAGATCGTGCGGGGCCTCACCACCGGCGACTACTTCGAATTCCACGGCGAGTTCTACGACATTCCCAAGACGAAAATGAGCCCGGCACCGTCGCAGCCGATCCCGATCCTGGTGGGTGGCCACGCCGACGCGGCGCTGCGGCGCGCGGCGCGGCTGGACGGCTGGATGCACGGCGGCGGAAGCGACCCGGTAGAACTTGACCGACTTATCGCACGCGTCAAGCAATTTCGCCAGGAAGCGGGCCGGCGCGACCCGTTCGAGATTCACGTCATCTCGGCGGACGCCTACACCGTCGACGGCATCAAGCGCCTCGAGGACCAGGGCGTCACCGATGTCATCGTGGGCTTCCGCTGGCCCTACATCAAAGGACCGGATCTTGAGCCGTTGGACGTCAAGATTCGGCATCTGGAAAGGTACGCCGACAAGGTGATGGCGAAACTCTAAGCCTCACAGGGGATCCCACTTCGGGGCCCGCTTCTCGCGATGCGCGATGGCGGCCTCGGCAGGGTTGTTGGTGAGGCCGGTCAGGATCTGGGTGCGATTCTCGATCTCGATGGCACGCCGCATGCAGCGCGAACGCCAGCCCTCCCCCGACGGCGACGCCGTTGACCGCGGCGATCACCGGGATGGGCAGCTCGTAGAGCCGAACATACAGATCCGCCAATCGCACCTGGGCGTCGTAGCTGACCTTGAACGGCGGCGTGGCCGGTTTGACGTCGGTCCAGGCCTTCCCGGTGCCGCTCAGGTCGGCTCCGGCGCAGAACCCGCGTCCGGCGCCGGTCAAGATCGCGACCCGAAAGTCTTTGCTTACCAGTGTGTTTAACGCCTCGTCAACCCCGTTGATCAACGAACCGTCGATGGCGTTGAGCAGCCTGGGCCGGTTGAGGATGATGCAGGCGATGCCGTCCTTGAGGGTTTCCAGTGTGACAGCCGGTTGCGGTGCCATACCCCGAACGGTAGCGAGTTGAGCGGACTTCCAGGTACCGGGCTTACGGTGGAGCCATGGCGCGCGCCGATGACGACAGCTGGGACCTCGCCAACAGTGTGGGGGCCACCGCCACCATGGTTGCTGCCGCGCGGGCGGCTGCGAGCAGACGCCCTCGTGCAGTGGTGCAGGACCCGTTCGCCGAGCCGCTGGTGCGGGCTGTAGGAGTGGAGCTGTTCGTGCGGCTTGCGGCGGGTGAGCTCGACGACGTCGACGCCGACGGCAACCTGGGCTTCCCCCGGATGATCGACACGTTCGCCGCCCGCGCCAAGTACTTCGACGACTATTTCGCCGAAGCCGGCAGCATGGGCGTGCAGCAGTTCGTGATCCTGGCCTCCGGACTGGATTGCCGCCCCTATCGGCTGCCCTGGTCAGGCCGCAGTCGGGTGTTCGAAATCGATCAGCCCGAAGTGATCGAGTTCAAGACTTCGACGCTGCGCAAACTGGGCGCCGCCGCCGACGTCGACCACCGCACCGTCGGCATCGATCTGCGCGACGAGTGGCCGTCGGCACTGTTGGCGGCGGGGTTCGACACCGAGCAGCCGACGGCGTGGCTCGCCGAGGGCTTGTTGATCGGCTTTCTGCCGCAGGAAGCCGAAGTCCGGTTGCTGGACAACGTCATTTCGCTCAGTGATTCCGGCAGTTGGCTGGCCGCCGACTACGGACAGGTGGCCGGGCGGTCCGTCGCTGATCAACAACAAGCCCAGCGCATGACCGACTCTTGGCGCGAGCTCGGCCTGGATCTCGACATCGCCGGCCTGACCTACCCCGGTGAGCACACCGACGTGGCGGCGCATCTGTGGGCGAACCGGTGGAACACGATCACCTCGGACCTTGCCGAATTGTTCAGCGCCGCCGGGTTGGCGCCGTTGGGGGACGCCGGGGACAGTGGGCCGGCGAATTCGATTGGGTTTGTGCGGGCGGCGTTGGGTTAGCGGGGCGGTGAGGTAATGCGCCAATGGCCGCAGCGCCCACGCAGAGTCGCGCCAACGGCGTCGTCCCAATGACCGAAAAACTCAGCGGTCGTTGTGGTAGCGCCGTCGTTAACCAACAGAACCCTTTCGCAAGAAGAGACTTGGCAATGTAGATGGCCGTATCTCTGGGTGCTGTCCTGTGGAACAACAGCTCTGCGCGAACTCCCGCCGTCCGCTTCGCGCGAATGCACCGAACTCATTGAGGGCCAGCATCTTTCGCTGACTTTCCGCAGTACCCGGTCGCGTTTGCGCATGGCATCGACGAAGGTCGCCTTGCGTGTCCCCGAAGAACAGGAGCGAAGACGGACGGCAACACAGACCCGCGGTTGGGCACGGTCGGCATGTCACACTGCAACGGCGCGGTACGTCACCCAAGCTGTGGCAGCCTTGTGCAGCCTTCGTTTCCAACTGCGCGGCTCGGCTGCTGCAATCTGACCCCACAGGACCGCGTTGGTTGCAGTGAATACGTCGATCGCCTCCGGCGTCGCTGCCGCCCACACGGAGACCGTTGATGCCCACGACTCGGCATCGGCTGGCGAGTGGCCTTCGGCGATGAGCCAGAGTGCAGCGCAGGCCGTGTCGATCCAGGCCGCTCCAAGGGTTGGCCAAGACCAGTCCACGATTCGCGTACCGCTGTCTGTGACGAGGATGTTGTGTGGGTTGAGATCGGTGTGGAGCAGGCGATCCCCGGCGAGAAGCTCAGTGCCGACTCTGGCGCGTTGGGCGGCGTTTGCCCAGCGATCCTCGATCCGCCGGCATACATTGCGAGGCGCCTCCAACTCGGCGAGCTGACCGAGCACGTCAGCGAGAGCTGCGAGGTCAGTTGATCCGGGGCAGAGATCGACCGCTCGACCATCGACGTGTTCAAACCCGAGGATGTGCCAGTCCAGGGAGTCAATCTGCCATAGCAGGCGGGGCCCGATCGGCTGAACGTTGGCATTGATCTCTGCCTCTCGGCGCTGGGCTGCTGCCCGGTCGGCCGGCGTACCTTTGGCGAACGTGAATCCCCAGTCAGTGCGAAGGCGGGCAACGAACGAGGCGTTCAGGCCGCTGCTGATCGTGTCGACCTGGTGGACCGTGCCAGCGTGCCGTTCGATGGCCACGCGGACTTGGTCAGGCAGGTTATTCCAGTTGGTTCGCGTCGCGACCGATGTCATGGCACCCGCAGCAGAGTGGGTCGTCTCGGTCACGCGGCCACCGTAGATACGAAGCCAAGCGAGCGGAGACCCTCGGCGAGGAACAGCTGCTCGGAGGCGGCGCCGACGCGGGCCTGGAGGAGCTGGTAGTTGGCCTGGTGATGGACACCCCAGCGCCGGACGGCGCGCCACAGAGCGCGTCCGTGCCCTCCTCCACGGTGTCCAGGCAAGACGCCGAAGTACTGTGGCAGCAGCATCCGGGCACCGGCCCGGTCGGGCATGATCGTCAGCGGGCCGATCGCGCCCACAATGACTCCGTTGTCCTGGGTAACCAAGATGGGTCCGGGTTGGCTAGCCTCGCGGCGTTGTTGAAGGAATTCGAATCCGTGGTCGACCATCGCTCGTGCGAAGGAACCGAAGGTGGCCGCTATCTCTGGTTCGCAGTCGTCCAGCTCGCCCACGACCGGACCACCGGTTGGATTGTCCGGCTGGTCGTCCTGGGTGAACTCCTTGAGCAGCACACGCGTGCGATCCGTCGCCGCAGTCTCCGCAGTGTCGAACCAGACGACTCGGCCGACCGCGGCGGCGTAGGTCTCACAGCAGCGCCGAGTGATGCCGCGCAGGTTGTCAAGGTCGAGAGCGTGGCCGTAATAAAAGGTCTTCACGGTCCCCCGGCCACGACGAGACAGCGTGGGAATGATCGTGTGGTCAGGCCCGTGGACGATCTCGTCGAGCAGCACGCTGTCCGTCTTGAGCGGTGACCAACGGCGGTCCTTATCGAACGGAAGTGCAGTGCCGCTGCGGCTAGCGGTGAGAATGTCGGCGAACACGTCGATGAAAAACTCCGCGGTGAACTGGTCGGGATGTGCGGGTCCAAGTAGTGGCAGGTAGGGAACCTTAAGCACGCGGCTTAACCAGTCGCTCCGCAGTCGCATGCGCGAAGGTTAAAACCGCGTGGTGGGTACGACATGTGGACACGCCGATACCCACTTCGCGAGTCAGTAAGGATTGTCGTCGCCCGCATTGCAGGAGCACTTGGACGACTCGACCAGAACGTCCAGGTCTTCGACGAACTCCAGTTCGTCGCTCCGCGCCACCGGGGGCGGGATTTTCTCCGCGACATCAGTCACCGCATTCACCTCCTCTCATACTCGGCGATCAAGATCCGTGTTGGCAGTAGGCGGACAATGGCGCCTTTGCCTTGCGGTAGAGCGTCACCAGCGGCATACACGTGCCGCAAGTGTCCTGAAGCTGGCAAGCGGTGCAACCGCCCTGGCGCCGTAGCAGGCCGTCGGCGAAGCCACCCAGGCGGGCCAGTCCCTCGACCCCTTCCTCCAGGAGCGGGATCTGCGGGTGACGGCCGACCTTACAGATGCTGGCCATGCCGTGCGGGTCGACGTGGAAGAACGTATGCCCGGCGGAGCAGCCGGTAAACGGCTTGCGCTTGCGGAGGTACTTCTGCGACTGCGCGGGCAGGGATTCGGCGCCGCCGTAGATTGTTGGCGACATATTGGAAAACACGTGGTACGGCAGGCCGAAATCCTCGGCCAGCGCCTTCATGTCGTCCACTTCGTGAGCGTTGGTGTTGGTGACAATCAGGTTCAGGTTCATGGGCAGGTCGGCCTCGTTCGCGGCTTTCATGCCGTTCATGAACTTGTCAAAAGAGCCGCGACGGCGGGTCAGCCCGTCGTAGGTCTCCGCGGCCGCGCCGTACACGCTGATTGTCAGCCGATAGGGGCGCAGAGTGGTCAGCAGCTCCAGGATCGCGGGGTGGTGCAGCCGGGAGCCGTTCGACGAGACCGAGAGCATCATGCCCAGCTCGAAAGCGAGCCGGTACACGTCCGTGAACAGCTTGTCGATCAGTGGTTCGCCGCCGGTGAGCTGCAACCAGAGCACGCCGGCGTCGCGCATGATGTTTAGCAGCCGTTCACGATCCTGCCAGGATAATCCCTCGAATTTCTTCAATCCCAGGTAGCAATGCTCGCAGTCGTAGTTGCAGCCCAGATTCAGCTCGTAGGACGCTCGGCCGTATCCAAACCGTGAGATCGAGCGCACCAGCACGGCCTGGCCGACGCGCCGGTCAGACAAATCGAGGTCGGGCCAGCGTTGCAATACCGCCTCGACCAGCCATGCGGGGCACAACTCGGCGACGCCCTGTTCGAGCTCGCGGTGTCGGCGTGAACCGATCTTGATCCCGCTTGGGCTGCCGGGCCGTAGCAGCAGGTAATCGTCGAGGAACTGGCTAGCGATCAGCTCGTGCACAGCAGACTCCTGTCAGCGCGTGGCCTGGGTGCAGAGTACGCGTCCGGCCCGACAGCTCATCGGACAAGACACACCCCTCGACCGCTCTGCTGCATTTTCACCCCCTCTCCCGCTTCGCCAACCACTCCGCCTGCATCACCACCAACCCCAGCACCTCCTGCGGCGGCGTCTCCGAATCCAATTCGCAATAGCGCTGATACATGTTGACGACCACCCGCTCGCAGTCCAGCCAGGACGCATACTCACCGAGGTCGACGGCGTCGACGGCCTCGGCGAACGACAGGCCCTTGGCGTACGCGGCGTCGGCTTGCTCGGTGATGTACACGAAATAGTCACGCACGGCGCGGATTCCATCGGGGTCAGTCACCGGGCCGTGACCCGGCACCACGGTGGGTGCGTCCAGCGCGATCATAGTGTCGCACGCCGCAATCCAGTTGGCGATCGGCCCGTTCCACACAATCGGCGTGCAGCCGATGAACAACAGATCCCCGCCGAACAGCACACCGGCATCGGGCACATGCACCACCGAGTCGGCCGCGGTGTGCGCGGGACCCAGGTTCAGCAGATCCACCCGGCGGCCACCGACCTCGATGGTCAGCTCACGCGCGAAGGTCTGGTCGGCGTTGCGAATATGGATGCCGCGGAAATCGAAGTGCCCGAAGCGGTCTCGCACGAACGGGGTCGCGACCGGGCCCAGGTCCGCCACCTGGATGGTGACCAGCCGGTCGGCGGTGAGGTCGTGCGAGATCTCCTCGGCGGTCCCGGCCGCGGCGATGATCCGCACGCCTGCGTCCAACAGCTGGTTGCCGTGGGTGTGGTCGCCGTTGGAGTGGGTGATCAGCGCATCGGTGATCGGCGCGGCCTTGGTGATAGGCCGCATCGCCGACA
>JALHRH010000213.1 GCA_022841565.1 Mycobacterium sp. | reverse complement strand
CCGCCCCCAATGCCGCCGCCTCCGCCGGAGCCGAATAGTAAGCCGCCTTGCCCGCCGGACCCGCCGGCCCCAGCGCGACTCGCGAAGCCAGAGCTGGCTCCGCCGTCCCCCCCGGCGCCGCCTTCGCCAATCAGCCCTGCGGCGCCGCCGGCGCCACCGACACCCCCAGTACCCTCGGATCCGGCGTATCCGCCGTCGCCACCGGTCCCCCCGGGACCGCCGAGCAGGCCGGCGTTGCCGCCAATGCCACCGGCACCTGCGGCATTGAGGCCATATCCGCCATTACCGCCGTGACCCCCGCCAGCGCCGACCAGCCCGGCAAGCGGCCCGCTGGTGCCACCGGCCCCACCGACCCCACCGGTTCCGCCAAGGCCGGAAGAGCTAATGCCGCCCGTCCCCCCTACTCCACCAGCGCCGAACAGCCCGCCGGCCCCGCCGACTCCGCCAGCACCGCCGACGGCATTCGCCGAGGACGAAAACCCACCGCCCCCGCCGGCTCCGGCGTTGCCCGCTAGCCAGCCACCGGCCCCACCGGACCCCCCTGTACCGCCGGGCCCCGTCGATGAGCTTCCCCCGGTTCCGCCGGCCCCACCGTTGCCGACCAACCCAGCGGCACCCCCTGACCCGCCTCGTTGGCCCGCATCCGGCGCGCCCGACCCTCCGGCGCCACCGTTGCCGAGCAACCACCCGCCCGGCGTGCCGTGTTGGCCCGTGCCCGGCGCGCCGTTCGTGCCGTCACCGATCAGCGGGCGCCCGGTCAGCCCCTGCACGGGCGCATTGATCCCGTCCAGCAATTGCTGCAACGGCGATGCATTGGCGGCCTCCGCCGTGGCATAGGCGCTCGCGCCGGCGTCCATCGTTCGTACGAACTGGGCGTGAAACGCCTGCGCCTGCGCGCTGAGCTCCCGATAGGCCGCGCCGTGTCCGGAAAACACCGCCGCGATCGCCGCCGACACCTCGTCCTCAGCGGCGACCAGCACCCCTGCCGTCGGGCGGGCAGCTGCGGCGTTCGCCGCCCAGAGTGTCGAACCTACGCTGGCTAGGTCCCTGGCCGCCGCTGCCATCAGCTCCGGCACCGCGGTGAAAAACGACATCCGATACTCCCATCGGGTCAACATAAATCGGCTAGAGCCAGTCAACCTTCGATGGCCGTCAACGGATTGCAACACATCGCGGACCTTGGCGACGCGGTTTGACAAAGGTTTATCGCGAGCCGACGCGGTGGCGGATCAACGAAGGAACGCTCATTGAATGGAGTCCCGACGCTTTTACCCGCCGGATCCCAGCGCTGCGGCCCACATTTTATGTCGATGCTGCAAGCCAGGTTCGTTGCGCCCGAACGTAAGATGTTGTCGGACAACGGATTCCAGATTGGCTTGCAGCCCCTCCGCCAACCGGTAGTCCTCGTCGCGCACGGTGGCGTGGGCGTACTCGAAGACGGCTTGCGAACCCGCGGCCACCGATTCGTCGGACATATCCAGATGAGTTGAGTTTTGGTGCACGGTGATCGATCGACCCGGCCGGTCGCCGGGATAGACGCGGAACAACTCGCCGTTGGCGATGGTCACCGAGATCACGATGTTGGGGAATAGGGCGTAAATGACGACCAGATTGTTCAACGGAACCCACCGGTCCTCGGGAGTGTGATCGAGATCCAGGATGGTGTTGAGCGGGAAGATCAATCGGTGGTGCGGCCCGTAGGCATCGAACACGGTGCAGTTGCTGCGCGCGATGGTCGCGAAGGTCTTTTCGTGCACGGTGGCGAAATGGTAGTTCTCGGCGAAGGTATCGAGGGCCAGCTTCCAGTTGATGGGGGAGTCGAGCACCTTCTCGCCCAGGGGTGACCATCGGCCGATCCCCCACGAGTCGAGTTCCTCGGCCAGCGGCCCCAGGTGCGCGGCCACGTCGAGATCGGCCTCAGGATCCGTTGCCACCCAGAGGAATCCGGCGAACTCGGTGGCGGGCAGCTCGGTCAACCCGTCGGACTTCACCGCCACGTCCGGGAAGCCCTCGCGGCCGGGCACGGCGACCAGGCGGCCGGTGTTGTCGTACGTCCAGGCGTGGTACGGACAGGTGAACCGCTTGGCCACCCCGCATCCGGATGCCACCCGCGACTGCCGGTGCAGACAGACATTGTCGAAGGCTTTGACCGAACCGTCGGCAGTCCTGGTAAGCAGGATGGATCGGCCCATTACCGTTTTGGTGCAGTACGCACCCGGCCGGGGCAGCTCGGAGATGTAGCCGACCAGCTGTGGGCTGGCCATCACCATGGCACGGTCGCGCTCATGGCGTTCAGTCGAGGTGTACTCCCGCGCGTCGACCCGATGCTGAGCCGGCGCGAGGTCAGTTGTCTTGTCGCGCGCCAGCTTCAGGGCACGGCGGGTGAGGTCGATGAGCTGCTCCCGTTGCATCCCGAACCCCCGGTGTAGCGGCTGGCGTCGGCTTAACATTACTAACTTTATAGTGACAAGGAAATACGGTCTCACCCAGACCCGACGAACCGAAGCAGTGCGGGATGCCTTTCAACGAGAGCACGCAGGCGGTCGCCGCCGAGCCCGCGCAGG
Source organism: Mycobacterium sp. (assembly GCA_022841565.1). Taxonomy (GTDB): domain Bacteria; phylum Actinomycetota; class Actinomycetes; order Mycobacteriales; family Mycobacteriaceae; genus Mycobacterium. Next base: position 7,504 of record JALHRH010000213.1, on the reverse strand, counting down.
TAGTCGGCGGTGCCGGTGTCGGCCGGGAAGAACGACTCCATTGCGAGGTTCTCCACGCAGATGTCCAGAGGGCTGCCGAAGGTGGCGATGGTGTTGACGAACTTCAGCTCGACGCCCTCGGTCGTTGCCAGTCGAAACGGGACATAAAGTTCACCGGCCACTGCTGCGGGGTCGTCAAGGGTCGGTGGCGTGGGGTAACTGGACAGCTCGCGGTAGAGGCCTTGGATATCAGCCGATGCGGTGGCGTCGGCGGCTCGGCGTACCCGGCGCAAAATGCTCGCGTGTACCTGCGCCTTGTTGAGTAATCGTTGCGACAATCCGCGCGGGTGCAGGCACAACCTCATCACGTTGACCGGCGGATTGAGCAGATCGGAGTCCACCCCGTCAGCCAGCACGCCGCAGCCCGCGTTCGCGGCGATCAGGTTCCAGCACGCATCGGTGACGATGGCCGGATAGGGGGCGTGACCGGTCAGTATCGCGTCGATGGCCGACTTCACCGGGCGCATCTTCTCGGCGTCCAGCGTGTGCTCGCCGTAAATGGGCGCGTAACCACCGGCCAGCAGCAGCCGGTTGCGCACCCTCAGCGGCAGGTCCAAAGACTCGCCGATGCGCAGTAGCAGCGCCCGGCTCGCATTGGACCTTCCGGTTTCCACGAAGCTGATGTGGCGTGGCGAAACGCCGATCTGATGCGCCAACTCCATCTGGCTGATGCGCCGGTGGGTTCGCCACTCGCGCACGGAATCCCCGGCAGACATCTGTGGAACTTACCGCCGGTGCGGCGGCTGAACCACTACCTCGTAGGTAATCGACATGCTGATCGCGACGGCTGAGACTGCGAATATGAGCACACCACTTGCCAAAGACGCGGCGTTGCCGTCGCAGCCGAAAATCCTGCGGCATGCGTTTACCGCGGCGGCTGTCGGCCGAATCATTCTGGGCGCCAGTGCCTTTGTGTCCCCGCGCTCTCAGACCCGAATGAATGGCGCGCCAGACAGCGTGCTGACCACCGAGATGAAATACATGATCCGCATCTTCGGAGCCCGTGCGCTGGCGCTCGGCATCGGCTATCTCGGCAGCGACGAACCAAACCGGCGGCGGTGGCAGCTCATCGGCCTCATGGTCGACATGTTGGACAACGTCAATGCGGTCATCGAACTGCGCAAACTCGAGCGGGGCGATCAACGGATCCGCACCCTGCTGAGCCTGGTCGCGGTGACCGGGCCCTATGCACTGCTGGGTGCGGCGGGAGCGCTCCAGTCTCGATTGGGCGCCGTTGCGACAACGTGATGCATATGTGACTGTTGAGGTCCCCGGGTCAAATGGGGTTGTTGCGTACCCTGTGGCATGTGTCGGTGTCTCGACGTGACGTGCTCAAACTCGCTGCCGCTACCCCGGGCCTGCTAGGGCTTGGTGCCGCGACGGCATCATTGATTGCCACGCCGGCGTCGGCGTCGCTCGGCACCTTGCTGGACTATGCGGCCGGCGTCATCCCGGCCAGTCAGATCAGAGCCGCGGGTGCGGTCGGGGCGATCCGGTACGTCTCGGACCGCCGGCCGGGCGGCAACTGGATGCTGGGGAAACCGATCCAACTCGCCGAGGCCCGCGACCTGCACGGAAGCGGCCTCAAGATCGTCTCGTGCTACCAGTTCGGCAAGGGCAGCACCTCCGACTGGCTTGGGGGTGCCGCCGCCGGCATCCAGCACGCCAAGCGCGGCGCGGAACTGCACGCCGCCGCCGGAGGTCCCGCCGGTGCCCCGATCTATGCGTCGATCGATGACGACCCGTCGCTAGAGCAGTATAAGAATCAGATCGTCCCGTATCTGCGGTCGTGGGAGTCGGTAATCGGGCACCAGCGCACGGGCGTATACGCCAACTCGAAAACGATCGACTGGGCGGTCCACGACGGTCTGGGTGCTTACTTCTGGCAGCACAATTGGGGCTCGCCCAAGGGGTACACCCACCCGGCCGCTCATCTGCACCAGGTGGAGATCGACAAGCGCACGGTGGGCGGCGTCGGCGTCGACATCAACGAAATTCTCAAGCCGCAATTTGGCCAGTGGGCTTGAGTCGCCGGTTCCTAAGACTCTGACCAACATTCCAGCAAACACTCGTTCGCTCAGGACCGACCGTCGGCTACGCCGGTGGATCGTGGAGGGCTCGGCGTGCAACCCGAAGGGCGGCCGGCGCAACAGAATTTTTTGACATAACGATTTGGTAACAATACTGCTTTGAACAGCGCTGTTATAGCTACTCGACCGTAACCACCTGCATGCAGGACGTTTGTTCGAGACGTCCGCGCTGGCGGTTTGAGCCAGTGTTACCCACGACACGGTTACCCGCGCGTAGAACTCGTCAGTAACCAATCGAAGTAAAAAAACTGTACCGATCCTTATGACACTCTTATGGGGTCCGATGCAGGTTGATGGCGCGCTCGATCCCGGTACCAGCCGCCGACAATGCACCGGTCAGACGACCGTCGGCTGCGATTCGGTGCTGAATCGCCCGGGATTGACGCGGCCCTCGTGCGGGGGCGGCCCGGAACCGGCCGAGCGAACACCGAGACGTAACCGACGCTTATACGCGAACACAGACGCATACAGGGAGATTTGAAGGTGACGATCCACGAGCACGACGGGGGTTCCCCAGCGCAGGGAGGTGAGTTCTCGGCGGATCGCGACGGCAGTGGACCGCAAAGCACCCATGCACTGGTCGATCGTCTGGCGGCGGGCGAGCCGTATGCGGTTGCGTTCGGCGGACAGGGCGGCGCCTGGCTGGAGACGCTGGAGGAACTGGTATCCGGGGCCGGGATCGAATCCGAACTGGCGGAGCTGGTCGGCGAGGTGTCGTTGCTGCTCGAGCCGGTTACCAAAGAATTGGTCGTGGTACGTCCGATCGGCTTCGAGCCGCTGCAGTGGGTACGTGCACTGGCGGCCGAGGACACGATTCCTTCGGAAAAGCATCTGACGTCGGCCGCCGTGTCGATACCGGGCGTGCTGCTGACCCAGATCGCCGCCACGCGCGCACTGGCCCGGCAAGGCATGGACCTGATCGAAACCCCGCCGGTAGCGCTGGCGGGACACTCGGCGGGCGTGCTGGCGGTCGAGGCGCTCAAGGCGGGCGGCGCGCGCGACGTGGAACTGCTGGCGATGGGCCAGCTGATCGGTGCGGCCGGAACCCTGGTGGCTCGTCGGCGCGGTATCTCGGTTCTCGGCGATCGGCCGCCCATGGTCTCGGTCACCAACGCCGACCCGGCGCGCATCAGCCAGTTGCTCGACGAGTTCGCCCAGGACGTCCGCACGGTGCTCCCGCCGGTGTTGTCCATCCGCAACGGCCGCCGTTCGGTCGTCATCACCGGAACGCCCGAGCAACTGTCTCGCTTCGAGCTCTACTGCCAGCAGATCTCCGAGAAGGAAGAAGCCGACCGCAAGAGCAAGCTGCGCGGGGGCGACGTCTTTGCCCCGGTCTTCGACCCGGTCAAGGTCGAGGTCGGCTTCCACACACCGAGGCTGTCCGACGGCATCGACATCGTTGGACGTTGGGCCGAAAAGGTAGGCCTGGATGTCGGGCTCGCCCGCGAGCTGGCCGAGGCCATCCTGGTCCGCAAGGTCGACTGGGTCGATGAGATCACCCGTGTGCACAACGCCGGCGCGCGCTGGATTCTCGACCTAGGCCCAGGTGACATCCTCACCCGGCTAACCGCGCCGGTGATCCGTGGTCTAGGCATCGGCATCGTGCCCGCGGCCACCCGCGGCGGTCAGCGCAACCTGTTCACTGTCGGTGCCACCCCGGAGGTGGCCCGCGCCTGGTCGAGCTACGCGCCGACCGTCGTACGCCTGCCCGACGGCAGGGTCAAACTGTCTACCAAGTTCACCCGGTTGACCGGCCGGTCGCCGATCCTGCTGGCCGGTATGACCCCGACCACGGTTGACGCCAAAATCGTGGCCGCCGCGGCCAACGCCGGGCACTGGGCCGAGCTCGCCGGCGGCGGGCAGGTCACCGAAGAGATCTTCGCCGCCCGTGTCGCGGAGCTGTCCGGGCTGCTCGAGCCCGGCCGCACGTATCAATTCAACGCCTTGTTCCTAGACCCGTACCTGTGGAAGTTGCAGCTGGGCGGCAAGCGACTGGTGCAGAAGGCCCGGCAGTCCGGTGCGGCGATCGACGGGGTGGTGGTCAGCGCGGGCATCCCGGACCTCGAGGACGCCGTCGAACTGATCGAGGAACTCAACGACATCGGCATCAGCCACGTCGTCTTCAAGCCCGGAACCATCGAACAGATCCGCTCGGTGATCCGCATCGCCACCGAGGTGCCCACCCGGCCGGTGATCATGCACGTGGAGGGGGGCCGCGCCGGTGGCCACCACTCCTGGGAGGACCTGGACGACCTGCTGCTGGCGACGTACTCGGAACTGCGGTCGCGCGCGAACATCACCGTCTGCGTCGGCGGCGGCATCGGCACGCCCGAGCGGGCCGCCGACTACCTGTCCGGGCGCTGGGCGCAGGACTACGGCTTTCCGTTGATGCCGATCGACGGCATCCTGGTCGGCACCGCTGCGATGGCGACGCTGGAGTCCACCACATCGCCCTCGGTCAAGAAGATGTTGGTCGAAACCGGTGGCACCGATCAGTGGATCAGCGCCGGAAAAGCGCAGGGCGGCATGGCTTCCAGCCGCAGCCAGCTCGGCGCGGACATCCACGAAATCGACAACAGCGCCTCGCGCTGCGGGCAGCTGCTCGACGAGGTGGCCGGCGACGCGGACGCGGTTGCCGAGCGTCGCGACGAGATCATCGCCGCGATGGCCAAGACCGCCAAGCCATACTTCGGCGACGTCGCGGAGATGACCTACCTGCAATGGCTGCAGCGCTACGTCGAACTGGCTATCGGAGAAGGCAATTCGACTGCCGACACCGCCGCGCCAGGCAGCCCGTGGCTGGCCGACACCTGGCGCGACCGGTTCGAGGAGATGCTCAAACGCGCCGAAGCGCGGTTGCATGCACAGGATTTCGGCCCGGTGGAAACTCTCTTCAACGACGAGGGGTTGCTGGAGGACCCGGAGCGGGCCGTCGCCACCCTGCTAGCGCACTACCCCGACGCGCAGACCGTGCAACTGCACCCCGCCGACGTCCCCTTCTTCATCTCCCTGTGCAAGACCCTGGGCAAGCCGGTCAACTTCGTGCCGGTCATCGATAAGGACGTCCGGCGCTGGTGGCGCAGCGACTCGCTGTGGCAGGCCCACGATGCTCGCTACGACGCCGACCAGGTATGCATCATCCCGGGCCCCGCGGCCGTCGCCGGTATCACCCGGATGGACGAACCCGTCGGTGAGCTGTTGGGCCGGTTCGAGCAGGCCGCGATAAATGAAGTGCTCGAGGTGCTGGCATCATCGGGCGCCGAGCCCCGGGATGTCACCTCGCGCCGTCTCGGTCGCGCCGACATCCGCGGACCGCTGGCCGTGGTGCTCGATGCGCCCGACGTGCTGTGGGCGGGCCGCACCACCATCAACCCGGTGCATCGGATCGGCGAACCCGGCGACTGGCAGGTACACGAAAACCGCACTGCCACGCACACCTCCACCGGGTCCAGGCTGCAGGTGACGTCCGACGGTGCGGGCGTCACACTCAGTGTGCCGGTGTCGGGCACCTGGATCGACATTCAATTCACGCTGCCCGCCAACACCATCGACGGCGGCATACCGGTGGTATCTAACGACGACGCCACCGCCGCGATGCGCTGCGTGCTAGCCATCGCGGCCGGCGCCGAGGGACCGGAGTCGCTTCCCCAGCTCACCAACGGCACGGCCACGGTGACGGTGGACTGGGACCCCGAACGTGTCGCCGACCATACCGGTGTCACGGCCACCTTCGGTGAGCCACTGGCGCCCAGCCTCACCACCGTGCCCGACGCGCTTGTCGGACATTGCTGGCCAGCGGTTTTCGCGGCCATCGGCGCGGCGACGACCGACGCCGGTGAGCCCGTGGTGGAAGGTCTGCTCAGCCTGGTACACCTGGACCACGCCGTCCGGATGGCCGGCCGGCTGCCGCAGGTCCCGGCCCAATTGACCATCGCCGCAACCGCTTCCAACGCCATCGACACCGACATGGGCCGCGTCGTACCGGTCACGGTCACCGTCTCCGGCAGCGACGGCGTCGTTGTCGCCACCCTCGATGAGCGGTTCGCGATCCTCGGCCGCACCGGAACCGCCGAACTCACCGATCCGGCCCGGGCCGGCGGCGCGGTCTCCGAGAACGCCACCGACACCCCGCGCCGGCGCCGTCGCGACGTCACGATCGGGGCCCCGGTCGACATGCGCCCGTTCGCGGAGGTGTCCGGGGACCACAATCCCATCCACACCGACAAGGCCGCCGCTCTGCTGGCGGGTCTGGGATCGCCGATCGTGCATGGCATGTGGCTTTCTGCCGCTGCTCAGCACGCGGTGACAGCAACCGACGGGCAGGCCCGGCCGCCGGCCCGGCTGATCGGCTGGACGGCTCGGTTCCTCGGCATGGTGCGCCCCGGCGACGAAGTGGACTTCCGAGTCGAGCGCGTCGGGATCGACCAGGGCGCAGAGGTTTTGGAGGTTGCCGCCCGCATCGGGTCGGACCTGGTGATGTCGGCTACCGCACGGTTGGCCGCGCCAAAGACGGTCTACGCGTTCCCCGGTCAAGGCATCCAGCACAAGGGCATGGGCATGGATGTCCGGGCCCGGTCCAAGGCTGCCCGCAAGGTGTGGGACGAGGCCGACCGATTCACCCGCGACACGCTGGGGTTTTCGGTGCTGCACGTGGTTCGCGACAACCCGACCAGCATCATCGCCAGCGGAGTGCACTACCACCATCCGGACGGTGTGTTGTTCCTGACCCAGTTCACCCAGGTGGCGATGGCCACGGTGGCGGCCGCGCAGGTCGCCGAGATGCGCGAGCAGGGCGCCTTCGTGGAAACCGCGATCACCTGTGGGCACTCGGTCGGGGAGTACACCGCGCTCGCCTGCGTCAGCGGCGTCTTCGAACTCGATGCGTTGCTGGAGGCCGTATTCCACCGCGGATCCAAGATGCACGACATCGTCCCGCGCGACGAGTTGGGCCGCTCCAACTACCGGTTGGCGGCGATACGACCCTCGCAGATCGACCTGCCCGACGACGAGGTCACCGACTTCGTGGCCGCGATCGCCGAGCGCACCGGGGAATTCCTGGAGATCGTCAACTTTAACCTGCGCGGCTCGCAGTACGCGATCGCCGGCACCGTGCGCGGGCTGGAAGCGCTTGAGGCAGAGGTAGAGCGGCGACGCGAAATCACCGGCGGGAAACGGTCTTTCATCCTGGTACCGGGCATCGACGTGCCGTTCCACTCACGGGTGCTGCGGGTCGGGGTAGCCGAATTCCGCCGTTCCCTGGAGCGCCTTTTGCCACGCGACCAGGATCCCGAGGTGATCATCGGGCGCTATATCCCCAACCTGGTGCCCCGGCCATTTACGCTGGATCGCGACTTCATTCAGGAGATTCGGGATCT
>JALHRH010000212.1:3539-10210 GCA_022841565.1 Mycobacterium sp. | reverse complement strand
AACGACGCCCCACGCCCATACGTTTGGACAGCAACCGCCGAATCCATCCTCGCCAAAGTCGCCCGCGGACGCATCGCCCTCGAAAAAATCAGCTAAATTCAGGACACACCACTAGCATCTCCTTGATACGATCAATCGATCGATTATAATGTCGGCTCACCGGAAGTGGGGTCGAGAGATTGACCGGGACTGTTGGGCACATTTTCGACGTCGAAGCGCTCCGCCAGAAGTACGCGCACGAGCGCGGCCGGCGGCTGCGCCCCGACGGGATCGCGCAGTACCTGGAAATCGCCGGGGAGTTCGCCCGCTTTGCCGACGACCCCTGGGCAGACAAGAACTTCACCCGGGAGCCGGTCACTGACGAGGTGGATGTGGCGATCGTCGGCGCCGGATTCGGCGGCTTGTTGACCGGCGTGCGGCTGCGCCAACTCGGGGTGGAGAGCATCCGGCTGATCGACCGCGCGGCCGACGTCGGCGGCACCTGGTACTGGAACCGCTACCCCGGGATTGCCTGCGACGTCGAGTCCTACGTGTACATCCCGCTGCTGGAAGAACTCGGCTACATCCCCGAACAGAAGTACGCGAAGGGCTCGGAAATCTTCGCGCACTGCCGGCGTATCGCCGAACACTACGATCTGTACCGGAACGCCTGCCTGCAGACCGACGTGAATGAAATCCGTTGGGAGGAAGACACTTCCCGCTGGATCATCAAGACGAACCACGGCGATGAGATGCGCGCGAGATTCGTCTCGATGGCCAACGGCTACCAGGCTAAACCGAAGCTGCCCGGTATTACGGGCATCAATGAGTTCGATGGCCACACGTTTCACACCAGCCGTTGGGACTACGGCTACACCGGCCGGCAATTGGAGAACCTGGCGGACAAACGAGTTGGCATCATAGGCACCGGGGCCACCGCCGTGCAGTGTGTGCCACACCTCGGCGCTGCAGCGCAACGGCTGTACGTCTTCCAGCGCACCCCCTCCTCAGTCGACATCCGCGCCGACGGTCCCACGGATCCTTTGTGGGCCAACACATTACAACCGGGTTGGCAGCGTAAGCGGATCGAGAACTTTCAGGTACTCACCTCCGGTGGGCACGCGGAGGAGGATCTCGTCGCCGATGCCTGGACGAGCATCACCCGCAAGCTTCCCGTGATGCGCCACGACGTCGACGCGACCGTCCGTCCCGAGCAACGCACCCGGGATATCGAGATCGCGGACTTCGCCAAGATGGAGGAGATCCGGGCACGCGTCGACGAACTCGTGTTTGACCGTGCGACCGCGGAAGCGTTGAAGCCCTGGTACGGCTACTTCTGTAAGCGGCCCTGCTTCCATGACCAATACTTGCAGACGTTCAACCGTGACAACGTGACTCTGGTCGACACCCGCGGACGGGGCGTGCAGCAGATCACCAAGACTGGGGTGATGGTCGACGGGGTGAACTACGAGCTTGATTGCCTGATCTTCGCGACGGGTTTCGAGGTCGGCACCGACTATTGTCGTCGCACCGGGTTCGAGCTGATCGGCCGCGACGGAGTGACGCTGACCGAGCGGTGGCGCGACGGGGTGCGAACCTTCCAGGGCCTGTGCGCCAACGGTTTCCCCAACTGTTTCATCGAAAGCATCGCCCAGGCGGGGCTGACCGTGAACTTTCCTTATCTGCTGGACGTACAGGCTACGCATGCCGCATGGATCATCGCTTGGGCCCTGGAACACGACGCCGCAGAGGTCGAGGCATCGGCGGCTGCCGAAGCCGCGTGGGTGGACACGGTGGTGCAGCGGTCGGCGGCTACAACCGAACGGGCCAAGACGTGCACGCCCGGGTACTACAACCGAGAAGGCAAGGCGGACGCCAAGACCCGGCAGGGCAGCTTCTTCTTCGGTGGCCCTACCGAATACGCCGACCTGCTGGCCGCCTGGCGGGCCACCGAGGATCTGGCCGGGTTCGAGATTCGCCCGTCGCAAGACGTTTCGTGAGATATCTCTTCGGCCGGATCAGGGCGGCCACCCGACGCCGGCCTTCGCCGAAAGTGGCGATCATCGGTGCAGGGTTCGGTGGACTGGGCGCCGCGGTTGCGCTGCGCCGCGCGGGCATCGACGACCTGGTGATCATTGAAGCCGGCGATGGCGTCGGCGGGACGTGGCGGCGTAACACCTACCCGGGTGCGGCCTGCGACATCCAGAGCCATCTCTATTCGTTTTCGTTCGCAATCAACAGGTCCTGGAGCCGCACCTACGCTCGGCAGCCCGAGATATTGGCCTACTTGGAATCGGTGGTCGACGATTTCGATCTCGGTCGCCACCTCATGCTGGGGACGAAAGTACTGTCGGCCCGCTGGGACGACGATGCTGGGCAATGGAATCTCCAGCTGGATCGGCGAGGATCTGGTCAGGACCTGGTTGTCGACGTCGTCGTCTGCGCCGCTGGGCTTTTCGGATCCGTGCGACGTCCCGATATCGCGGGTCTGCCCGATTTCGACGGCACCCTCATGCACACTGCGCAGTGGGACCACGGCGTCGATCTCGCGGGCAAACGGTTGGCGGTGATCGGTACCGGCGCCAGCGGAGTGCAGGTCATTCCCGAACTCGCCAAGATCGCCGAACACCTCACGGTGTTCCAGCGGACACCGCCATGGATGGTGCCCAAGGAGGACCGGCCCTACAGCGCAAGCGAATTGGCGCAGTTCCGGCGTAACCCGCTGGCCGCGCGCCGGAAGCGTTGGCAGATCTGGAAATTCCAGCACGACAACACCGCCATCGTGGGCGACGACCCGATTGTCGCGGCGCGATCGCAGTTCGCGACGTCTTTCCTGGAACGCGCCGTGCCCGACGAGCGGCTGCGCCGCGCCCTGACGCCGGACTATCCGTTCCGGTGCAAACGCGTGTTGTTGGGCGACGACTTCTACCGAGCGCTGCAACGCGACAACGTCACACTCGTCACCGATCCTGTCGAGCGGGTCACCAAGACGTCAATTCGCACCGCTGCGGGCTCGGTGGTCGACGTCGACGCCGTGATACTGGCCACCGGATTCGAGACATCACACTATTTATCCGGCATAGAGGTGTTCGGCGCGAACGGACAACGGCTGCACGAGCGTTGGGGATTGGACCCCAGCGCGTACCTGGGTGTGGCTGTGTCGGGATTCCCGAATTTCTTCATGCTCTACGGGCCCAACACCAACCAGGGCGGCAACTCGATCGTCTACATCCTCGAGGCGGGAGCCCGGTTGGTCGCCAGCGCGGTTTCTCGCCTCGCCCGCCGCGGGGGATACCTCGATGTGTGTCCGGAGGCCGAGAAACGGTACAACGAACGGCTCTCGGCGGACTTGGAGCGCTCCATCTGGACGCAGTGCGACAGCTACTTCCGCTCGCCCAGCGGCCGGGTGGTGACCCAGTGGCCGTACACCGAGTTGGAGTACGCACGCCGGACCTGGCGTCTTCGACCGCGGGATTGGGTGCACGGCAGGGCTATGTCACGAAGAACTGTTGAGCAAGGCGTGCCGAACCGGCTCTAAACTATCGACTGATTGATTATTTGCGCGAAAACGGCCCGACCTAGTGTGCGGCATGCATACGATCAGCCGATTGATTATGTGGCTGGTCTGGAAGGGCGGCGATGTCATACCTGGTAGCGGTCCCGGAGTCGTTGTCGTCGGCGGCGACGGAGGTGGCGGGAATCGGCTCAACGCTGACCGCCGCGAATGTCGCGGCGGCGTTGCCGACCACGACGATTGTGGCTGCGGCCGAAGACGAGGTGTCCTTGGGCATAGCCACGCTGTTCGCCGGTTACGCACGGGAGTACCAGGGGCTTAGCGCGCAGGTCGAGGCATTCCACCTGCAGTTCGTGCGGCTGCTGACATCGGGCGCCGGTGCGTACGCCGCGGCGGAACTGGCCAACATCAACCCGCTTGAGCGGGCCCTTGATCTGATCAATCAACCCACCCGGACGCTCTTGGGTCGTCCGCTGATCGGAAACGGCGGCGACGGACGGCCCGGCACAGGGCAGGACGGCGGACCCGGTGGCCTGCTGTACGGCAATGGCGGCAACGGCGCATCGGGCGCGCCCGGGCAGACCGGGGGCAACGGTGGCAGTGCGGGGCTGATCGGTAACGGCGGTGCGGGTGGTCAGGGTGGCGCCGGCGTCGACGCTGCCCGACCCGCACCAGCGGGTGGCCGCGGCGGCAGCGGCGGGTGGTTGTACGGCAACGACGGCGCGCAGGGGGCGTCCGGAACCAAGGTGAGCGTGCCGAGCGATCCAGGCAATCCGCCCGACCCGGGTCACCCGTCCGGGCAGAACGCCGTTGATGCCGCCCGTGACGGCAATATCCGTTCTTCCAACGGCGGGACCATCACCGACAGCAACCTCAAGGAGATCTCCGGCGTCGACGCCGGCATCAATAACCCGGATGTCTACTGGCTGCACAACGATTCCGGAGACACCGCACGCATCTTCGCGGTCGATGCAAAGACCGGCCAGACGCTGGGCACCTACCAGCTCAGTGGCGCAACGGCCAGTGACTGGGAGGATATCGAGGTGGCCAAGGGCCCCGACGGCAGGTCGTACATCTACGTCGGCGATATCGGAGACAATGGTCTGTCGCGCAGCAGCGTCACCGTCTACCGAGTTCCCGAGCCGGTGGTCACCGGTACCGCGAGCAATCCGACAAATGGCTCGCTGTCCGGGGTGCAGCAACTTCGACTGCAATATCCGGGCGGCGAGAAAATCAACTCCGAGGCGCTGGCGGTCGACCCGAAGACACACAATCTCATGGTCGTCGAGAAGACCAGCGGCGATGTCTCCCGGGTATTCTCCGCGCCGGACAGCGGGTGGACCGGTGCGGGCAGCAGCAACGCTGCCACCCAGTGGAATCAGGTTGCAAGCCTTGACTTGTCGCGTTCTTCGTCCCAACTCGTCACCGGCGCCGACTTCTCGCCGGACGGCTCGCAGCTGGCGTTGCGGACCTATCGCGATGTGCTGCTGTGGGATCGCGCGCCTAGTAGCAGCGCCTGGTCGCCGTTCAGTCAGCAACCGGTCGCCGGGCCGGCAGTCAGTGAAACCCAGGGTGAAGCAATCGCTTTCCATCCCGACGGTCAGGGCTACGTCACGGTCAGTGAGGGAGTCAGCCAAACCCTGCACGAGTACATCATTCGCTGAGGCTGGTGTAAGCAAGCGTCATGAACGCTTCGCTGCTCACCAGGACTAGAGGTAACGGTCGCCCGGCCGCTCGCCGTCTCGGCGAGGTGTTGTGGGCGATTGTGCAGGCGGCGGGCGCCGCGGGCCTGGCGTGGTACATCGCCCACGACCTGTTGGGTCACCCGGACCCGTTCTTCGCGCCGATCACCGCGGCGGTAACGCTGTCGGCCAGTAACGTGTTTCACGCGCAACGGGTGATCCAGAACATTTGCGGCGTCGCATTGGGAATCAGCCTGGGGGCGGCGGTGCAGTTGCTGCTCGGCCGCGAATGGATCGCGATGTCAGGGGCGGTCTTTGTCGCCTTGTGCCTTGCGGTGTTGATCGGCCATGGATTCCTCGGCGAAGGCCTGACGTTCGCCAATCAGACCGCCGGCTCGGCGATCCTGGTGATGGCGATCACCGGCGGTGATCGCCTCTTCGAGCGCCTACAGGAAGCCATGATCGGCGGCGGTCTGGCTCTGGTGCTGAGCCTGCTGCTGTTTCCGGCCAACCCGATGACAGTCCTGCGAGACGCCCGGGTCGGTGTCTGGAAGGCTCTGAAAGCTGTTCTGGCTCAACCAGATCGGCTCGTGCCGGCAGCGGATCAGGTGCACGAAAGGCTGGACGACCTCATCGAAGCCCGGTATCACGCGCGCCTGCTGGTGCGGTTCGCGCCGCTGCGCTGGAAGGATCGCGGCGCCGTCGAAGGCGCAGATCGACAGGCCGCGCAGATGACTCTGCTCGCCGGCTCGGTGCTGCACCTGGCCCGCCTAACGGCGTCCGGCTCCGGTTCGGCCGACGGCTTACCTGCACCCGTGCGGGCGGGAATCGGTGAGCTCGTGGCAGCCCTCAGCGACGCCGAGTGCAATGCCGAGGCCGCGACCGCCCATATGAGTGCCGCCTGCGGCTGTGCTTCGTCGATGGATTTCAAGGCCGCCGACAAGGCGGGTTTGGAGTTGGCCAAGGTCGTCAAGACGTGCGCCGGCGACCTTCAGCGGGTAGTCGATCTGGGGCGGTGAGCGTCCCCATCGAAGGCACCACGTCGGCGAAACGGCACCGCCGAAGGCTACGTTGGACGAGGTGTCGGCGGAACAACCGTGGAACATCAACATCCACTACAACGCCTTGGTCGACGCCCGGGTGCCTGCCGGCGCTGGCCGGGTTCTCGACGTGGGTTGCGGTGACGGCTTTTTGGCCGCCCGGTTGGCCGAGCGGATACCCAAAGTCGTCGCCCTGGACATCGACAAGTCCGTCCTTAAGCGCGCTGCCGACCGGTTCCCGGATGCGCCAGTTCACTGGACCCACGGCGACGTCATGACTACCGAGTTGTCCGGCTTCGACGCGGTGGTTTCCAACGCCGCACTGCACCACATTGACGACACACGCGCGGCTTTGACGCGCCTTGCCCGCCTGGTGAAGCCGGGCGGGACCCTGGCTGTGGTCACCTTCGTCAAACCATCGCTGCGGGAAGTTTTCTGGCACGCAACGTCATGGGT
>JALHRH010000212.1:812-3529 GCA_022841565.1 Mycobacterium sp. | reverse complement strand
GCTGCCGCAAGCCCGGGTCCGAAGACTGGTCTACGGCCGCGTGCTGATCAGCTGGCGTGCCCCTTGAAACGAGCCCGTTGCCGCGGCTGCAACCTGGTGAGGGGCGGGCCAGAGCCTTTTCGCCGTCGATACAGCTCCGTTGACCGGCTCGCCGCAACGCACCGACAACTCGAACTGTCGTGGCGATCTAGTCCTTTGCGCCACGACGCGCAGAAAGGAGTCGTCATGTAGGAGACGACTGTCTGAAAGTGCTTGCTGCACAGGAGATGAAGGCTGTGGCCCTTCGGCGTCGCCCTGCGGAGGGAGGCGTCAAACCACCTCGAGGTGCGTTAGCTGATGACTGTCGTGCTGAGCGTCGAGGAAAAGGCGGGGTAAGAACCGTCAGGTGGGGACCAGGAAGACGAACGCAAGTGAACCACTGTGGAAGCGTCGAGATTTAGGAACTGGCATCAAAACCGGGGTTTCAATGCAATCCCGGGATGAGCCCGGCGGGTGTCCGCTTATTGGCCGGGTGGTGTCCGGCGTGCAGGTGGCGTGAGCCTGGTCTGCGGCTTGTGTGCGGAACGTGGGAAGGCGCGTGTCGAAACTGACTGCCGCCCTTGGTGGGTGGTGGGGCGAGAGGGAGCGCACCGAACGGCTGAAACCGGAGGTGTTGAGTACCGTCGCGGCGCGTGCCGGCGGACCGGCTCGTAGTAGTGATGAAGCCCCGGTAATGGGGGTGGAGCGAAGGGGCCGGCTCATCTGGTGTTGTTTACCCGAGCAACCGGGAATCCCCGGGAGGAGACGAGTGGGCAAGACGGGTCCGGAAGAAAAACCGTTCGACATACCCAAGCGTTTGGTGTGGCGGGCGTGGAAGCAGGTCCGGGAGAACAAGGGTGCCGCCGGGGTGGACGGGCTGTCTGTCGAGGACTTCGAGGCCGATCTGCAGAACAATCTGTATCGGATCTGGAATCGGATGTCGTCGGGGACGTACTTTCCACCTGCGGTGCGTGCGGTGGAGATACCCAAGCCGCACGGTGGCGGGACGAGGGTCCTCGGAGTACCTACGGTGGCTGATCGCGTGGCGCAGACAACGGCCGCGTTGGCGCTGGAAGCACGGACGGAGTCGATCTTTCATGACGACTCCTACGGGTATCGACCGGCGCGGGGTGCGTTGGACGCGGTCGCGAGATGCCGCGAAAGGTGCTGGCAGAAGGACTGGGTCATTGATTTGGACGTCAGCAGATTTTTCGATTCTGTGGACCACGAACTGATGATCAAGGCGGTGGCCGCGAACACCACTCACCAGCAGCGGTGGATTGTGCTGTATGTGAGGCGGTGGTTGGTGGCCCCGATCCTCATGCCCGATGGCAGGCTGGCTGCGCGTGACCGTGGAACCCCACAGGGGTCGGCGGTATCACCCGTTTTGGCGAACCTGTTCATGCACTATGCGTTCGATTCCTGGCTGGAAAGGGAGTTCCCCACCGTCCAGTTCGAACGTTACGCCGACGACGCCGTCGTGCATTGCGCGACTGAGCGCCAGGCCAGAGAAGTGTTGGCCGCGTTGGGGGTCCGAATGGCAGAGGTCGGGTTGCAGCTGCACCCGAGGAAAACCAAGATCGTCTACTGCAAAGATCGGAAGCGGCGCCTCGACTATGAGAACACGTCGTTCACGTTCCTGGGGTACACGTTTCGGGCCAGGAAAGCGCAGACCAGGGACGGGCTGAGCATGTTCAGCGCGTTTTTGCCCGCGATGGGCACCGATGCCCTCAAAACAAAGGGCGCGGAAATCCGGGGTTGGCGTCTTCACCTGCGCACCACCAACGATCTGGCCGGGTTGGCCGCGTGGATCAATCCGATCGTGCGCGGCTGGATGACCTATTACGGCAAGTTCTATCGGACCGAGATCTATGTTCTGCTGCGGCGCATCAACACCTACCTGGTGCGGTGGGCGCGGCGGAAGTTCCAGCGGTTGAGGTCGTTCAAGAAGGCCAAACGGTGGTGGAACGGGCTGCTGCAGCGGCAGCCCCGCCTGTTCGCCCACTGGGCCTGGATGACCGAATTCTGACGGATTAGATGAGACGAGCCGTGTAACGGGAGACTGTTAAGCACGGTTCTGTGGGAGCCCCGGGGTGCAACTCCCCGGGGCCACCCGGCGGCTTAGGGGCCGTGTTGACCATTGGGCGCGAGTAGGCCGTTGAGAATCCCGAGGCTGGCTTGCAACTGTGGACCGGAGACGTTGGGTGGAGGAGCATCGCTGGTCGGCAGCCATGGCTGGCAGCCGCTCGTCTTGAACGTCTTGTCGGTCGGCTCGATCTGTACCACCTGCGGCTTCTTGCTCATCGCATTGTCGACGAGCGCGCCATCGGGGTTGCCTGTCCGTTTCCAATAGCAAGTGCCGGTGCCCACTGGTCCGGCAGAGCTGTAGGTACCCGGCGCAATGTCCGTACCGACGGTGTAGATGCCGTCGCGGTCGATGGTCGTCTTGGGTGCTCCCGCCGGTACCGGCGCCCCCGACGGGGCGGGGGTCGGCGCCGGAGAAGGCGTCGGGTCGGGATCGGCAGCGGCGATACCTAGCGATCCGAACCAGCCAGCGACCAGCAGCGCTGCCGCGCCGACGCGTAGCGCCTCATGCTTAGAGCCCATAACTAACCAGGGTAGCGGGCTGAGCAGCTCATTTCGACCCCGATCAGCTCAGGCGTCACACCACCCGCGGCACCGGCGAGTTCGGCGGTACC
>JALHRH010000212.1:0-802 GCA_022841565.1 Mycobacterium sp. | reverse complement strand
GCCACACCGTCGCCGGCGGGGCTTCGACGTAGTAGCGCACCGAGCTGGACTGCATCAGCCGCCCCACTTCTCCCAGAAGGTAATCGTTTCCGGGGGCGGCCGTGCCGCAGGCCGGAATTCGGTCCCGATCGTGTAGGCCACCGGGAACAGGGCGGCCTGCGTCACCGGGTCGGGAATACCAAGCAGTTGCGCGACCTCGCGTTCTTTGGCCAGGTGCATGGTCGTCCACACCGAGCCCAGACCGCGCGACCTCAAGGCCAGCAGGAAACTCCAGCCAGCAGGGATGATGGACGCCCAGGCCGACGCGGCGACCAGCCTGCTGCTCTCGTCGATGGACTGCATCAGGCAGGGGATGACGTGCACCGGTACCTGCGCCAGCGTGTCGGTCAAGCTCAGCGCGCTGCGGTACACGCGCTGGGTTTGTGGGTCTGCCGCGTTGGCCTCCGCATGGACCAGATACTCGGCGCCGACACTGCGATAGATCTCGGCGATGGCGGCGCGCTTGTCGGGATCGGTGACCACTACCCAACGCCAGTCCTGCGCATTGCTGGCGGTGGGCGCCTGCATCGCCAGGCGTATGCAGTCCATGATCACCTCGCGACTCACCGGCCGGGTCAGATCGAGACGTTTGCGTACCGATCGGGTAGTGCTGAGCAATTCGTCGACCGAAGCGATATCCATCCCGTCCCTTTCGGCGTGGCGACCGCAAACGCGGGGGACCCGCGTGCAGCGGGTCGCCACCATCTAACCCGTGGCGACCGCAAACGCGGGGGACCCGCGTGCAGCGGGTCGCCACCATCTA
>JALHRH010000211.1 GCA_022841565.1 Mycobacterium sp. | reverse complement strand
AACGGCACGGGGGCCCGTTGGTGATCGTGGCCCGGTTCATCCCCGGTGGTCGCACGGTGACGACAATCTCCTGCGGCGTGCTGGACTTCCCCTATCGCCGGTTCCTGGCATTCGACGCGGTCGGTGCCGTCCTGTGGGCGACTCTCAACACGATGATCGGCTTTGTCGGCGGGCATACCTTCGACGACAAACCGCTGGTGGCGTTCGGGGTGTCGCTAGGTGTGGCCCTGGCGTTGGCGGGGATCATCGAACTGGTCAGGTGGATCCGCAGGAACCGACGACCATCGCAGGCGAATCCGGTGGCCTCTAGCGCAGGCGGCAATCCTCGCCGTTTCCTGCGGTAGTTACGACGCCGTGTCGCCCGGAAGCGAGAACACCACGCAGTCGTGCAGGCAGCCCGTGGCCACCGCGGGGGAGTCGGCGTTGCGGTGCAGCAACGCACGCGTGGGAACCACCGCACAGCGCACCGTCTCGGCGCCCTCGTCGGAAATCTCGGCGCGGCCGTCGACGATCAGCGAGTAGGCACCCGGCGCGGACGGTGGCCACAGCAGGGTGACGTTGGCGCGCCGCGCCAGGTTGGTGCGGGTGCCCCCGCCGATCAGCCCGACATCGAGCACTGCCAGATCGCGCAGCACCGGCTCGACGGTCACCGTGTGCGCGCGGAAGTCGTCGTCGACGGTGATCAGATAGGCGAACGGGTAGCTCGGTAAGGTGTCGGCCAACCGCTGGAAGTCGACCGGTTTGTGGGTCTTTGCGGCCATGAACTGAGGATAGGCGCCGGTTACTCCGAACGAATCGGGAACTGGATGACCCGGCTCTGGTCGCCGGTATCGCGCTCGCCCGGCGGATAGAAGGTCGACTTCGGGATGCCCGAATTCGGCAGACTCGGGGCGCCGACGCCGGGCTCGCGCCCGAGCGTGGTCCGCGCTCCCGACTCACTGGCGGTGGTGTTCACAAAGCCCGTCACCGGGGTGCTGGCGGACGTCCGCAAGCCCGTGTTGGCCGCCGGGCTACTGGTCGGGTTTGCGGTGACGGAGCCTGGGCTTGCGTCGGCGGCGGGTGCGGACCCCGGGGCAACGGCGGGTGTGCTGCTCAAGCCCGAGTTCAACGCTCCCGCCAGACCGGTGTGCAGGCCGCCGGTGTTGGCCAGGGCCGAGCTGAGCAGTCCGGAGCTCAATGCCGCCGTACCCAGGCCGCCGGTGGCGTAGTGCGCGGAGTTGGCCAATCCCGCTTCCAGACCGGCGCCGCCCACGCCGGCATTTTGCAAGCCCGAGCCCAGGTAGCCCATCGAGCTGCCGAAGCCGGTGTTCACGCTGCCCGAGTTGCCCATGCCAGTGTTCAGGGAGCCTGAGTTGCCCAGGCCCATGTTGTCGTTGCCGGAGTTGAAGAAGCCGGTGTTGCCGGTGCCAGAGTTGCCGAACCCGGTGTTGCCGCTGCCGGAGTTGAACCCCCCGAACCCGAATCGGCGGTCGCCGGTGAGGCCCATGCCAAAGGCATCGCTGCCGGTGTTGCCGATGCCGAGGCTATTGCTGCCGAAGTTTCCCAGACCCAGGTTGTTGTTGCCGGTGTTGCCGATACCCAGGTTGCCACTACCGCTGTTGCCGGCGCCGACGTTGCCGCTGCCGCTGTTGCCGATGCCGATGTTTCCGCTGCCGGTGTTGCCGAAGCCGAAGTTGATCTGGCCGTTCTTGCCGATGTCGATACCGAGATTGCGCAGCACCTGCTGCCAGGGTGCCAGCTGAGCGGCCGCCGCCGATGCATCGAAGTGGTAGTTCGCCATGGCTGCCACGTCCAGCGCCCACATTTGCTCGTAGGCCGACTCGGTGTCCATGATCGCTGGCCAGTTCATGCCGAAGAAGTTCGTCGAGGCCAACATCTGCACCAGGCCGCGGTTGGCCGCCACCACCGCAGGCTGCACGGTGGCGGCCACCGCCGTCTCGAATGCGGCCGCCGTGGCAGCGGCTTGTGCCGCCGCCTGTTCCGCTTGGACCGCCGCGGCGCTGAGCCAACTCATGTACTGGGTGGCGACGACCATCATGGCGGCCGCCGAGGCCCCCTGCCATGATCCGGTAGTCAGTTCCTGGGTAACGGAGCTGAATGACGACACCGCAGATGCAAGGTCCTCGGCTAAACCGCCCCATGCGGAGGCAGCAGAAAGTAGCGGTCCCGCACCGGGACCGGCAAACATTAATGCCGAGTTAATCTCTGGCGGCAACCACGCGAAATGCGGGCTTGTCACGACCCAAACCTACCCGGCGCAGCCCGTTACCGTGGGCATATCGGGCAACCCGCTACCGCCAATTCTCAGCCGGCATACAGCAACCCGTCAGCCGCGGCGGGTGCCGGCTGACGGCCGCGGACCAGCTTGCCCGGGCGTGCGGAGGTGGGCACGCCGTTCTCAGCTATCACTTCGCCGGAAACCACTGTCGCGACATAGCCTTCCGCTGTCTGATCCAGCCTACGGCCGCCGGCGGGCAGATCGTGGGCGATAACCGGCTTGTGCAGCCGCAACGCCGCGTGATCGATGACGTTGAGGTCGGCCTTGAAGCCCGTGGCGATGCGGCCACGGTCGGCCAGCCCGGCGATGCGGGCCGGCACGGAAGTGAGTTCGCGGACAGCCTCGGCAACGCTGAACCGCCCCGATTTGCGATCGCGCGCCCAGTGCGCCAGGAAGTACGTGGAGTAGCTGGCGTCGCAGATCATGCCGTAATGGGCGCCCCCGTCACCCAGCCCGAGCACCACATCGTCGCGGTGCAGAAGTTTGCCGACGGTGTCCAGCGAGTTGTTCTCCAGGTTGCTGGTGGCGACCAGCAACATGGCCCGTCCGTCGTCGTCAAGGAGCCGGTCGTAGGCCTCCTCCATCGGGTTGACACCACGGGCCCGGGCCCGGGCGCCGATGCTGTCGGAGGGGTTCGGCTCGTAGTTGGGGTTGTCGTCCAACGGGAAGATCCAATCCCACATCTGGGCCACATAAAGGATCGGATGGCCCTGGCCGGGCTTGTCGGCCAAGATACGGGCGCGTACTTCGGGCTTGCGCATCTCGGCGACCCGCTCGGCCAGCGGCAGGTGCGCGATCTCGCGATAGCTCGGGTACAGCACGAACGGGTTGGCCGACAGTTGCAGTCCAATGATCAGCCCGATCGGACGGGGCAGCAGTTGCGCCGACACTCGGATGTCGCCGCCTCCGGCGGCACTGTTGGCCTTCTCGATCATCGTGATGGCGTCCGGCCACGTCGGATCTCCCGCGTTGCCCACGACCAGCGTGAAGGTCACCGGCAGCCCGACGTCCTCGGCGACGTCGAACACCGTCTGCAGCACCGGCTGATAACCCCCGGCCGGGATGTCGGGCACGAACTGCAGGAGCCCGCCGCCGCCGTCGACGACGCCACGGGCGATCTCTTCGATCTCCTGCCGGGCCGCGTCGTAGCTGGGGATCGGGGCGCCGCTCTCGGTCTTGTGAATAGTGAGCCGGGAGGACGCGAACCCGAGCGCTCCGACTTGGATGGCTTCAGTGGCCAGCGCTCGCATCTTGGCGAGGTCTTCGGTGGTGGCCGGCTCGCGGTCGGCGCCGCGTTGGCCCATCACATAGACCCGCAGTGGGGAATGCGGCAGGTAGGCGGCCACGTCGATGTCTCGTTTACCGGACTCCAGTGCATCCAGGTACTCCGGGAACGTTTCCCAGGTCCACGGCAGGCCGTCGGTCATGACAACGCCGGGGATGTCCTCCACGCCGGCCATGACGTCGACGAGCACGTCGTGGTCCTGCTGGCGGCAGGGTGCGAAGCCGACACCGCAATTACCCATCACCACGGTGGTCACCCCGTGCGCCGAGGACGGCGTCAACCGGTCCGACCAGATGGCCTGGCCGTCGTAGTGGGTGTGCAGGTCGACGAAGCCCGGGGTGACCAGCAGCCCGGTTGCGTCGATCTCTTTTCTGGCCGGCGCGCCGCTCAGGGCGCCGACCGCCGCAATCACCCCGTCTCTTATGGCGACATCGCCGAGGTAGGGCTCACCTCCCAGTCCGTCGACGATGGTGCCGTTGCGGATCAGAAGGTCGTAGGTCATCTAAATAATCTACGGCCGTGTCGGTGGGTCGTGCCAGGATCGGCTTGTGATCGACCATATGGGAATCAACTGCGCCGATTACCCGGCAGCCCAGCAGTTTTACGACACGGTGCTGAGCGTGCTCGGCTACTCCCGGCAGCTGGACTTCGGCGTGGCAATCGGTTATGGCCGTGACGGCAAGCCCGATTTCTGGATCGCGGACCTTTCGACGGGCGATGCGCGCGGGCCTAACCGAGAAGTGCACATCGCGTTCCGGGCGTCCGACGAGGCCGCGGTGCGCGCCTTTCACGAAGCCGCGGTGGGCCTGGGTGCCGAGGTCCTGCACGCCCCACGGCTGTGGCCGGAATACCACCCGGGCTACTTCGGCGCATTTGTCCGCGACCCGGACGGCAACAACGTCGAAGCGGTGTTTCACGGCGCCCCGTAGGGTCGAAATCATGTTGCGTCCTGAAAGCTGGACTGGACTAGCGGGTGGAAGTTCCGTCCCGGTAGGTACCGGAGCGCCGGGTAGCAGGCCCCGGTTCGTCGTCGAGAGGCGGCGGGCTGAGCGGGGTGTCAAGAGCCTCTTCGGAGGGAGCAAGTGTGCGGGCCGTAGCGTTAAGCGAACGTTGCAGCCTCGTCAGAGCCACAACGGAGGAGCCGAGCCGCTCATGTCACGGCGAAGGCCATGTCCGGCGAGCCCTGGTCCGGGGTCAGCTCGTCGGGTCCTTCCGGGGTACGGGCGGCGGCACGTGCACATAGTCTGGTTCGAAACAGGAGAGACCCGTCTGCCTGGCCTTCGTCGGGCAAAGACCTGGGGTATAAGCCGATGGTGAAATCCCTTGGAGGGCAGCGGGAGTCCGATGGGGTCGTAGTACCGCTGATCGGCGTGCAACATAACGCGCCGGGAGGGAAGGGCCCCAACTTTGATCACGCGGGTGAAGCGGGTAAGCGTGAGGGCATGGCCGTTTGCGAGCGGTCCAACTACCCCGGCAGGCCTTCGCCTGCCGTAGCTGACGACGAGCCGTTATGGGCGTCTCCGGTGAAAGTGCGACAACTGCAACGCACGCTATGGGCTGCGGCCAAGCAGTCTGAGGGTCGGCGTTTCCACGCCCTGTATGACCGTGTCTACAGGGGTGACGTCCTGTGGGAGGCGTGGGAGCGGGTGCGTAAGAACAGGGGTGCGGCCGGGGTGGATCGTGTCACCGTGGTCGCGGTGGAGGACTACGGCGTGGACCGCATGCTGCGTGAGTTGCGTCGTGACCTCCAATCGGGTCGGTATCGTCCCGCGCCAGCCAGGCGTGTGGAGATCCCGAAACCACGAGGCGGTAAGCGGCCGTTGGGGATTCCCACGGTGCGAGACCGGGTGGCCCAGGCGGCGGCCAAGCTGGTGCTGGAACCGATTTTCGAGGCCGACTTTTTGTCGTGCTCGTACGGGTTTCGGCCGAAGCGGTCGGCCACGGCGGCGATGGAGCGGTTGCGTAGCGGCTTCATCGAGGGTCAGGTGTTCGTGGTCGAGTTCGACATCGCCAATTTCTTCGGCGAGATCGACCACAGCCGACTGCTCACGGAAGTGAGTCGTCGGGTCTCGGACCGCAAGATGCTCAAACTGCTGCGGTTGTGGCTGCAGGCAGGGGTGCTGGTCGATGGGGTGGTGACGCGGACGGTCGCGGGCACTCCCCAGGGCGGGGTGATTTCCCCGCTGCTGGCCAACGTCTACTTGCACGTGCTCGACACCGAACTGACCCGCCGTGGTGTGGGTGAGTTGGTGCGCTACGCCGATGACGGTGTGGTGCTGTGCCGAACAAAGGCACAGGCCGAGCACGCTTTGGCGGCGGTGGGAGAGGTCCTGGCGTCGTTGGGGTTGCGGCTGCATCCGGATAAGACGAAGGTGGTCGATTTGCGCGACGGGCGTGAGGGCCTGGATTTTCTGGGTTGTCATTTCCGGGCTCGCATGTCGGGGCGGTTGTGGGAACAGAAGCGGATCGTGCGCTACTACCTGCACCGCTGGCCCAGCCAAACGGCGATGGCGCGGTTGCGGGACAAGGTCCGTGAGCGCACCGGCCGTCCACGGGTCGGTATCGATGTCCGCGAGGTGATCGCGGTACTCAACCCGATCCTGCGTGGGTGGGGCAACTACTTTCGTACCGGCAACGCCGCCGATAAGTTCACTGAGATCGACCGGTACGTCACGTGGCGGCTCAAACGGCTTCTGATCAAGAAGCGGGGCCGAAATCTGCGCGCTGGACAAGCCGATCAGTGGACCCATGCGTGGTTCAAGGAACACGGCCTACACCAGCTCTCCGGCACCATCTGTTACCCGAAGGCTGCGTAACCATGTCTAGAAGATCATCGGTAAGCCGTGTGCGGGAAAACCGCACGCACGGATTGAAAGGGGGATGGGGAAACGGGTCTGCTTCGCAGACACCGCGCCCCTGACTACCAATGGCAACCTCCGAAACCGCTGCCGTTCGAGAACTCTTGCGCGACGCATTCACCCGCTTGATCGAACACGTCGGGGAACTGTGCGGTGGCCTCACCGACGAGATCGCCGAGTACCGGCCGACCGCGAACGCCAACAGCATCGCGTGGCTGCTGTGGCACAGCGCCCGGGTACAGGACCTCCAGGTAGCCGATCTGGCCGGCGTGGAACAGGCCTGGACCGCCGACGGCTGGGTCGACCGATTCAACCTTGAGCTGCCACGCAACGACACCGGTTACGGGCACGGAACCGATGAGCTAGCCAAAGTCCGAGCACCCGTGGACATGCTGCTGGGTTACTACCACGCGGTGCACCTGCTCACGCTGGCATACGTCGAAACGGTCACCGCCGACGAACTCGCTCGCATTGTGGACACCCACTGGGATCCATCGGTTACCGCGAGCACGCGACTGGTCAGCATCATCGACGACTGTGCCCAACACCTCGGGCAGGCTGCCTATCTGCGCGGGATCGCCCAGTAGGGTGTCAACCCGTGCGGTTTCTCGCGACGGCGTTGTGCTGGCTGATCGCCACGGCCGGACTGGCGGTGGCCATCCCAGCGTCGTGGGCGCAGACGACCATCGTCGACGAGGACGGCTACAGCGCGCTGGCCGAACAGGCCGCCCACGATCCGGCGTTGCAGTCGGCTATGGCGTCCGAGTTGACCGTCCGGGCCATGGCGCTGATCAACGAACGCAGTGGGCGCCGCAACCCTGTCGACAGTTCGACGGTGCACGACGTCGCGGCGGCATTCACCGCAGGTCCGTCCTTTCCGCCGCTGTTCGCCCAGGTGAATAGGGCCGCACATGGCTGGTTGTTCAGCGCTCCGCAGCCCGGTGGCAACGATCAGTGGGTGGTCGATGTGGCGCCGATGCTCAAGGACACCGGCATCGAGCAGCAGCTGCACACGTACAACGTTCAGGTCCCTGCGACGCTGAGGGTCCCGCTGACCGTGCCGGTAGGCCAGCCGGTGCGACAGGGGCAGTTTCACCGCGCCGCAGTGTGGGGGCCGTGGGTCCGTATCGGCGCGGTAGCTCTCACCGCGTTTTTCGCGCTGTTGACGTTCGTCGTCGCTCGCAGTCGCGGTCGGGCGCTGACCGCTCTGGGTACTTCGGCGCTGCTCGTCGGTGCGGCCGGCTGGGCTGGTATCGAGATCGGCGGACGCTTCGTCAACGAGGCGCTCAATCGGACCACCGGGGACATCCGCCGGATGGCCGACGTGATGGTGGGGCACGCCGAGAGCAGCTTGCACCTTTGGCTCAACTTGACGTTGATCACCGGTGTGGGGATAGCCGTGCTGGGTGTACTCGTCGCGATGCTCGGCGGTTTGCTCAAGAAGTCTCAGCGCAGCGGTAGCTGAGCCAAGATGGCGCCGGTCGGCTGCGGCGATCCGGTACCGGGCTCGACGGTAAAAGCCAGCGCTGTGGAACCGCCCAGGTTATCCAATGTCGCTTTCGTCGACGGGGACACGGCCGCTGTTCCCATAGTTCCCGCCGACGTCGGGCCGTTGGCGCCGAGCAGCCACATCTGATAGACGGTGCCGGGGGCGGGCGGTGGCACATTGTTCATCACCAGCACACCGGCGTTGCGGTCACGCGAGAACACCACCGTGGCCGTCCCCGCGCCCAGTTGGCCCGACACGGTGCGAACATCGGGAGCGGTGAGCACCTGTTCGGCAACCGTCTGCGCCGGCGACGGCCGCATCACCACCCCAAGACCGAACGCCCCCGCGCCCACGGCGACGGCCGCAGCCGCAGCGAATACCGCTGTGCGCCAACGTGACTGGCGGACGATCGGCACGATCACCGGTGCGGTGAGAGCCAACACCGCAGAACGCAGCTGGTCTGGTGGTTCGGCGATACTTGCCGAAGCCAGCATTGCCATCGTCTCTCGGACCGCCCGGACCTCATCGTCGAATGCGGCGGCTATCGGCGCCGGTGCGGCCGCGACCCGCCGATCGATCTCGA
This sequence comes from Mycobacterium sp., assembly GCA_022841565.1. GTDB lineage: Bacteria > Actinomycetota > Actinomycetes > Mycobacteriales > Mycobacteriaceae > Mycobacterium. The sequence continues at coordinate 1,780 of JALHRH010000211.1, read as the reverse complement.
CGCGCTCGGCGTTGGACACCGAGTGCAGGGCGTACGGAGTCGCCAGTTCCAGTAGGTCGAAATCGGTCGGATCAGTCATGAGCGCCGCTCCTCAGCATCGCTTCGCTCTGCTTCTTTGCCGGCGGTCACGGCACATCCAGGCAGTTGCGCAGGCCTCGCAGCGCATCACGCATGCGCGATTTGATGGTCGACAGGTTCGCGGCCAACCGCTGCGACACTTCGGCATAGGTGAGTCCGCCATAGTAAGCCAGTTCAATGCACTGGCGCTGCGTGTCGGTCAACCCCTCTAGGCACTGAGCCACCCTTCGGCGTTCGTCACCCGCTATCGCCGCATCAGCCACGACGTCGGTGGCCGGCTCGAGATTGGCTATGCCATAACGTGATTCGCGCGCGGTGCCCGCTTGTTCGCTTCGCACCCGGTCGATCGCGCGCCGGTGGGTCATGGTCAGCAGCCAGGCCAGTGCGGACCCCTTGGCGGAGTCGAACTCCGCGGCGGTCCGCCACACCTCGAGGTAAACCTCCTGGGTGGTCTCTTGGCTGTACCCGGGATCACGCAGCACCCTGGTCACCAGTCCGTACACCCGGGTCTTCGTCTGGTCGTAGAAAGCAGCGAAGGCAGTGTTGTCCCCGTGCGCGACCCGGCGCAGTAAGGCGTCCAGGTCGCTGCGAGGCTGCGACGGTCCGGTCATCGATCGGTAGCCTAACGCCAGCAACCGCCCCGCCCGGTATGCCGGTCATGACTGACGCGCCGTACTAGGCGGCCGCGGAACGAAATAAGCGGTCCGCTTCTGGTATTCGGCGAATCCGGGACGGCCCTTCATGTACTTCTCGGTCAGACGGGCCCCGCTGACGTCCACCAGGAAGTAGGTCATCACCAGTGGTGACACCGCCGTGGCCAGCGGTACCCAGCCGTTGACTGTGATCAGCCACAATCCCCACCACACGCAGGCGTCGCCGAAATAGTTGGGGTGACGCGTCCAGGACCACAGGCCGCGGTCCATGATCACCCCGCGGTGGGCTGGGTCGGACTTGAATTCCCTCAGCTGGCGGTCGCCGAGCGCTTCGAGAGTGAATCCGATGAGCCATACCGTCACACCCAGCGCGGTGACGGCCAGCAACGGCTTGGGAGTGGGGCCGGTGACCGCCGACAACTGCAGGGGGAACGAGATGAACAGCGTCAGGAAGCCCTGCAGCAGAAAGACTTTGCGCACCACCTGGCCTACCGAGGCACCACGAAGCAAGTTGGCATAGCGGCGGTCCTCGCCCCCGCCGGCCGTTCTGCGGTGAATGTGCCAGCTCAGCCGCAGACCCCAGATGGATACCAGCGCCAACAGCAGCCAACGTCGGGTCGGATCCCCATGGCCCACCAACGCCGCCACCGCCGCCACCACCACGAAGCCGACGCCCCACGCGACGTCGACAACGTTGTAGCGGCCGATCTTGCGTCCGATCGCGAAGGTGACCGAATGCACGGCGGCCACCGCCAGGGCGCAGGCGCCCGTCACCGCCAGGATGTCGCTCTCGCTCACCGCAAACCTCTGCACTCGAATGTCCAGCGATAGACGTCCGGGTAACCGGAAGGACGGCTACCGGGTGTCCGTCTTGGCTGCACAACTATAATTCGGAGCCCGACCCTGCTCGGATGGCTGGCGTGGACGGGATCGATGGTGGCGACCCGCAGCGCACGGCTTACGCCGCGCTTGCGATCGCCACGGGCTTTGATGGTGGCGACCCGCAGCGCGCGGCTGACGCCGCGCTTGCGATCGCCACGGGCTTTGAT
>JALHRH010000210.1 GCA_022841565.1 Mycobacterium sp. | reverse complement strand
ACGCCGGTCCGATAAAACCCCTCTACCAGGACAAACACTCCCCGTAACGCTTACCGGAAAATCCACCGATGGGCAGTCGGGGGCAATGTTCGATTATCTTTCATATGACCCCGCCAGGCTCACCCATGCACCTGCCGCAGGAGGAGGGTTTCGTGATCGAAGACGCTGACGGGACGCGAACGCCGGTCATCGACGCCAGCGTCCACATCTTCTTCCCCACCAACGATGACCTCCGCAGCTTCCTGCGCGAACCGTTCAAGAGCCGTGGCTTCCCCGACTACGAGATGGACTGGTACGGCGCCCCCGGCAGTGAATACGCGCCCCACACCGAGGGGCCCCAGCGCGGTCACCAGTACCCCGGATCGGATCCGGATTTCGTTGCCAATGAACTGTTTTCGAAGCGTGGGGTGGACGTGGCGGTCCTGCACCCGATGGGGCGCGGCATCATGCCGGACCGCCACTTGGGCACCGCACTGCACGCCGCCCACAACGAGATGATGGTGTCGCGCTGGCTCGAGCACGACAAGTTCGGCGAACGGTTCCGCGGCACCATCCGGGTCAACCCCGACGACATCGCCGGCGCGGTGCGCGAACTGAAGAAATGGCGCGGGCACCCGCGGGTCGTGCAAATCGGGGTACCGCTGCAGTCGCGTGAGGTCTACGGCAAACCGCAATTCTGGCCGTTGTGGGAAGCCGCGGCCGACGCGAATCTGCCGGTGGCAGTGCACATCGAATCGGGCGAGGGCATCGGGTTTCCGCCGACCCCGTCCGGGCACACCCGCACCTACGAGCAATACGTGAGTTTCATGGCGCTCAACTACCTGTACCACCTGATGAACATGATCGCCGAGGGCGTGTTCGAACGCTTTCCGACGCTGAAGTTCGTGTGGGCGGACGGCGCCGGCGATTTCGTGACGCCGTTCATGTGGCGGATGGACACCTTCGGCCGGCCGCATCTCGAGCAGACACCGTGGGCCCCGCGGATACCGAGCGACTACCTGCCCGGCCACGTGTATTTCGTCCAGGGCGTCATGGACGGTCCGGGCGACGCCGATTTCGCCGGTGAATGGCTGCGCTTCACCGGCAAGGAAAACATGGTCATGTTCGGGTCCAGCTACCCGCACTGGCAGTGCGCGGACGTCCGCAAGACACCTCGCGCGCTTTCCCCCGAACAGCGCGACAAGTTGTGTTGGCGCAACGCCTCCCAGCTCTATGGCATAGACATCGCCGTCGGCTCGGGCGCACAGTAGAAGTGAGCAAGATCTAGATGATGGCCAGGGGACGGCAAGGAGGATCGCTATGTCGCTGACTCACATACACGAACGGGTTCCCGCTGCCGAACGCATCGCCGTCCGGTGCGTCGACTCCGACGTCCACCCGGTGCCCAAACGCGGTGAAATCACCCAGTACATCCCGGAGCCGTGGCGCAGCAAATTCTTCCGCGACCATAAGGTCGGCGAGCTGATCTATTACGACGCACCGGATTACGCGCACTCGTTCGCGATGCGGGTCGACACCTTCCCGCCCGACGGCGAATTCCCGGGCAGCGACCCGGACATGGCGTTTCGTCAGCTGATCATGGAGGCCGGCTCGGACATCGCAATCCTGGAGCCGGGCGGGCGCACTCCGCGACTGGCCGAAGCCCATCAGGCCTACTCGACCGCGTTGAACCACTGGCAGGCCAATCACTGGCTGGACGGCCACAACAACTGGCATCAGCGCTGGCGCGGTTCGATCTGCGCGGCCGTCGAAGACCCAGCAGGCGCGGCCCGCGAGATCGAGGAGTGGGCCGGCCACCCCTACATGGCCCAGATTCTGATCAAGGCCGAGCCGCGACCGTCCTGGGGTCACCCCATGTACAACCCGATCTGGGAGGCGGCCACCAAGCACGACATCACGGTGAGCTGTCACTTGTCCCGCAGCAACTACGAGATGCTGCCGACGCCGCCTGTCGGATTCCCCAGCTACAACCACGACTTCATGGTCACCTACTCGCTACTGGCCGCCAATCAGGTGATGAGTCTGATCTTCGACGGCGTGTTCGACCGGTTCCCGACGCTGCGCATCGTCTTCGTCGAGCACGCCTTCAGCTGGATCCTGCCGCTGATGTGGCGGATGGATTCGATCTACGAAGCCCGCAAAGCTCACGTCGACATCAAGCGCAAACCGTCGGAGTATGTCAAGGACCACATCAAGTTCACCACTCAGCCGCTGGACTACCCCGAGGACAAGACCGAGCTGACTCGCGCGCTGGAATGGATGGAGTGCGACAAGATCCTGCTTTTCTCCTCGGACTATCCGCACTGGACCTACGACGACCCGCGCTGGCTGGTCAAGCATCTGCCCAAAGCCGCCCGCGACGCGGTGATGTACCAGAATGGCATTGCGACCTATCACCTTCCAGAGACCGTCCCGGTCCTTGAGGGCCAGGTCCGGGTGCTCTGAATGCCGGAGGAAAAGCCGCGACCCCGCCTGGCTCAGGGTCGCGAACACGTAGTCGCGACGGTGGACGAGATCCCGCCGGGCACGCACAAATTGGTGCCGATCGGACGACACGGTGTGGGTGTCTACAACGTCAACGGGACCTTCTACGCCATCGCCAATTACTGCCCGCACCAAGGTGGCCCGCTGTGCTCGGGACGGGCGCGGGGACGCACGGTCGTCGACGAGACGGCCGCCGGTGACGCCGTGATGGTGCGCGATCTGGAGTACATCTACTGCCCGTGGCATCAATGGGGTTTCGAGCTGGCGACGGGTACCACCGCGGTCAAGCCGGAGTGGAGCATTCGCACCTACCCGGTCCGAGTGATCGGCAACGACGTATTGGTGCAGGCGTGACGCGACAGCAGCGTGGCGTGACGTCGATGGAGATCAACGGCGGCAACGTTGTGTACGAAATCCTGGGTGAATCAGGGGATCTCATCGCCCTGACACCCGGGGGGCGGTTCGGTAAGGATATCGAGGGGTTGCCTCCGCTGGCCGAAGCTCTGGTCGGCGGCGGCTACCGCGTGCTGCTGTGGGATCGGCCCAATTGCGGCGCCTCCGATGTGCAGTTCTACGGGCAGAGCGAATCCCACATGCGCGCCGAGACCCTGTACAAGTTGGTGACGGGCCTGGGGTTCGAACACTGCATCCTGGCCGGAGGTTCCGGTGGCGCAAGGGATTCCATGCTCACCACGATGCTGTATCCGGAGCTGGTGACCAAGCTGGCGGTATGGAACATTGTCGGCGGCGTCTATGGCACCTTCATGCTGGGCTCCTTTTACATCATCCCCAGCATTCTCGCGGTGCGCGGCACCGGAATGGACGGCGTGATCAAAGTGCCCGAGTGGCGCGACCGCATCGAGGAGAACCCGGCGAACAAGCAGCGGTTCCTCGACTTCGACTCCGGCGACTTCCTCAAGGTGATGTTGCGCTGGCTCAATGCGTTCGTTTCCAAGCCGGGCCAAACCATTCCTGGCGTCGAAGACGAAATGTTCGACCACATCAAGGTTCCCACGTTGATCATCCGTGGCGGCGAGAACGACTTGGATCACCCGAAACGCACGTCGCTGGAGGTGTATTGCCTGATCGAGGGATCGACGTTGATCGATCCGCCGTGGCCGGAGGATGCGTGGGAGCGCGCGGCGGAGGATCGTGCGGCTGGGCGGGTGCAACGGTTCAATATGTTCGACACCTGGGTGTTGGCCGCGCCTGCGATTCTCGAGTTCCTGGATCGCTGATGCGGTCAGGCGGTGCGGATGTGGACCTCGCAGTTGAGCGAGGCCTCGAGTGCGGTATGGATTCGACTTTCCGGGACTCGCTCCAGGTCGGTCTCGCGCACCGTAACGTAGACGACGTCATAGCCGTCGTCGCCCGGTTCCCGCACGATGTGGCCGGTGATGCCGAACGCCGACAGCACACCGTGGGCGTCTGCATCGGTCCCCCGGCTGATAAAGGTAATCACGCCGACCACCGGTTCGGTACCGAAAGCGTTGGTGCACAGATCAATTGCCGCGGCCCTGGCGACCTCGACATCGTCGCCGGCGATCAGCAGTTCGACCTCGCGTCGGTTAACCGGTCTGCCGGTGAGGTCGTTTTCGACTACGTCAGCACCGTTTTCACGAGCAAACCCCAGGAGCGTGGCCATGCCCTCACGTAACTGCGCCGCCGTCAGCACCCCGCTTCGGTCGACGTTGACGCGCACCACCGCAGTCCGCATGCGGCCCAGCCTAACCGGACAGAGCTAGCCCATGACCAGCGCCGGCATTGCGATCAGCACCGTCGCCTGGCCCGGATTTCCGCCCCGGCTCCTCGCCGAAGGCCGAGAAGATCTGGCGGCGTATCGCGAGCGGGGTGGGTACCGGCTGCTCGCCGACGCTGAAGAGCTGTTGGCCGAAGTCGACGCAAGCGGGCTGCTCGGCCGGGGCGGCGCGGCCTTCCCGCTCGCGGTAAAGCTGCGTACCGTGCGCACCAATGGGCGGGCCAGCGGCTCAGTCGTGATCGCCAATGGTGAAGAGGGGGAACCTGCTTCGGTCAAGGACCGCTGGTTGCTGCGCAACAGGCCGCACCCGGTCCTCGACGGACTGCGCTTGGCGGCGGCGCTCGTCGGCGCCAACCGCGCCTATGTCTTGGTGTCCGAAAAGGATTCAGCGCGCAGCGTCGAGGCAGCGCTGGGCGAACTCGACTCCCGCGATGTCAGCATCGAGGTGTGGTCGGTGGAGCCGGGTTATGTGGCCGGCGAGGAAACCGCCGCCGTGCGGTCCATCAACGGCGGGCCGGCCAAGCCAACCGACAAGCCGCCACGCCCCTTTGAATCGGGGGTCGGCGGTCGGCCCACGCTGGTGAGCAACGTCGAGACGCTGGCCAATCTGGCGCACATCCACGTGCATGGATCCGCGGCATTTCGCTCGCAGGGCACCACGCACTCGCCGGGCACCTTTCTGGCGACCATCACCGGGGCGGGCAAGCCGGCCGTACTTTACGAACTGCCGTACGGCGTGGCCTTCACCGAGCTGCTTGCCCGCCATGGTGTTTCGCGGGACAAGCTGCGAGGGGTGCTCATGGGTGGCTATTTCGCCGGCCTCGTCAACAACCGGGTGCTGGATACCACGCTCGATCACGAGACGATTCGTGGCATCGGCAGCGGACTGGGCTGCGGCGCAATCTCGTTGATCACCGACGAATGCCCGGTCGCGGTCGCGGCCTCGGTGCTGGCGTATTTCGACCGCGAGAACGCCGGACAGTGCGGATCGTGTTTCAACGGGAGCGCGGCCATGGCCGCCGCCGCGGGCGCGCTGCGCGACTGCGCCGCTACGCCGGAGGATCTCGACCGACTGCGTCGCTGGTCGAAAGTGCTGCGCGGGCGCGGCGCCTGCGCAACAATCGACGCCGCCTGCAACGCCGCAGCCACCCTGCTTGACCAGTTTCCCGACGACGTGGCACGTCATCTACACGGGACGTGTCCGGATTGCCGTCAGGGCGCCTACCGCGCCGCGCGCCCCTTCGAAGTCACAGCGGCGGTGAGGTAACCATGAAGATCCGATTGGACCGCACCGTTTGCGACGGCTTCGGCGTGTGCGGCAAGCGTGCGCCTGGCTACTTCTCACGCGACGACTGGGGCTACGCGAGCCTGGTCGGCGACGGGACCGTGCCGGAGGAAGACCGCGACAAGGTGCTGCGGGCAATCCTGGACTGCCCGGTACATGCCATCACCGAGATCGGCGAGCCCAGACCCAGCGTCCCGCATCCGGCGCTGCGCGAAGAAGACGATCCCGCCGCGCACGTCAAAACCGAGGACAACGAAGCGGAGTGGGGATTCGTCCGGTGACGACCACCGGTCCGGGTCGAAGCGGTAGGAACACAGATGAGCTCGGACGCGTGAAAGCCCGCCCGCGCGTGGTCGCCGTCGACGGCGTGCCGATGTCCGGCATCGTGGGCGAAGCAGAGGATCCCAAAGCCGTAATCGTGGCCATTCACGGCGGCGGCACTACCGCCGTCTACTTCGACTGCCCGGGGCATCCCGAGTTGTCGTTGCTGCGGCTGGGTCCGGCGCTCGGCTACACCGTGGTCGCACTCGACCGGCCCGGGCACGGCAGTTCGGCTCCCTACCCGGAAGCAGTGCACACACCTGAGCAGCGCGTCGGCCTCGCATACGGTGCCGTCGAACGCATTCTGGGTCAGCAATCACGTGGTGCGGGATTGTTCTTGTTGGGGCATTCCGGCGGCTGCGAACTGGCCACCCGGATGGCCTGTGCCGAACCAGAAAAGCGCGGCACGGCACTGTTGGGCCTGGAACTGGGCGGCACCGGAAGGCGCTACCACGATGCCGCCAAGCAAATCCTGAGGGAGGCCGCCGTGCGGGAGCGTCCGGCAGGTACCCGCGAGCTGTTGTGGGAGCCGATGCGGCTGTACCCGGCCGACATCGCGCGGGCGGTCACGAATGCGTCGACGTCCCCGGCCTACGAGCGCGACGTGGCACTGAACTGGCCACACCGCTACTTCCCGGAACTGGCGCCTGCCGTGCGGGTGCCGGTTCGCTTCACCCTCGGCGAGTACGACCCGGTCTATCGAGGCGACGACAGCAATCTGGCTGAGATCGCCGAAATGTTCTCACAGGCACCGCTTTTCATTAGCAACAGGCAGCCCGAAGCCGGGCACAATCTCAGCCTCGGACTCAGTGCCGCCGAGTACCACCGAAAGGTGTTCGCGTTTGTCGACGAATGCGTGGCCGCCCGCGCGGTCGATGACTCGGCAGGTGGGGACGCCGACCTGGAGGCGGGTTGATGCAGCATCCGCGCAGGGACCTGCTTCTCCTTTTCGGCGCGCCCAGGAAACGCTACCGTTAGCTTTACAGTCTGGCGTTGCGCTGTAATGACGTTCGGTCCACAGCTCATCGGCAAGGAGCGTTCAATGACCAAATCGAAGGTCACCTTCGATCCGTTCTCGCAGGACTTCTTCAACGGCGCGTGGGATACCTACCGGCGCATGCAGGAGGAGGCGCCCGTCTACTACAGCGAGGATTACGACTTCTACGCGCTGACCCGTCATGCCGACGTGGCGGCGGGGCTGAAGAATTTCGAGACGTACTCCTCGGCCTTCGGCATTGACCTGTCGATGGTGCGGACCGGAAAGCCGCCGGAGCAAAAGTCGATCATCTTCATGGATCCTCCTGAGCACCGGCACATGCGCAGTCTGCTCAATAAAGTGTTTACACCGCGCGCCATTGCGGCCCAGCGGGACATGGTCGGCGAGAAGATCGACAAGTACCTCGGCAAGGTCGATCCGGATCGATTCGATGTGGTGCAGGACTTCTCCGGTCCCTTCCCGGTCGAGGTGATTACGACAATGCTCGGGGTGCCGGAGGAGCACGCACAGCGGGTGCGCCACCTGATCGACGAGTCGCTGCATCGCGAGCCCGGGCAGGTCGAGGTGGGCGAGCGTGGCATGCAGGCCAACATCGAAACCGGCATGCTGTACTACGGGCTCCTGCAGCAACGGCGCGCCGAGCCGCGCGACGACCTGTTCACCAAGCTGATCAACGCCCAGATCGAGCGCCAAGACGGCCAACTGAGCAACCTGGATGACATCGAAATAGCCGGTTTTGCAACACTTCTGGGTGGAGCCGGCGCCGAGACGGTAACCAAGCTGTTGGGCAACGCCCCGGTGGTGTTCGCCCGGTTCCCCGAACAATGGCAGAAGCTGCTCGAAGACCGCAGCAAGATCCCCGCGGCGGTCGAAGAGCTGCTGCGGTATGAGGCACCGTCGCAATACCAGGTTCGTTGCTCGACCAGAGATGTCGAACTGCACGGCGTCACGATCCCGGCCATGAAGCCGGTCTTCCTGATCAACGCCGCGGCCAACCGGGACCCTGATGCCTGGACCGACCCCGACACGTTCGACATCGACCGCGACCGGCACGAAGCGCTGAACCTGAGCTTCGGGTACGGGATTCACAGCTGTCTGGGTGCGGCGCTGGCTCGCATGGAGAGTGTCATCGCGTTGGGCAAACTGCTCGACTTCATGCCCCGCTACGAGGTGGACTGGGAGCATTGCAGCCGCGTCCAAATGCAAAACGTCGCGGGCTGGAAGAACGTGCCCGTGAAGGTGATTGGGTAGGTGTTGCCATGAGAATCGAAGTCGATTGGGATCTGTGCGAAAGCAACGCGGTGTGTATGGGTATCGCGCCGGACGTGTTCGAGCTTGGTGACGACGACATGCTGTCCGTGTTGGAGCCGCAGGTCACCCCGGAGAACGAAGCGCTGGTGCGTGAGGCCGTGCGGCAGTGCCCGCGCCAGGCCATCTCGATCGTGGAGTGACATCGCTCGCGGCCGCGGTCAGCACACCAGTTCTACCAGCGTGGCGTTGGCCGTGCCGCCGCCTTCGCACATGGTCTGCAGCCCGAAACGGATGCCCTGGTCGCGCATGTGATGCACCATGCGTGTCATCAACACCGCGCCGGAGGCGCCCAGCGGGTGGCCCAGCGCAATCGCGCCGCCCAGCGGATTCAGCCGCTCAAGGTCCGCGCCGGTCTCGGCCAGCCAGGCCAGGGGGACGGGTGCGAAGGCTTCATTCACCTCGAACACGCCAACGTCGTCGATCCGGACACCGGACTTGCCCAGCACCTTCTCCGTCGCTGGGATCGGGCCCGTCAGCATCAACACCGGGTCGGTCCCGGTGACGGCACCGGCGAGGTAACGCACGATCGGCGTCAGACCCAATTCCAGCGCATGCTCGGACGTCGTTACCAACAACGCTGCTGCGCCGTCGGAGATCTGCGAGGAGTTGCCCGCGTGGATCACGCCGTCGTCGACGAATGCTGGTTTCAGTCCCGCGAGTTTCTCAACCGTCGTCCCGCGCCGCACCCCTTCGTCCTGGTGCACGACCAAACCGTCATCACAGAACACCGGAACGATCTGCTCCACGAAGGCGCCACTGTCCTGTGCGGCGGCGGCCCGCTCATGAGACAAGGCGGAGTACTCGTCGAGCCGAGTGCGGGAAAGGCCCCACTTTTTCGCGATCAGCTCCGCCGACATCCCCTGGTTGAACGAGAAACCGTGATAACGCGCAAGGACTTTCGGGCCGTACGGCATACCGGTCGCCCGGGCCGCACCGAGTGGAACGCGACTCATGACCTCGACGCCGCCGGCCACCACCACATCCTGTTGACCCGACATCACCGCCTGCACCGCGAAGTCCAGGGCCTGTTGGCTGGATCCGCAGGCACGGTTCACCGTGGTGCCCGGGACGCTTTCCGGCCAGCCCGCCGCCAGCACGGCGTAGCGACCGATGTTGCTGGACTGATCACCGACCTGGCTGACGCAACCCCAGATCACGTCGTCGACAAGCTCGGGACCGACACCGGCGCGTTCCATCAGTTCGTTGAGGACGACGGCGGACAGGTCGGCGGCATGCATGCCGGACAGTCCGCCGTTGCGCTTGCCTACCGCCGTCCGTACCGCCGCGGCGATGACTGTTTCGCGCATGCTCAGCTCCTATCGTGAACGCTCTGGGTCACTGGCGCGGCACTTGCCACATCAGTCTCTGGGACGGGCGGTATCCGACTTGCCCGCCTCTTGGCGACACCAACCTGTGTCGCCGAAAAGCGGGCACGACAAGCATCCTTCCCGGCGGAGACTCCTGTGCCGGAGTGACCTCAGCTTCAATAGCTTCTAGGCAGCTTAAGCGCATGCGATCCGAGGAAGTTCAGGATCATCTCCTGGCTGATCGGGGCGATCTTCATCAGCCGCGCCTCCCGGAAGTAGCGCGTGACGTGATATTCCTCCGCATACCCCATGCCACCGTGCGTCTGCAGCGCCCGGTCAGCGGCGGCAAATCCGGCGTCGGCGCATAGGTACTTGGCCGTATTCGCTTCGCGCCCACACGGTTTCCCGTTGTCGTAGAGCCAGGTGGCCTTACGCAGCATCAGTTCCGCGGCGTCGAGGCGGGCCAGTGAATCGGCCAGTGGGAACTGGATGCCCTGGTTCATGCCGATCGGCCGGCCGAAGACCTCGCGCTCGGTCGCGTACTTCACTGCCCGGTCGAGGGCTACCCTGCCGATGCCGAGCGCCTCGGCCGCGATCAGCATCCGCTCCGGGTTCAGGCCGTCGAGAATATACTGAAAACCCTTGCCCTCCTCGCCAACTCGGTCTTCGATCGGGACTTCGAGGTGATCGATGAACAGCTCGTTGGAGCTGACGGCGTTGCGACCCATCTTGTTGATCGGCCGGATGTCGATCCGGCGGCGGTCGAGGTCGGTGAGGAACAGCGTTCAACAGGATCTTGTCGGACTCCATCGCCTTGGAAATCCAGACTTTTCGGCCGTTGACGAT
>JALHRH010000209.1 GCA_022841565.1 Mycobacterium sp. | reverse complement strand
GCCTAACCGAGAGCCTCTACACCCACCTGGAGATGACCGGGACGCGGGTGCGGGCGCATGTTCTTTTCCCCACCGGCTTCTTGAACACCGGGATATGGGAATCCTGGCGCCACCGGCCAGACCGCTACGCCGCGACCCAGCAACGTCGGACACCCGAGCCGACCCTGGCGGCGGTCGTGGGTCGCTTCGAGGCTGCCGGCCGCCGCGTCGAGTTCACCCCGCTCGAGACCGTCGCCGACCAGGTGGTGCGGGGGATCCGCACGGACCGCTTCTGGGTGATGGGCCCACCCACACCCGCCGACGAGGTCGTGAGCCGCAAGGCTGCGTCGATCCTTGCCCGCACCAACCCGGACTACCTGGTCGACGTCCTTGGCCGGCATGCCGGGCAGGAACCGCAAAGCGAAGGAGCACAGCGTTGAGCACCTCAGTCCGATATGGTCCGCGTCCACCCGAGGCACAAGTCGACCACGAAGTCGACGTCACCAAGGCGCGTATCGCCACCGAGGCAGTGACCGTCACGTACCTCACCGATCCGGAGATTGTCGCGGCCGTGCTGCCCAGGCCACTGCAGCCAGCGGACGAACCGTTGGTCCGGGTCCAGCTTCAGCGGGTCCGGATAGACGGCCGGCCGCCGTTCGGGTCGGCGGTGTTTTCGGTGACCGCCCACCATGGCGAGCTCCGTGGCGATTACCCCCTCTTCATGCCCCAGTCAACCGAGCAATCGGTTACCGGGGGGCGCGAAACGTTCGGCGAGCCCAAGAAGTTGGCGCACATCGAGGTGGAGCGCGACGGTAACCTCGTCACCGCCACCGTTGACCGGCTCGGCTACCAGCCCATCAGAGTGAAAGGCAAAATCACCGGCCCGGCGCAGCTGCCGGACGACCAGGTCAATACCGAGTTCTACTTCAAGTTTCTGCGCGCTCCCGACGGCAACGGCATCACCGACCCCCACCTGGTTTACGGCGCGTACCACCGGAATTACGAACTGCTGGAGAACATCGAGGGCACCCTCGAGTTAGGCGAGTCGCCGCTGGACCCGGTGGCCGACATCGTGATCCGCCAGATCAGGTCGATCACGTGGTGTCGCCGGCGCACCATGCAGGTCGGCAAGATCGCGGCGAGGGTGCCCCAGGAGTGGTTGCTGCCCTACGTGCACCAGCGCTACGACGACCCGATCCTGGCCGCGGCCAACGGCCACGAACCGGCACCGACACGGCCATGAACCGGTACATCGTCATATCCGCCGACTGCCACGCCGGCGCAGACCTGCTCGACTACCGCGAGTACCTCGATCCGCAGTATCGAGACGAGTTCGACGGCTGGGCGGAGACGTTCGTGAACCCGTTCGGCGACCTCGGCGAGCCGGACGCCGAGCGCAACTGGAACAGCGATCGACGCAACCGGGAGTTGGACCGGGACGGCATCGCGGGGGAGGTCATTTTCCCCAATACCGTGCCCCCGTTCTTTCCCCAAGGGAGCCTGGCCGCACCACCACCGCAGACCGGCCGGGAACTCGAGCTGCGCTGGGCCGGCCTGCGTGCGCACAACCGATGGCTGGCCGACTTCTGCTCCCTGTCGCCCGAGCGGCGCGCCGGAGTAGGCCAGATCCTGCTCGGAGACCTCGACGAAGCCGTCGCCGAGGTGGCACAGATCGCCGAGCTTGGGCTGCGCGGCGGTGTGCTGCTGCCCGGGGTTGCGCCGGACAGCGGCATCCCCGCGCTGTACGCCGAGCACTGGGAGCCGCTGTGGGCGGCGTGCGAGGAGGCGGGCGTGGTGGTCAACCACCACGGTGGCAATGCCGGACCTAGCCCGACCGACGGGTGGGGCAGCTCGTTCGCGGTATGGGTGTACGAGACGCACTGGTGGTCGCACCGGGCACTGTGGCACCTGATCTTCAGTGGCGCACTTGATCGCCATCCGGACCTTACCGTGGTCTTTACCGAACAGAGCACCGGATGGATAGCGGCGACCCTCGACTCGCTCGACGTGGCAGCGGCCCGTTTCGGGCGGGCGAACTCGGCGATTGCCCGATTCGCCGGTCCCACCGCGGGCTCGCTGCCCCTACAGCCCAGCCAGTACTGGGCCCGGCAGTGTTACGCCGGCGCCAGCTTCCTGCGCCCAGTCGAGTGCGCCGAGCGCCACCGAATCGGCGTCGACCGGATCATGTGGGCAAGCGACTACCCGCACCTGGAGGGCACCGCACCCTACAGCCGAGAGGCGCTGCGCTACACCTTCAACGATGTTCCGCCCGACGAGGTGGCGGCCATGGTGGGCGGGAACGCGGCGGCCGTCTACAGCTTCGACCTCAAGGCCCTGGCGCCGCTGGCCGACCGAATCGGCCCGACGGTGGCCGAGATCGCCGAGCCGCTAGCGACCGTGCCTGCCGACGCGAGCAGCACCGCCTTCGAACCCGACCCCATCCGTGCCTGGTAACGAGAGGACCGCCTTGAACCGCTTAGACGCCCGGGACGCCCTGGACCGCTACATCATCATCTCAGCAGACTGTCACGCCGAGTTGCCGACCGAGCGGTACCGCGACTACGTCGACCCGGAATACCGCGAGGAATTCGAGGCCTACTTGGCCGAGAAGGCCGCCGCGGCACGGGTCGGCGGTTTCATTGATGAGGAGTTCGCCGAGCAGTGGTTCTCCGAGCATGGCGACGGCATCGCCGGCGGATGGGATGTGGGTCTGCGGGACAAAGAGCTGGACGGCGACGGCGTGGTCGGCGAGGTGATCTTTCCCGACGCCGACGCCGTAACCGGAGTGGCCGGGGCGCCGTTCGGCGCCGGCCTGGCCCAGTCGGGCGATCTTGACCCGGGTCGGGCGATGGCCGGGGCACGGGCACATAACCGCTGGTTGGCGGAGCTGTGCAGCCACAGCCCCGAGCGCCGGGCCGGGGTGGCGGTGGTGCCGATACTTGCGGACATCGATGCGGCGGTGGCCGAGATAACCCGAGCAGCCGAGTCGGGGTTGCGTGGCGGGATCATGATCCCGGCACGCTGGGTCGACTACCCGCCGTACCACGACCGGCGCTACGACAACGTGTGGGCCGCCTGCCAGGACCTGCAGATGCCCGTGCACACCCACGTCGGCGCCGCCCCCCAGGAGGACTATGGCGGGCACCTCGGCATTTATGTCACCGAGGTGCGTTGGTGGGGGGTCCGGCCGCTGTGGTTCGCCTTGTGGTCCGGGGTTTTCGAGCGCTTCCCCCGGCTGCGCTGGGGAGCCACCGAGTGCGGCGCGTTTTGGGCCAGCGATCTGCTCTGGCTGATGGACACGCGGTACCTGCGTGAGCACTCGGCCAAGAAGATGAGCCGGCGGATGGAGGGCGATCTGACGATGCCGCCCTCGGCGTACTTCGACCGCAATTGCTTTATCGGGGCAACCACCACCGAGCGCCGGGAGCTGGCGCGACGCTACGAGATCGGCGTGTCAAACATGCTGTGGGGCAACGACTTTCCCCATCCGGAAGGGACCTGGCCGCACACCCGCGACTGGCTGCGTCGCTCGTTTTGGGACATCCCCGTGGCGGAGACCCGCCAGATCCTGGGTCTGGCAGCGGCGCAGGTGTACAACTTCGACCTGGGCGCGCTGGCCGGCTTGGCCGAACGCATCGGCCCCACCCCCCAGGACCTCGGACAGGACGATGCGGTGAGCGTCCCGAAGTGGGAGGCAGCCCGTCGGGCCGGACGCCACTGGCTGACTGGTGCGGAGCCATTGCCCGAGCTGGTGGAGAGCTGACGACTGAGGTCCGCAGGCCGAGGTTCGCCGATGGCGATCCCGGCCAGCGGCCACCGCACACCCGACGAACCCAGCGACTGATACACAGTGGCGCCGTCTAGTCTGCTCTGATGGCAGCCCGCCACCACACGCTGAGCTCGTCGATCGCCAGTTTGCACGGCGACGAGCCCACGGTGGGCAAGCCGCTCAACCCCACCGAGCACACCGCGATGCAGCGTACGCGTCTGTTCGGTGCCACCGGCACCGTCTTGATGGCGATCGGTGCGCTGGGCGACGGGGCCAGGCCCGTAGTCCAGGACCCGACCTTCGGCGTGCGGCTGCTAAATCTGCCGTCCCGCATTCAGACGGTGTCCCTGACCATGACCACCACCGGCGCGGTGATGATGGCGCTGGCCTGGCTGATGCTCGGCCGGTTCGCGTCCGGCAGGCGCCGGATGTCGCGCGGCGAACTGGACCGCACGCTCATGTTGTGGATGTTGCCCCTGCTGATCGCGCCGCCGATGTACAGCAAAGACGTCTACTCCTACCTGGCGCAGAGCCAGATCTCGTTGGAAGGACTCGACCCGTACCGGGTGGGACCGGCCTCCGGTCTGGGCTTGGGCCATGTGTTCACCCTTTCGGTGCCCAGTCTGTGGCGCGAGACCCCGGCGCCGTACGGGCCGCTGTTTCTGTGGATCGGGCGCGGCATCTCGGGACTCACCGGGGAGAACATCGTCGCCGCCGTGCTGTGTCACCGACTGGTGGTCCTGTTCGGTGTGGCGTTGATCGTGTGGGCGACACCGCGGCTGGCGCGCCGGTGCGGGGTGGCTGAGGTCAGTGCGTTATGGCTGGGCGCGGCCAATCCACTGCTGTTCATGCATCTGGTCGCCGGCATCCACAATGAGGCGCTGATGCTTGGGCTGATGCTGACCGGCGCGGAATTCGCGCTGCGGGGCATCGCTTCGGATCGTCCACTCAAGCCGCTGTCCTGGCGGCTTGGGCCGGACTGGCAACCGCTGGGGTTGCTGGTGGCCGGCTCGGTCCTGATCGTATTGTCGTCACAGGTAAAGCTGCCGTCGTTGCTGGCGCTGGGCTTCGTCACGATGGCACTGGCCTACCGCTATGGCAGCACCCTGAAGTCGTTCTTGCTGTCCGGCACCGCGATGGCGGCGTTGACGCTGGCAGTGATGGGCCTCGTTGGCTGGGCCAGTGGACTCGGGTTCGGCTGGATCTACACGCTGGGTACCGCCAATGTGGTGCGCAGCTGGATGTCGCCGCCGACCCTGTTGGCACTAGGTACCGGGCAAGTCGGCATCCTGCTGGGTCTCGGCGATCACACCACCGCCATCTTGTCGCTGACCCGTGCGATCGGCGTGCTGATCATCATGGTGATGGTCTGCTGGCTGTTGCTGGCCGTCTTCCGCGGCCGGCTGCACCCGATCGGCGGCCTCGGGGTTGCGCTGGGTCTGACGGTGTTGCTGTTCCCCGTCGTGCAGCCCTGGTATCTGCTGTGGGCGATCATTCCGCTGGCCGCGTGGGCGACACGCACGAAGTTCCGGGCGGCGGCGATCGTCATCACCCTGATCGTCGGCATCTTCGGCCCGACCGCCAACGGCGACCGCTTCGCGCTGTTCCAGATCGTCGACGCCACCTTGGCCAGCGCGTTCATCGTGGTGGTGCTCATCGCGCTGACTTACCACCGGTTGCCGTGGCGCCCTCTTCCGGAAGAGCCCGAAGCAGCTGAGCCGTCGGTGACACTCGCCACTCCAGCTCCTGCAGAGGCCACCCCGTACCCGCGACCGGCGCCCGACGCCTACGCTGATTCCACGTGAGCTCCGTCCCCCACGACCGCAATATCGCGGTACGGCTTCGCGGGGTATGCAAGCAGTACGGATCGGTGAAGGCCGTGTCGAGCCTCGATCTCGAGGTGCATGCCGCGGAGATTTTTGCGCTGTTGGGTCCCAACGGCGCAGGAAAGACGACCACCGTCGAGATGTGTGAGGGCTTCATCCGCCCCGACATGGGCAGCATCGAGGTGCTCGGGCTGGACCCGATTGCCGACAACGCGCGCCTGCGCCCCCGCATCGGCGTGATGTTGCAAGGGGGCGGCGGCTACCCGGCAGCCCGCGCCGGCGAGCTGCTCAACCTGGTGGCGTCCTACGCCGCCGATCCGTTGGACCCGCGGTGGCTGCTGGACACCCTCGGCCTGACCGAGGCCGCACGCACGACCTATCGACGACTCTCCGGTGGGCAGCAGCAACGGCTCGCGCTGGCGTGTGCGCTGGTCGGGAGGCCCGAGCTGGTTTTTCTCGACGAACCCACCGCAGGGATGGACGCCCACGCCCGGCTGCTGGTGTGGGAGCTAATCGATGCGCTGCGCCGCGACGGCGTCACGGTGGTGTTGACCACCCATCAGCTCAAGGAGGCAGAGGAACTGGCCGACCGGTTGGTCATCATCGACCACGGGACCACGGTTGCCGCCGGCACGCCGGCGGAGTTGATGCGCAGCGGCGCGAAAGACCAGCTGCGGTTCAGTGCGCCGCCGCGACTGGACCTGTCATTGTTGACCGCCGCGTTGCCCGAGGGATACCAAGCAAGCGAGGTGTCATCGGGCGAGTACCTGGTCGAGGGCGCGGTCGGCCCCCAAGTGCTGGCGACGGTCACGGCGTGGTGCGCGCGGATCGACGTGCTGGCCACCGACTTGCGCGTCGAGCAACGCAGTCTGGAAGACGTCTTCCTTGACCTGACCGGCAGGAGGTTGCGATCGTGAGCGACGTTTTTCCGGCCGGCACTTTCACCCCTGACCCGCGCCCCAGTGCCGTGCCGCGAATGCTGGCCGCGCAGTTCAGCTTGGAGGCCAAGCTGCTGTTGCGTAATGGCGAGCAGCTGCTGTTGACGATGTTCATCCCGATCACGCTGCTGATCGGGCTCACCTTGCTGCCTTTCGGATCCTTCGGCGAGCACCGCGCCGCCGTGTTCGCCCCCGCCATCATGGCGCTGGCGGTGATCTCCACCGCCTTCACCGGGCAGGCGATCGCGGTCGCTTTCGATCGCCGCTACGGGGCTTTGAAGCGGCTCGGGGCGACCCCGCTGCCGGTCTGGGGAATCATCACTGGCAAGGCGCTGGCGGTAGTGTTCACTGTCTTCCTGCAGTCGATCATTCTCGGCGCCATCGGGTTTGCGCTGGGCTGGCGACCAGAGTTGGCGGCGCTGGCGCTGGGCGGCGCGGTGATCGCTCTGGGCACAACCGGATTCGCGGCACTTGGCCTGTTACTCGGCGGCACTTTACGCGCCGAGATCGTGCTGGCGCTTGCCAACCTGCTGTGGTTCGGCTTCGCCGGCTTCGGTGCGTTGACCCTCGAGACGGACATAGTTCCGACGGCCGTCAAATGGGCGGCGCGTCTCACGCCGTCCGGCGCTTTGACGGAGTCGCTGTCGCAGGCCATGAGCCTGTCGGTGGACTGGTTCGGGCTTGCGGTGCTGGCGGTATGGGGCGCTTTGGCCGCGCTTGCCGCGCGGCGTTGGTTCCGCTTCACCTGAGTTTGGCCGTCTGGCATCTTCCTCGACACTGCAACCACGCACACGACACGCCGGAGTTGGTGTACCTGAACTAAAAGTGGACGAAACTCGTTTGGGGTACGCGAAGTCGTACAGGTATGGACGTCTTCGTCGGCAGCGAAACCCTGGAACAGGGCACACTCAGTCGGTATCGGCTGAGGACAGAATTCCGAGCGATCTATCCGGACATCTACCTGCCGCGTGGTCGACATCCGTCACTGCGGACCCGCTCGGAGGCCGCCTGGCTGTGGTCGGACCGGCGCGCCACTGTGGCCGGCCTTGCCGCAGCCGCGCTGGACGGCTCGGATTGGATCGACGACGACGAGCCAGTCGAGTTGATCTCGCGCAACCCGCATCCGCCCAACGGCATCGTCACGCGCAACCTGCGTCTCGATCTTGGCGAGGTCACCCGGGTTGCCGGCCTGCCCGTGACGACTCCTGCCCGCACCGCCTTCGACCTGGCCCGACAACGCACCGAGGCTGAGGCGCTGTGGCGCCTCGACGCACTGATGAGAGCCACCGGATTTTCCGTCGAAGACGTGCTCCTACTGATCAAGAGTCACCCCCGCGTCCGGGGTCTTCGCCAGCTCAGGCGGGTGCTACCGCGAATCGACCCGGGTGCCGCGTCCCCCAGGGAGACGTGGCTTCGGGTGCTGCTGATCGACGCCGGCCTGCCGGCTCCCCAGACGCAGATTCCCGTGGTCGTCAACTACCGAACCGTGGCCGTGCTGGACATGGGCTGGGAAAGCGTCAAGGTCGCGGTGGAGTACGACGGAGACCAACACCGGACCAGTAGGCGTCAGTATGTGCGCGATCTTCGTCGGCTCAAGGAGCTCGAAGAGCTTGGGTGGATCGTGATCCGCGTCATTGCCGACGACCGGCCCGACGACGTCGTGCGGATGGTCGTTGCGGCCTTGCGCCAGCGAGGTTGCCGCGACACATAAGCGAGGCACAAGACACGCCAAGGCGAGTGTGCGTGGCGTATATCTGGAGGACAGGCCCGTCTCTACTACGTGACGTAGTCGTCGTTACGATCGGGTGGTGGCCGTCGGACGAGCGCTGATGGGGTTGGTGGACCTGCTCCCCGACCCCAGCCTGCGCGTCCAGCGGATCATCGCCGCGGCCGTCATCCTCACCCAGGGCGGCATCGCGGTCACCGGGGCCATCGTCCGCGTCACCGCCTCCGGGCTGGGTTGCCCCACCTGGCCGCAGTGTTTTCCGGGCAGCTTCACCCCGGTCGCGGTTTCTGAGGTACCGCGCATCCATCAGGCCGTCGAGTTCGGCAACCGGATGATCACCTTCGCGGTGGTCGTCACCGCGGCCCTGGCGGTGCTGGCCGTTACGCGGGCGCGCCGGCGCACCGAGGTGCTGGTCTATGCCTGGCTGATGCCCGCCTCGACCGTCGTGCAGGCCGTCATCGGAGGCATCACGGTGCGCACCGGGCTGTTGTGGTGGACGGTCGCGATCCACCTACTGGCGTCGATGACGATGGTGTGGTTGTCGGTACTGCTGTTCGTCAAAGTCGGCGAACCCGACGACGGCCAGGTACAGCGGCGGGTGGCTAGGCCCTTGCGGTTGCTCACCTCGTTGAGTGCGGTGAACCTGGCCGTGGTGTTGGTCACCGGCACCCTGGTGACCGCGGCCGGACCGCACGCCGGCGACAAGAGCCCGAGTCGGACGGTGCCGCGACTCAAGGTCGAGATCAACACCCTGGTGCACGCACACTCGTCGCTGCTGGTCTCCTACCTTGCGCTGCTGATCGGCCTGGGCTTTGGGCTGTGGGCGGTGCAGGCCGGCCGCGCGGTGATGCAACGGCTAGGCATGCTGATCGCCCTCGTCGTCGCCCAGGCCGGCGTCGGCACCGCTCAGTACTACACCGGGGTCCCCGCTGCGCTGGTCGCGGTCCACGTCGCCGGCGCCGCGGCATGTACAGCGGCCACCGCGGCACTATGGGCGTCGATGCGAGAACGGGCCGAGCCCAAAGCGCTCCAGGGCTGACTCGACGGCTACGGCGAACTCGCGCTGCGCCAAGGCGCGAGCTTCGGCGTCCAAGCGCAGCCACCCTAGCGACGGATCCACCAGCTGCAGTTCCAGCAGTCGCGCCCCGGCCAGGTGTGCCCGCGCGTAGAGCAGCTCACCTGGGGCGGCCTGTAGCGCGGCGGCTGCGACGTCCCAGAGCTCGAAATCCGCCTCACCTTGATGCAGGCCGCCGTCCTGCGTAGTGAACGCGTGCGACGGTTTGCCACCAATAAAGATGAGCACGGTTTCCGGCGCCGGATCGCACTGCACGAACACGCTGCGTCCGGCCTCGGCAATATAGCGGCCGGCGATGGTGGGGTCACTGAACCGCCGTGTCCCTGCGCCGACCGGCGGGCCGACGAAGACCCGCCCCGACTGCGGTAGGCGCACCGTCTCTCCCGGCGCGTAGAGCCGCCCGGGTACGGTCGGCACGCCCTGCGCCGCCACCTCGTCGAGGTAGCGGCGGTCGGCGTTCCAGGCGATGACGGGGGCAGGGTTCAGCAGGTTCTGGACGCTGCCGGTCCAGGCCAGGAATTCGTCGCGTCGGTCGGCGTAGTTGTCAGCGTCCCGCAGAATCACCAGTTGTGCCCGGGCGACTTCCGGGTCGTCCCAGTTCAACCAGCGGGCATGCAGGCCGCGGGTGCGTAGCGCGGCCGCTAACCCGGCGTCGTCGCCCGCGGCGCGTTGCGCACCACCCGCCAATACGATGCGCGGATGGAAGGTGTCCGGTCGGGCTAACTTCATGCCCGGGCATGATATCGGCATGCATGCGATCGAAGTGAGCGAAACCGGCGGCCCCGAAGTATTGAACTACCATGACATCTCCCAACCCGGGCCAGGGCCCGGCGAGCTGCTGATCCGCTCCGAAGCCATCGGCGTGAACTTCATCGACACCTACTTCCGCTCCGGCCAGTACCCGCGTCCGCTCCCGTTCGTCCCGGGCTCCGAGGTGTGCGGGACCGTAACGGCGGTTGGCGCGGAGGCCGGTGGCGATATCGGCGTGGGTGACCGGGTGGTAAGCGCCTCGGCCAAC
>JALHRH010000208.1 GCA_022841565.1 Mycobacterium sp. | reverse complement strand
CCGCTTCGATCTCTGCTTTGGCGAACTTGCCCATACCGGACACACTAGAGGTATGAGCGTGCTGGATCTCTTTGACCTGCGCGGCAAGAAGGCACTAGTGACCGGGGCATCCAGCGGCATCGGCAAGAGGGTGGCCCTGACTTATGTAGAGGCTGGCGCCGAGATAGCGATCGCCGCAAGAAATTTCGATGCACTGGAGTCGCTCGCCAGACAGATCGCGGTGGCCGGCGGCAAGGCCTTACCCATCGCGTGTGATGTGACCCAGCAAGACCAGGTGACCGCCATGGTCGACCGCATGACCTCGGAGTTGGGCGGGATCGACATCGCCGTGTGCAATGCCGGCATCGTCTCGGTGACACCCATGTTGGCCATGTCGCTGGAAGAGTTCGAGCGCATCCAGAGCACCAACGTGACGGGCGTCTTCCTCACCGCGCAGGCAGTGGCCAGGGCGATGGTCGCGCAGGGCCGGGGCGGATCCATCATCACCACCGCGTCGATGTCGGGCCACATCATCAACATCCCGCAGCAGGTGGGTCACTACTGCACATCCAAGGCGGCGGTAATTCACCTGACCAAAGCGATGGCGGTAGAGTTTGCGCCGCACAACATTCGGGTCAACAGCATCAGCCCCGGCTACATCATGACCGAACTCGTCGAACCGCTCGTCGAATACCACCGGCGGTGGGAGTTAAGAATTCCGATGGGCCGCATTGGGCGCCCGGAAGAGCTCAACGGCCTCTACCTGTACCTGGCCAGTGCGGCTTCCAGCTACATGACCGGATCGGACCTGGTGATAGACGGTGGATACTGCCTCCCCTGAGTTCTGCTGCGCGATCTGCGGCGAGGTGGCCGGGCGCGTTGGTTGGGTGACACCTGCCGACGCGGTCGATCGCACCTCCAGCCCGGGTGTGCAGGCACTGGCTGAGTTGGATGTGTTGCAGCGGCCTGATGACCAGGTCGCGGTGATAGTACAGACCTTCTTCGGCGTCACCAGCTCGCCCGTCTCAACCGAACGTATGGAATCGGTCAGCCGAGCGATCGCCGCCCGCGACGCGTCGGCGCTTTATCGAATCGGGTACGCCTATGCACCGTTCCACTGTCCGGATTGTGCCGCGTCTTACTGTGGCGTGCACTGGAATTGGCGAGCCTTCGACGACGATCCGTACAACGGCATCGAAGGTGACTGTCCGCGCGGGCACTTCCACGTACTGGCCTACTGACCTTCAGCCGCCAGAGTGACCCTTACGACGCCACGGCCTGAATTCAAGGGCGTGTCGTTCGTGAGATGCACACTCGGCGGGTGGTTACCGCACCAGGCAGGGGCGGCCGAAATAGGTTTGCACACCAGCTGAATACAGCGCTCGCAGCCGGTTGCCTGACGGCTGTATCCCGGCCGCGTCGACCAGTTCGTCGTGCAGTTCTGAGATTTCGGCTTCCTGCAGAGGCCATGGGTCGTGTTCGTTGGGGACCCACCAGGTTCGGCCCGCCTTGCGGGTGTGTGCACCCCAGCGAGCGGTGAGCCAGATTTCCAATGGAGTCGGCTCGACGACGTCGCCGACGGTGACCGTTACTAGGCTGCGCAATCCGCGCCCAGGCCAGCGCCGAACACTGTGGTAGGTGATCTGGCGCCCGGACCGTGTCATGCGCATATTCGCCCAGGTGTACGGGACACCGAGGCCGATCCGGGTGACGGGTACGACTGCCAGTCGTGCCGTTTCCAAGGACCGGAACAGCACGCCGTGGCGCCCGGCGTCGTCGACCGAGTACAACCGGACGTTCGTCTCCAGAAAGCGGCCGAAATACGGAAGCGGCAGTGCCGTACCGATTTTGGTGTACGACATTGCGAACGGGACAAGCCCGACGTAGGTGGTTCCGTCAGCGAAGACATCGGGGCGGGTACCAGGCGGGTAGAGGTGCGCGATACTCTGCGGCGTCACCGGCCAATGCACGAATGTCAGGTCATTCCAGCGCTGGTCGAAGGTGACGGGCCGCGGCAGCGGGGGCGGGGTCACCGGGTATCCGGCCAGGGTCGGATCCTGCTCGGCCCCGGTGCCCGGCAGGTCAGGTATGGCGGTCACCGCACCATCCTGACACGCAGGCTCTCTATCGGCTGTGTGCCGCATGGCAGCGCAGCGCAGGACGTTACGCGTCATCGACGCGTCATCGACTCGTCATCGACAATCCATTGCCATTCTGCCGGCCGGCCGGAAAGTGGCCAATCGTGGTTGACACGAAGTGTGACCTGCGGGTATCCGTTGGTCGCGGGATCGGCGAGAGCACGTGCCAGGGCACTGGCACTCATCATCAGCCAGGCGAAAAGCCCCAGATGCTGGTGGGCTGGCCAGCTGGCGGCGGGAAATTTTCCACCGCAACGGCTTTAGGTCAGACCCAGAAACGTGTTCACTGCGTCGACGAACTCCGACGGGCAGTCGCGCACCAGCCAGTGCCCGCATCGCTTGAAGACGCGGATGTCACCGTCGCGGACAAGTCGCGCCGCTCGCACCGAGTCGGCCACCGGCACGAGTTTATCGGCGCCGCCGGCGAGGATCAGAGTCTTGACCAACACTCGCGGCAACCGTGACACCAGCGACCATGTCTGCGGCCCACCCATCAGGGCCCAGCGCTGGGTGGCTGCGAACGCTTCGCCCGCGTGCGGGCGACTGGCGTTGATAATGACGGCATCGATCAAGTCGTCGGTGAGTACGGACGTATGCACTACTGCCGCATGGCGAAGTTGCAGTCGGGTGAGCCGCCGGCCCATGTTCGCCGTCCATCGGTAAATCCGGCTGTTCCAACGGGGGTGGCTGGCCAGCCATGTGGCGATGTGCCGATATCGCAGCTTCTCGCTCACCCCACCTGGATTGATCGGTA
The DNA here is from genome assembly GCA_022841565.1 of Mycobacterium sp. Lineage (GTDB taxonomy): Bacteria > Actinomycetota > Actinomycetes > Mycobacteriales > Mycobacteriaceae > Mycobacterium. The sequence goes on along the minus strand of JALHRH010000208.1, from coordinate 7,521 downwards.
TAACACGGGAAACGAGGCCGGGCCGGCCGATCGCCACCTCGAGCGTGATCCAACCTCCCAGGGACAGGCCGCCAAGATGTACGCGCGTGAGGTCAAGTGCGCGCACCAGATCCGCGACCCAGGCTGCGTACCAGGTGACGGAATACGACGAATCAACGAACTCCGTGTCCCCGTAGCCGGGCAGGTCGACTGCGATTACGCGTCGATATCTCCCCAGTGGTGCCATCGTGGAGCCAAACGACACCGACGCCGAGGTCGATACCCCCGCCGTGCAGCAGGACCAGCGGCGTGCAGTTGTTCGACGGGTCGACTTCGTAGATCCGGGTCCGGTTTCCCGCGACGTCGAGATCGTATGCGCCGACCCCGTGCGGAACAGTCAGCCGTAGTGAGGAGCTCATGACTCGATATCCAGTCGAATAGGCGCGGGGTCCGTTTGGCCCGGTCCGGTTGCCGCGTGTCGCGATCACCCTACTTTCTATCGTCGACCTGCGTCCGACGACCGTTGGCCCCACGCCAGAGGGCGTTAGTCCCTATCCGGGCCGCAGCAGGGGTTGTGCAATGGGTGCCAGACCACGTGAAGGGACCGCCATGACCACTACCGAGACCTCCCCCTCGCCCGTTGGTATGCCACGCATCGGGGACCCGGCGCCGCAATTCACCGCCGTCACCACGCAAGGGCCGATCAACTTCCCGGCCGACTATGCCGGCAAGTGGGTCATCTTCTTCTCTCATCCGGCTGACTTCACTCCGGTGTGTACCAGTGAATTCATCACCTTTGCCTCGATGCAACAGCAGTTCGCGGCCTACAACACTGTGTTGGTGGGATTGTCGGTGGATGGGCTCTACAGCCACATCGCGTGGCTGCGAACGATCAAGGAAAAGATCTCTTTTCGCGGTATGCACGACGTGGAGGTCACCTTCCCGCTGATCGAGGATGTCTCAATGGTGGTCGCAAGAAAATACGGGATGATCATGCCGGGTGAGGATTCCACAAAGGCGGTGCGCGCGGTCTTCGTGATTGACCCGGAAGGCAAGATCCGCGCTGTCATCTACTATCCGCTGAGCCTGGGCCGCAACTTCGACGAGCTACTGCGGGTGGTCAAGGCTTTGCAGACGGCCGATCACTTCCAGGTCGCGACGCCGGCCGACTGGCGTCCCGGCGACCGGGTGATCGTGCCGCCCGCGGGTTCGTGCGGCGTCGCTAATGAGCGCATGGGCGGTCGGGCCGAGGGCATTGCGTGCGACGACTGGTTCTTTTGCACCAAAGAGATCAGCGCCGAGGAAATCGAATCCGCGATCCGAGTCGGCGCCGACACCCCAGTGGGCTGATCTGGTTGTCCACGTCATGGCAGGCTATCCGCCGTGACGGTGGCAGAAGCGGCGAAGGTCGCATTCCAGATAAGTCTGTTCGTGGTGATTCTCGGTTACGGGTTGACGGCTCAATTCGCCGACGTTCGCTACGCGCTGCGACACCCGGGCCTACTGGCGCGCTCGCTGCTGGCCGTACTCGTCGTTGCGCCCGCAATCGCAGTGCTGATGGTGAACCTCGTAGATCTGCGGCCAGAGGTCGCCATTGCGCTTGTCACACTCGCCATCTCGCCGCTGCCCCCCTTGCTGCCGCGGCGCGGCGAGAAGGCCGGCGGCCAAGTGCGATTCGGGCTGGGGCTGGTGATCGTCCTGGCAGTGCTTGCCGTGCCGGCGCTCGCGGTGGCCGCACGGCTGCTGGGAGATGTGTTCGGGCGGCAGTACGTAACCAGCCCCTGGTCGGTGGGCAAACTAATGCTTGTCTCGGTGTTGCTGCCCCTCATCGCGGGGATGGCTGTCGGAAAGTTCTGGCCTGCGACGGCCAAGCGGATCGGGGGGCCGATCGAACATGCGCAGCGCTGGGCGCTGCCGGTGGCGATGATCGTGCTGTTGGTCGCTGCGGCCCCGCAGATGTGGAAGCTGTTGGGTGACGTGACAGTCGTCGCCTTGGTGGTATTCGTCGTAGGCGCCTTCGCCATCGGGCATGTGCTGGGCGGGCCCGATCGAGAGTTTTCGGCGGTGGTGGCCTTCGCGAGCGCCTGCCGTCACCCGGCGACGGCGTTGACCATCGCCGCGGCGAATTTTCCCAACGCCGACGAACGCGGGGCCGTTGCGCTCTACGGCGTAGTGACGGCGCTGGTCGGCATCTTCTACACACGGTGGATACGCCGCAGTGGCACGTCGACCGCTTGACCTTTATAGGATTCCGAAGCCGCGCAACGCTTTCAGCCCGAACCAGATCCCGAAAAACAGCCCGACAATGACGACGATGGGGCGGTTCTTGTCCTGCAGCCAGCGCAGCGCACCGTCCAGCACTGAGCGTGACCGGTCGCCGAAAACCGCCGCCGCCCCGATGATGATCAGGTTCGTGCTGGTGGCCAACAGTACGAATGCGACGTAAGTAGCCATGTTGGCGGGACGCCCCATCTCCGCGCTGCCGATTACGCCGATCGCCGCCAGCGTGAAGACCCATGCTTTCACCGACACCGTGACGACACCCGCCCCGATGAAGAAGGCCTTGGTGGGTGTCGCCGACATCAACATCGCCATCCATTTCGGTGGCGGTGCACCGGGATCGTCGTCGCTCAGCAGTTCGCGGGCGGCGGTGACGAGGAACAGCAGGGAAACGACGAGCAGAACGGTCGACACCACCCAGTGATAGGAGTGTTTCGAGTCACCGCTGCGGGCTCCCCAATGCAGAATGGTGCCGAAGATCAGGCCCTGTAGCAGCCTCGTGCCGACATGTCCGGAGATCCAGGCCCCGGCCGCGCGAAGGTGCGAGGGCGTGCCCAGCAACATGATCGTGATCATGATTTCAATCGGTTCCAGTGCGCCGCCGAGAATCAGCGGAATGAGGCTGCTCCACACTGTTATTGCGAACCAATCGCCGAGCGCATCTCCGCCTCCGCTAGTGCCGCCGCCAGATCGGCGGGCTGCGGGTCAATGGTGGCCTCGATTCGATCGATACGGCCGGTGAACTTGAAGGCCTGCCCATAGGGGGCGACCGGCGAACCGGTATCGACTCCGACGTCCAGCGTCTCGCCACTCATCGAGAAGCGGAACGGGACGGTGCGCTCGATGCGGCCACTTGCCACCGCATGCTCGTCGACCAGCAGCGAAACCGTTGCGCCCCTGCCCAGTCCCCCGCCGTCGTAGTCGAACGAAAGTCCGACGGTGGCGGGGCCTTCCGGCAGCGGGTCGATGGCGGTCACCGTGGTGAGTTCATGCCCGAGATAGTTGTAGGTGAACATGGGAACGCCGTACTGCAGGTACACGCTCCACCCGCCCATCGCCCCGCCGATGCAGATGACTACCCCCTGCGCCCCGCCCGCCGGGATTTCCACGTGTGCCCGCAAGCGAAACGAGGTGCTGGCGTAGGTCAGCGTCGCCGTTTCGGGGATCCGCACGTGGCTGGGGTAGTACGTCACAGAAGTGCGGTCGGCCAACAGGTTCGGCCGGTTGATCGGCAGCGCTCGACCCAGGGTGGCGTCGCTGAGCGGATAGACGTCGTACTTGCGGGCCTCGGCATCGAAGACGGCCTGCAATTCCGCCAGTTTCGCCGGGTACTGCGCAGCGAGGTCGATGCCCTGACTGAAGTCGTCAACGAGATGGTAGAGCTCCCAGCGTTCGGCGTCACCGAACGGACGACGGCCGGTACGCACCCAAGGCAGCCGGCCGTGAAAACACGACGCGATCCAACCCTGGTGGTAGACGGCACGATTGCCGAATATTTCGAAATACTGTGTAGTCCTGCGACTTTCGGCTTGTGGATCATCGAAAGAGTACCGCATACTAACCCCTTCGATGGGCTTCTGTTCGACACCGTTGACGCTCGCCGGCATCTCGATGCCGGCAGCATCCAAGATCGTCGGCATGATGTCGATGACGTGGTGGAATTGGCCCCGCTGTTGCCCGGCCGCGGTGATCCCCTGCGGCCACGAGATGGCGAAACCGTTTCGGGTGCCGCCGAAGTGGGAGGCCACCTGCTTCATCCACTGGAACGGAGCGTCCAGCGCCCAGGCCCAACCCACGTTGTAGTGGTTTTCGCACCGCGCCGTTCCGAAGTCATCCAGGTGGGCAAGCAGCCATTCGGGATCCTCGGGCAGACCGTTCTGGAACGAGGGGGAACTCCAGGCGCCGTGTATCGTCCCTTCCGCCGATGCGCCGTTGTCGCCGCAGATATAGATGAATAGCGTGTTGTCCCACTGCTGCAAATCGTCGATGGCGTCGATGACCCGTCCGATCTGCGCGTCAGTATGGGCCAGAAAGCCGGCGTACACCTCCATCAGTCGCCGGGCAACGGGCTTGTACCGGTCGTCGTAGTCAGCCCACGCCGGTATCTGTTCTGGTCTCGCCGTCAGCCGGGTGCCGGCCGGAATGATGCCCAGCTCGATCTGTCGGGCATATATGCTCTCGCGCAACGCATCCCAGCCGTCGTCGAACTTCCCGGCGAAGCTGTCCGACCACTCCGGCCACACCTGGTGGGGACTGTGCGTGGCGCCTGGAGCGAAGTAGAGGAAGAACGGTTTACCGGGGGCGGAAGTTTGCTGACGCTGAATCCAGCCGATCGCCCGGTCGGCGAGGTCTTCCGTGAGGTGATAGTCGTCGCGGCCGAGGTAGGGTTCGACGGGTGTGGTCTGGTCGAACAGCGCCGGCTCGTACTGCGAGGTATCCCCGCCGAGGAAGCCGTAGAAGCGTTCGAAACCCAGCCCGGTGGGCCAACGGTCGAACGGGCCGGCCGGGCCCAGTTCCCAGGTCGGGGTGAAGTGCGCCTTGCCGAACAGCGCGGTGTTGTAGCCGTTGAGCCGCAGGATCTCCGCGATGGTGGCGGTGCTCTGCGGAAGCACGCTGTCATAACCCGGGAAACCGTAGGCGATCTCGCAGATTGTGCCCATGTGTGCGCTGTGATGATTGCGCCCGGTCAGCAACGCGGCGCGGGTCGGCGAGCAGAGCGCGGTGGTGTGAAACTGGTTGTAGCGCAGCCCGTCTCGGGCAACGCGTTCGAGGGCAGGCGTCGGAACCGGTCCGCCGAATGTGGCCGCCGCCCCAAATCCGACATCGTCGAGCAGGACGACGACGACGTTCGGGGCGCCCTCGGGTGGGTAGGTGATGGCCGGTTTGATCGGGGTGGAATCGGCTACCGACGGATTGATCACCCCGGTGAACGATTCGGTTGTCCGCAGCGGGTCGACCATAGCGCCTCCTGTTACCTCCTCGTTTGGGAGGCGTGCAGCGATCTTCCTACGCAGATCGCTATCGTGGGCCAATTTCGCCATTGAGGTATGCGGCGCGGCAGGCCACACGCGCCAGTTTGCCGCTGGTGGTTCGCGGAATGGCGCCGGCCGGCAGGAAGCGCACGTCGGTGACGGACAGCCCGTGCCTGGCAAACACTGCTGCGCGGATGGCCTCGATTGCGGGCTGCGGGTCGGCGCGACTGGTACCGGTGGCTCGCTCGGCGATGATGACCAAGCCGTCAGGTGCCGCGAACGCGGTCACATATCCCCGGCGCACCAGCGGCGACGCCTCGGCGACCGTCGCCTCGATGTCCTGCGGATAGTGGTTCTTCCCGTCGATGGTCACCAAATCAGCGATTCGTCCGGTCACGTAGAGCTCGCCGCCGAGATACACGGCCAGGTCGCCGGTGCGCAGCCAGTCGCCGTCGATTGTGGAGCCCGCGGCGTGGCTGCCTTCGTGGAGGGTCGCGGTCAACCTGGCACCGAACGTCAGCCGCGTCTGCTCCGGCCGCCCCCAGTAGCCGCGGCCCACGTTGTTGCCCTGCAACCAGGGCTCACCGACGTACCCGTCGGGCAATTCGGCACCGGTTTCCGGGTCCACAATCACCGCCCACAGACTGCGGGCCACCTGACCGCACGACACCTGCGCGACGGCATCGGGCGCATCGGCTGCAACCTGAACTGCCCGACCCGCGCCCAGTTGCTTGCGGTCGAGGTAGATCACCGACGTCTCGGCGGCGTGATCGATGGTGGCGATCATCAGCGTGGCCTCGGCGATGCCGTACGACGGCTTAAATGCCTTGCGCGGCAATGCATAGGGCGCGAACGCTTTATTGAAGTTTGTCACCGCGTCGATGCTGACCGGCTCGGAACCGACGATCAGCACCACATTGGAGAGGTCGATGTCGTCGTCAGCCGCGGGCAATCCGCGCTGCGCCGCCCACTCGTAGGCGAAGTTCGGTGCGGCGGTGACCACCTGACCGATTCGCGAACTTTCCGACAATGCCTGGATCCAGCGCAGCGGGCGACGCACGAACGCGGTGGGAGACATCAGGGTGGTGTGACCGCCGTACACCGTCGGGAAGCCGATCATGGACAGGCCCATGTCATGGTAGAGCGGTAACCAGCTCACGCCGTGGGTATTCCGGTTCAGCAAATCGATCGACAGAATCATCTGCGTCAAGTTGGTGGCGACCGCCCGGTGCGTGATCTCTACGCCGACAGGGGGTCGGGTTGCGCCCGAGGTGTACTGCAGGTAGGAAACAGCGTCCATGTCTAGCTGGACGGGGGCGAATAGCTGCTCCGCCTCGTCGGGAATCTGGTCGATGACCAGGACGCGCGGTCTGTCCAGCTGCGGGAGCGCGGTCAGGAATCCCTCAATCGCGTCCTTGGCTGCAGCCGTGGTGAGGATGACCGTCGGTTGCGAATCACGCAGCGCCGTTTCGAGACGCTCGGCGTGGCCGGGAAGCTCCGGGGCGAATAGTGGCACCGCAATGGTGCCGGCCTTGATCGCCGCGTAGTAGCCGACGACCCAGTCGATGCTCTGGGGCGCCACGACCGCGACCCGGTCACCGGCACCTGCGAGCCGCTGCACGTGTGCGGCGACGGCGCGTAAGCGGATTCCGAACTCGGCCCAGGTGATCTCGTCCGCGCGTCCTTCGCCGGAGCCGCTGTAGTGCAGAAAACGGTATGCGATGGTGTCACCGACATAGGTGATGTTCCGGTCAATCAGTGAGGTCAGCGTGGTGTCCGGCGGCAGAACAATGTTGCCGTCGGTGTCCAGGCAATCCTCGATCTGCAGCAGCCCATCCTGCACCGCAGGATTCTGCCCGACACCGCCATCCATGCGCGCATTCTATAAACCGGCGGTCGTCCGCTCGGACAAGCGCCGTATGGTGTTGGGGACGTACACGTGGCGGTGGACGCGTGTTTGCAGCTGGCCCCGGAGCTGGTGGGCGTCGGCCGCCGACGCGAAACCGGTTGGAAAAGGCCGGTATTGCACCTGACCGGGCCACCTTCGAGGTGGTAAATTATCTATCCATCTATCCATCTATCCAGGTGGACAGTCCGTGCGAAAGAGTATTCTGTTGACTACTGCATCTGACCGCGCGGCCCAGCTGGCGTTGGTTTCCCGGCTCCAGACGACTTTTCCCGAGATATCGGAATGGCCGGCCCCAGATGAGATCACCCACGATCACTGGTTGGCCTATATGAAGACCAGCCATGACGTCGGCGGAGAACTGGATTGTCCGCACCCGTACGA
>JALHRH010000207.1 GCA_022841565.1 Mycobacterium sp. | reverse complement strand
CCAGCCCAACCGATTTCCGGCTTCTCGTATCGCCGCGAAGCCGACCCGAGCGCGAACCTCCGCGGCGGCACCGAGCCCGGTCAGCTGCTAAGTGCGTGTCACGTCGTGCGAGCCACACTGGCGGCCCCGCTTACAGCCGCCTCGGCGGGACACCGGCGTAGGTAGGGTTCCATGAGTGCCCGAGATCCCCCCGCAGTACCTGCTGTCGGCTGACGCACCCAGTTCGCGCACGCTCATCGACATCATCCGCGCCACCACCGCGCGCTACCCGGACGCCGCGGCGATCGACGACGGCGAGGTGCAGCTCACCTACAGCGAGCTGATCGAGGACATGACCGACAGCGTCGCCTGGCTGGCTGCCCGCGGTATCGGACGTGGCGACCGGATCGGTATCCGGATGCCCTCGGGCAGCTACTCGCTCTATACGGCGATCCTCGCCGTGCTGGCCGCCGGCGCGGCGTACGTGCCCGTCGACGCCGACGATCCCGAGGAACGGGCCGAGCTGGTGTTCCGGGAGGCCGACGTCGTCGCCGTCATCACCGACGCGGGCATCGAGCGCACCCAGGGCGCGTCAAGGGGCTGGCGGGCCGAGGCCCCGCTGGCCCGCGACGACGCATGGATCATCTTCACCTCCGGGTCCACCGGTATGCCGAAGGGCGTTGCGGTCAGCCACCGCAGTGCCGCCGCGTTCGTCGACGCCGAGGCGCAGCTATTCTTGCAGGACAATCCGATTGGTCCGGGCGACCGGGTGCTGGCTGGGCTGTCGGTAGCGTTCGACGCGTCATGTGAGGAGATGTGGTTGGCGTGGCGGCACGGCGCCTGCCTCGTTCCCGCGCCCCGATCGCTGGTGCGCAGCGGGCTGGACCTGGGACCCTGGCTGGTCACCCGGGACGTCACCGTGGTTTCCACGGTGCCCTCGCTGGCGGCGCTGTGGCCCGCCGAAGCACTGGAAGCGGTGCGGCTGTTGATCTTTGGCGGCGAGGCCTGCCCGCCCGAACTTGCCGAGCGGCTGGCGGTGGACGGTCGCGAGGTGTGGAACACCTACGGTCCCACCGAAGCAACCGTGGTCGCCTGCGCCGCCCGGCTCGACGGCCCGGGCCCGATCAGCATCGGGTTGCCGCTGCGTGGGTGGGACCTGGCCGTTGTCGACGGCGACGGCCGGCAGGTCGACTACGGCGAGACAGGCGAGCTGGTGATCGGCGGCGTCGGCCTGGCCCGCTACCTCGACGAGGACAAGGACGCTGAGAAGTACGGCCCCATGCCGACACTCGGCTGGAAGCGGGCGTACCGCAGCGGCGACCTAGTGCGGCTGGAGGCAGACGGGCTGTACTTCTGCGGCCGCGCCGATGACCAGGTCAAGGTCGGGGGCAGACGCATCGAACTCGGCGAGGTGGACTCCGCACTGGTCAACCTGACCGGGGTCAGCGGCGGGGCGGCCGCGGTGCGGCGCACCGCCACCGGTACGGCGGTGCTCGTCGGTTATGTGGTCAGCGCCGACCCGTCTTTCGATGTCGATAAGGCGCGCGACGAACTAGCCGAGCACCTGCCGGCCGCGTTGGTGCCGCGGCTGATACGCGTCGGGGAACTGCCCACCCGCACCTCGGGCAAAGTCGATCGGGATGCGTTGCCGTGGCCGCCGCCCGGAAGCTCCGACACAGAGCAAGCTGCGGACCTGGCGGGCACCGCGGCCTGGCTGGCCGGGCTGTGGCGGGATCTGCTCGGCGCCACGGTAACTGGCCAGGAGGCCGACTTCTTTGCCCTCGGCGGCGGCTCACTGGCCGCCGCGCAGCTGGTCGCCACGCTGCGCCAGCAATACCCGCAGATCACCGTCGCCGACCTCTACGACCACCCGCGGCTGGGCTCGCTCGCCGGATTTCTCGACGAGCTCGAGCCGCCACCGCAAGTCGACGAGCGGGTGGTGAAGCCCACACCGCGGCTCACCCAGCTGGCCCAAACCCTGTTGGCCCTGCCCCTGGCGACGCTCTCGGCACTGCAGTGGATTACCTGGCTCGCGTTGGGCAACAACATCGCTCGTGGATTGCATCTGATGCCCTGGGCCGTGGCGGTGAACTGGTGGTGGGTGGCGATCGCTTTCGTCCTGTTCATCACGCCGCTGGGCCGGATGAGCATCGCGGTGCTGTTCGCGCGCCTGTTGCTGTTCAACGTCAAGCCGGGCAGTCACCCCCGTGGCGGGTCGGTGCACCTGCGGGTGTGGTTGGCCGAACGACTGGCCGAAGCCAGCGGCGCGGAAAACCTGGCCGGCGCCCCCTGGCTCGTCTATTACGCGCGCGCACTGGGGGCCGAGATCGGGAAGGGCGTGGATCTGCATTCGGCGCCGCCGGTCACCGGCCTGCTCACCGTCGGTCAACGCAGCGCCATCGAACCCGAGGTGGACCTGCGTGGACATTGGGTCGACGGCGACGTGTTCCACCTCGGCACGATCACGATCGGCAATGACGCGACGATCGGCGCCCGCACGACCCTGTTGCCGGGTGCGGTCGTCGGCAAGAACGCCGACGTGGCGCCGGGCTCGGGCGTGACCGACAAGATCAAGAACGGCCAGTACTGGAAAGGCTCGCCGGCGACCAAGTCCGGCCGGGTGAATCACCCGTGGCCGGACCAACGCCCGGCACGGAAGTCATACTGGGTGGCCGGTTACGGGGTCACCTCGCTGGCGCTGGCCGGACTGCCGCTGCTGGCCCTGGCCGGCGGGCTGGCCATCATCGCGTTGGCCGTCCGCCACACTCGCAGCCTGTCACAGGCGGTGCTGCCCGCATTGCTGTGGACGCCGGTCGCGGCACTGGCCGGGTTCGTGGCGTACGCGGTGGTGACGGTGGTGGCGGTGCGGGTGTTGTCGATCGGGCTGCGTGCGGGCTATCACCCGGTGCGCAGCCGCGTGGGATGGCAGCTGTGGACCACCGAACGGCTGATGGACGTGGCGCGCAACTACCTGTTCCCGGTGTATGCCAGCTTGTTCACGCCGATCTGGCTACGCATCCTGGGCGCCCGGGTCGGGCGGGGCACCGAGATCTCCACGGTTTTGCTGACGCCCAAGTTCGCCGTCATCGAGGACGGGGCCTTCTTGGCCGACGACACCATGGTCGCCTCGTATGAGCTTGGCGGCGGCTGGATCTACGCGGCCGAGACCACCGTCGGCCGGCGCGCGTTCCTGGGCAATTCGGGCATCACGCAACCGGGCCGCCGGGTTCCCGACGACGGTTTGGTCGCGGTTTTGTCGGCGACGCCGCCGAAGGCCAAACGCGGCTCGTCGTGGTTGGGCAGTCCGCCGATGCGACTGCGCCGACGGCCCGCCGAGGCGGACGAGGAGACAACCTACCACCCGCCAACCCGATTGAAAGTGATGCGGGCCGCGGTGGAGATCTGCCGGCTGCTGCCGGTAGTAGTGACGGTCGCGATCGGTGTGGCGGTGCTGGGCGTATTGCAGGCGCTGACAATCGGTTTCGGGATCTGGTGGGCGGCCTCGGCCAGCGGGCTGGTGCTGTTGGCGGCGGGTGCGATCGCCGGGGTGGTGACGGTCGCCGCGAAGTGGGCGCTGGTCGGGCGGATCAAGGCGAGCGAGTTCCCGCTGTGGTCGTCATTCGTCTGGCGCAATGAGCTGGCCGACACGTTCGTGGAAACCGTTGCGGCGCCGTGGTTTGCGCGCGCTGCCAGCGGCACGCCGGTGATGAACCTGTGGCTGCGTGGCCTGGGTGCCACGGTCGGACGTGGGTCGTGGTGTGAAACCTACTGGCTGCCGGAGGCCGATCTGGTCTCCCTCGGGGAAGCCAGCACCGTCAACCGTGGCTGTGTGGTGCAGACGCACCTGTTCCACGACCGGATCATGCGGATGGACAGCGTGGTGCTGGAAGCGGGCGCCACCCTGGGCCCGCACTGTGTTGCGCTGCCCGCCGCGCGGCTTGGCGCAGGAGCATCGGTCGGTCCGGCTTCACTGGTGGTGCGCGGCGACGAGGTCCCCGGATCGACCCGCTGGCAAGGTAATCCGGTCCGGCCGTGGGTGGGTCGGAAGAAGGGCCGCAAGAACGCGGCGGACGTCAAGGACAGCGCGGCGTGAAGTCCCCAGCGAAGAAGGCCGCCCAGAATGACGGGGGGGACCCGTACCTGCCGCAGAACGGCAACGTCGGCTATACCGTGTCGCGTTACGAACTCGACCTCGAATACAAGGTTTCGATCAATCGGCTGTCCGGTACCGCGACCATCACCGCGGTGACCTTGGCCGAGTTGGATGAGTTCGCCCTCGACCTGTCCAGCGCGCTGTCGGTGTCCAGGGTCTCGGTGAACGGAAAACGTGCCGCGCGCTTCAGCAGCCGCGGTGGCAAGCTACGCATCGCACTGGAGTCGAAGCTACCAACCGGTGCCGCGATGTCGGTGGTGGTGCGCTACGGCGGCACCCCCAAGCCGCTCCGAACACTTTGGGGCGAAGTCGGATTCGAGGAGTTGACCGACGGCGCCCTGGTCGCCGGGCAGCCCAACGGGGCCGCGTCCTGGTTTCCCTGTAACGACCATCCCAGCGCCAAGGCCGCTTTCCGGATCCAGATCAGCACCGACAGTTCCTACCGGGCGATCGCCAACGGCAGGCTGGTGTCGTGCCGGGCGCGGGCGTCGCAGACTGTGTGGACCTATGAACAGCCGGAGCCGACGTCGACCTACCTGGTCACCCTGCAGATCGGTGTCTACGAGTCGATTCGGTTGGCCAGATCGCCGGTGGTGATCCGGGCGGCGTTGCCCGCACGCCTCAAGCAGAATTTCGACCACGATTTCGCCCGTCAGCCCGACATGATGGAGTTGTTCATCGAGCTGTTCGGGCGCTACCCGCTGGCCGACGGCTACACCGTCGTGGTCACCGACGACGTCCTGGACATTCCCCTTGAGGCGCAGGGCATTTCGATCTTCGGCGCCAACTACTGCACCGGCACCCGGGCCGGTGAAAGGCTGATTGCGCACGAGCTCGCGCACCAGTGGTTCGGCAACTCGGTGACCGCGCGCCGGTGGCGCGACATCTGGTTGCACGAGGGCTTCGCGTCCTATGCCGAGTGGTTGTGGTCGGAGCGCAGCGGCGGGCCCGATGCCGACGAACTGGCTCGCTACCACCACGATCAGCTGCGCCAGAAACCACAGGACTTGCTGCTGTCCGATCCCGGGCCGCGCCGCATGTTCGACGACCGGGTGTACAAGCGGGGCGCACTGACGTTGCATGCCCTGCGCGGACAGCTGGGCGACGAGAAGTTCTTTGCGCTGCTCAAGGATTGGACCACCCGATATCGCCACGGCACCGCCAGCACCGACGACTTCACCGGGCTGGCGGCCAACTACTCCGACGAGTCGCTGCGGCCGCTGTGGGACGCCTGGCTGTACTCCACCGAAGTGCCGTGATCTACCGGTTCGCTTACAGACTGGCCAAGTCGTCCGGCACGTCCACGGCATGCTCCTGCAGGACCTCGAGCGGCACCACGTCGAGCGTGCGTTCGTGGGTGGAGGCCAGCACCACCGGAGCGGCGCAGCCGTCGTAGTGGGCTCGTAGCCAGTTGCGGGCGGTGACGCACCACCGGTCGCCCGGCAGCAGCCCGGGAAACCGGTACTCGGGCACCGGCGTTGACAGGTCGTTGCCGATGGAGCGCTGGTGCTCGAGGAACTCGGCGGTCACCACGGCGCAAATGGTGTGCAGTCCGCGGTCCTCGTCCCCGGTGGTACAGCAGCCGTCCCGGTAGAAGCCAGTGACCGGCTCGTTGCCGCACGGTTCCAACGGGCCACCGAGCACGTTGTGATCAGGCATGCGCTCAGTATCGCGCGTCGGGGCCGAAAGGAAGGCCGTTAAGCACCGGCGTCTCCTGGGATGAAGAACGACAACTGTAGCGATAGTGGTGATAGGACCTTGGTCTACCCGATCAGTGCCGGTGGCGGTTCCGGATGCGCCGTCCGCCTACGGTAGGTTCACCGGCGTGATACTTACGGGCGCTTTCCTGGCCGACGCGGCCGCCGTCGTCGACAACAAGCTCAATGTGTCGGGTGGGGTGCTGTCCCGATTCGCGCTCGGGCCCGAGCGCTCGGCCCGGTTTGTGCTGGTGGTGTTGACTCAGGCGGAGCCCGGCAGTACCGACCGGACGGTCAAGATCGAGATGCGGCCGCCGACGGACGACGACCCGATTTGCCTGGAGTTCGAAGTACCGGAGGCCTCGGTCGCTGAGTACCCCGGGTTTGCCTTCTTCGAGCTGCAACTGCGTCTACCCCACGACGGCCGGTGGGTGCTGGTGGTGACCGGCGGCACCGGGGCGATCTCGCTTCCGGTGCTGGTGACCGAGTTTGCGCCACCGCCTTCGTCGTCGTTCGGCCTGTAGCTTCCGCCGCGAGCGACCCCAAAATGCCGTCCACCGCGGCGTGTCCGGGTACAAACGCGGGCGCTCGCGCAAGTTATCCGGGCCCTCAGGAGAATGCTCTATCACAGCGCCGGCAGCACGCTGTCGGTGAGCAGCTGCACCGACTTCCACGCCTCCTCGACCGGCATCCCGCCGACCAGTGGGTGCAGCACGATCGGCCCGTAGTGGGCGTCGGCACGGACTTCCGCGATCAGCTGCTCGGGCGTCAGGAACCGATATCGCCCGGATGCCTTGACCTCATCGAGGGTCTGGACTCCGGGCAGGTGCATCAACGAACGCTCGTCGACGGACCATCCGCCGTAGGTAACCGCTTCCCACCGGATGTGCTCGCCTAGCTCTGCCCAGGCCCGGTCCGGGTCCTCGTGCAGGTAGATCATTCCCCGGTTGACCCGCCCGGGCATGATGACGAGCGGTTTGATACCCGCATCGGCGCACAGCTGGCGATAATGTGCCGCGACGTCGGGCAGGTGATCGGCCAGGCTGAGGGGCAGCCCGAAGCGCGCGGCGCGCCGCGCGGTGGCGCGTGATCCACCGCCGACATACAACGGCGGGTGGGGTTTGGTCCATGTTCGGTTGCAGACGCCGGCTTCGGCGCCAGACCAAAGTCCCAGCATCCGCTCGATCAGACTGTCCATGAGCTTGCCGTGCCGAGTGAAATCCACTCCGAGCGAATCGTATTCGACGGTTCGGTAGCCCAGGCCTACCGTGGTGTGCAATCTGCCGCGACTCATGTTGTCGACGAGCGCGATGTCTTCGGCGAGACGCACCGGATTCCACAGCGGCCCCAGAGCGCAGTCCACGCTGGCGATCATCGTCGAGGTTCGCGCCAGAAACATCGACGCGGCCATGACCGGATTGCAGCTCCAGCCGTGCCCGGTCGCGTGATGTTCGTCTACGCTGACGGTGGTAATCCCGCGCCGGTCCGCCCACTGCACCAATTCCATTGCAATATTTATCAATTCGCTCTGCTTACGCGGATCACCATGCGGTGAAGCGAAGTTGAACCGCAGCACCGTCAGGATCATGTCCGCCTGGCCTGGGCCTGTAGGAACGCCGGAAAATCGGGGAACAGCGCCCGGTCCACGATCTCGATGCGCGTGCCGTCGGCGTCGACGTAGTAGGCGAACATCGCCAGCCGTGAACCGGGCAGCTCGCAGGTCATCTCGAAGGAGAACCCGTTGTCTTCCAGCATCGTGGCCGTCTCGGCGAGGTTGTCGACGAAATAGCCCAGGTGATGGACGGCGTTGCCGGGCGCCGCCATCCATGGAGTTCCCGGAACCTCTTGCAGGAGTTCGATATACGGAGCCTGCACAGAGTACACAAAGGTCGAGGTCAGGTCCCGGGCTCCGGTGACGGTGCGAAAGGCCAGCGTGTAGCTCATCGGCGCGATCCACCGGTAGCCCGCCAGCGCGGTGAGCCGGGCCATCGCGGTGTCGAGGTCGGGCACCACGATGCCAGTGTGGTAGAGGTCTTCGGGTCGAAGCGCGAGCGCCATGTTCCGTCCTCAGATGCAATCCGATGCGCCGTCGACGACGAACACCGCACCGGTGGTGTAACTGCTTTGTTCGGTGCACAAGAAGGCTACCGTGGGCGCGATTTCGGTCACCGATCCGAAGCGTTGCAGCGGGACATGGGTCAACTCGGAGTCCACCAGCGCGGAAACCGAATGCATCGGCGCGGTCATCGGAGTGTCGATGGTGCCCGGTGCCACCGCGTTCACCCGGATCCCGTGCTTCGCCCATTTCACCGCGAGGTTCCTTGTGACACAGATCATCCCCGCCTTGGCGGCCCCGTAACCAGGCACCAGCGGGACGGCGCGTAGCGCCGACATCGACGCCAGGTTGACCACGCTGGCGCCGCCCGTCGCCGTCGACGCCTGCAAGGCGCGGCGCAGCCCCACTGTGAGCCGGTACGGCCCGGTGAGGTTGACTGCCACCGACGCCTCAAACCCGTCCGGTTTCGATTCGTCAAGTCCACGAGGAAAATTCGCGCCCGCGTTGTTCACCAGCACATCAAGCGCGGTGAACCGCTGCGTCAGAGCATCGACCGAATCGGGGTCGGTGATCTGCAACTGGTGATAGGTCATGCCGGACAGGTCGGTGTCGTACTCGGCTACACCGGACCTGGTTCCGGTGATGGCGACCCGCGCGCCGGCATCCCGGAACAACGTGGCAATGGCATAGCCGATGCCGCTGGTGCCCCCGGTGACCAGCGCCACGGTACCGGTGAAGTCGAAGCTCGTCCGCGCCGTCATGAATTCCTCGCTATCTGCTGCTTGAGCCAAGCCGTTTCCCAGAAGTTCTCACTGCCCGCCAACAGGTGCTCATGGGCTTCCCTGAGCACTTCGCGAGCGCCCGGATGGTCGGACGCGACCAACTCGGCGAGGTGGATGGCATGCTGCGGACGGCTAGCACACAGGTGCGCGCGCGCCCGATCGACGAGTGCGTCGGCACCGGCGAGTTCGACGATATCGGCGGCGACTTCGTCGAAGCCGACCGGATACAGCTCGGTGGTGGAACGGTGATGGAACCACCCGGAGTAGTTCTCCCAGATGGCGCGCACGTCCCAGACAACCTTGCCATAGCCTTGGCCCACTTCGTATTCCGCTGGCAGCGCGATATCGCGCATCAACTCGTTGACGTCCTTGCCGGCATTCATGCCGGCCACGGTCTGGTCGTGGATGTACTGGACCGCGTTGCGCAGCCGGGTCAGTTCGGAGTCGATGCGCTCGGCGCCGGCGATCGGGGCGAAGTGGCCGGTGACCAACAACTCTGGCTGCAGCTGACGTACCCGCTCGACCGATGCGATGGCCGTCAGAGCATCGCGGTACCGGTCGCCGCGGATGGTGACCAAGTTGGGGATATGCCCGAATACCGGACCGAAGGTATTGCCGCACAGACATATTCGTTCTTCCGGGAGCCACACCACCAGCGAGTCGGTGGTCTCACCCCCGGGCACTGAGAGCAGTTCCAGCCGACGGCTGCCCACCTGCAGGGTCAGCGTGTCGTCGAATTCGAGGTCGACGGCGGGAACGCTCTGTCCGGGCAGACTTTTAGTGCCGAGCCGCTGTTGGATGGTCGGGATGCCGTTTCTCAGAGTGTCTTTGAATGCAAAGGCGCTGCGGCTGGCCCGATACGGGATGAGGCGTTCGTTGTCGTCGCGCCACAGCTTCCAGTTCTCCTGCGCGACAACGATGGTGTCCGGGTCTCGGACGCTGTCCAAACCGCCGACGTGGTCGACGTGACCTTGGGTGAAGATGACGTAGCGTACCGGCGAGGAGTCGACGGCGTCGAAGTTGGCGCGGTGCACCGGGCCCTCGAAACCCATCCCGGCGTTGATGATCACCCGGCCCTCGTCGGTGGTGAGAAGATAGGCGTTCGACAACCCCGGTGAGCACCACAGCCCGGGGGCGATCTGCTCGGCCCGTTCGGCGGACGCGGGGCGCATGGCATCGGCGCCCGGGCGGCTTCGGTACACCGGTTCGGAAGTCACTGCATCTCCTTCATTCGGCGCGAACGTCGAATCTGTCGAAGTAGAAGTCGAATCGCGCCCGCAGTTCGTCGGACGAAATGCCGAAGTGCCGCTGCAGGTCGTAGTGGATCCGCCCGTGCTTGCCGCGGGGGTTGCCGTCCAAGTACTTCTGGAAGAGTCCGCGTACCGGGACGGTCATTTCTTCGCCGCCGCGCCGGTAAAGCTCTGCCAGTAATGGCATTTCGTAGCCGTTGAGGTGATGGAAGCTGATGTCGATGCTGCGTTCGGCCGGCACCAGATCACGGTCACGCACGCACGCGCTGAGCAGTCGGTGCACACGGTCGCTCCAGTAGCCCACCAGCCAGGTCGGCTCGATGCTGGTTCGGCGCAGCCGATCGGAGTAGGCCATCATGGTGATCGCCGACTGGATCACGGCGACGGGATCCCGGTGGGTGAAGGCGACAGTGGCGTCAGGGAAGGTCGCCATCAGCGGGCCGAGTTGCTCGCAGTGCTGCGGGCTCTTGAGTACCCAGGTCCCAGGACCGCG
>JALHRH010000206.1 GCA_022841565.1 Mycobacterium sp. | reverse complement strand
TCTACCAGCTGGCGACCGGGAAAGTCACCGCCGCCGAACTGGTCCGGCGCTCCCTGCACGCGATAGATGTGAGCCAGTCCACATTGAATGCGTTCCGGGTGGTGCTCACCGAGTCGGCTCTGACCGATGCCGCGGCGGCCGACCGGCGCCGCGCGGCAGGAGACACCGCACCGCTGCTGGGCATCCCGATCGCGGTGAGCGACGACGTCGACGTTGCTGCCGTACCCACCGCATACGGCACCGACGGGTATGTCCGGCCGGCCACTCAGGACAGCGAGGTGGTGCGCCGCCTCCAAGCGGCCGGCGCGGTGATCGTCGGTAAGACCAACACCAGCGAACTAGGCCAATGGCCGTTCACCAGCGGGCCGGGTTTCGGACACACCCGAAACCCCTGGTCGCGGCGACACACCCCGGGCGGATCGTCGGGCGGTAGCGCAGCCGCGGTGGCCGCGGGCCTGGTGACCGCAACGGTCGGCTCGGACGGGGCCGGCGGCGTCCGGATCCCGGCGGCCTGGACGCATCTGGTGGGCATCAAGCCACAACGCGGCCGCATCTCCACCTGGCCTGAGCCCGAACCGTTCAATGGCATCTCAGTCCACGGCGTGTTGGCCCGCACCGTCGCCGACGCTGCACTCGTGCTGGACGCGGCCTCCGGCAACGTCGAGGGCGACCTGCACAAGCCTCCCCCGCTGACGGCGTCCGACTATGTCGGCATCGCACCAGGTCCGCTGAAGATCGCGTTGTCGACCGGCATCCCGTACACCTTTTTTCGGGCCAAGCTGCATCCCGAGATCCTGGCCGCCATCCAGAAGGTGGGCGAGCAACTGGAACTGCTCGGCCACACGGTAGTGAAAGGCAACCCGGACTACGGCGTACGCCTGTCGTGGGACTTTCTCGCCCGATCGATGGCCGGGCTGTGGGATTGGGGAGAACGACTTGGTGAATACGTCAACTGGGACCCCCGCACCCTGTCCAATATGCGCACCGGCCACCTGCTGTCGCAGGCGAACCTGCGCACGGCGCGCCGCCACGAAGCCGCCGACCAGCGGCGGGTCGGATCGATCTTCAACATCGTCGACGTGGTGCTGGCACCGACCACCGCGCAGCCGCCGCCGCTGGCGCGCGCCTTCGACCGGCCGGGCAGCGTGGCCACCGACCGTGCCGTCATCGCCGCCTGCCCGTACGCCTGGCCGTGGAACGTACTGGGTTGGCCATCGATCAATGTGCCGGCTGGCTTCACCACCGACGGACTGCCGATCGGCGTGCAGCTGATGGGGCCGGCGAACAGTGAAGGCATGCTGATCTCACTGGCCGCCGAACTGGAGGCCTTGAGCGGGTGGGCATCCAAGCAACCAAAGGTCTGGTGGAACACTGGCAACAGCACTCCCCCTCTCTACCGGGTGCCCGAGCCGCCAACTTAAAACCTTGGACACCGCAACGGGTTTGGCGATCGCCGCCGGGAGTGGTTGACGCGGTGGACTGATCGGGTAACGACAACGGTGGATCAATACGGTTGCCGGCAGTTGTTCCGTTTCAGACCAGCTCACCGACGATCAGCGCGAGTCGATGCGGGCGGTTCTGGATGGTTGCGATTTGCGTGCGGTGCTGCCGACCGGTGCCCCGCCGACGTCTTTCACTTAGTGGGACAATCGGTTTCGGTCGCCACCTAGACGGCGACCGCGTCGGTGGTAGTGCGAAGGGACATACCTTCGCGCCGGTTGGCCGTGGCTGCGGTCCGTGCCCAGGGCCCGCCCGAGGTTACAGACCCGGACACCCGGGCAGGGCGAGGGCGCCGTCTCGTGCGGCGCCATCGGCCCCCGTGATTCATGTCCTTCTCAAATTTTGTGTTTCTCCGGGTCAATGGTATTGGAAGCGTGCAATTATGAGCATCGCCCCATCTATAGGTGGCTGAATGCATTACTGAGCTGGAGGACAACGATGTCGTATCTACTCGCCACACCGGAAGCCTTAACGCTAGCGGCGGCAGAAGCGGCGGGTATCGGCTCCTCGATCAGAGCGGCGAACCTGTCGGCGCTGGCTCCCACCAGCACGCTGATGGCTGCCGCCGCCGACGAAGTGTCCGCGGCGATCGCATCGCTGTTCTCCGGCCACGCCCTGGAATACCAAGCACTCAGCACTCGGGTGGCGGCGTTCCACGAGCAGTTCGTGCGGGCGGTGACTGCGGCCAGTGGGGCGTATGCGGCCGCGGAGGCGGTGAATGCCGGTCCGTTGCAGCCCGTTGTCGACCAAGTCCTGGGTGCGGTTAATGCGCCCACGAACCTGTTGTTGGGGCGTCCGTTGATCGGCGACGGGTACAACGGCACGCCGGGCACCGGGCAGGCCGGTGGGGACGGCGGGATTCTCTGGGGCAACGGCGGCGCGGGCGCCTCGGCTGGGCTGGTTGGCCAGACCGGCGGGCGCGGCGGCAACGCCGGGTTGATCGGCAACGGTGGCGCCGGCGGTACTGGCGGCTTCCGAACCGGGACCGGCGGCGCCGGCGGCACGGGGGGGTTGTTGTGGGGTAACGGAGGGGTCGGCGGCACCGGCGGCTTCGGCGGACTGATCGCCCCGGCTGGAGCCGGCGGGATCGGCGGCAGGGCCTTGTCCTTCTTCGGCGCACCCGGCGCAACCGGCCAGACCGGAACCGTCCTGGGCATGGTTACGCCCGAAGAGGCCATCATTCTGCAGATGATGGCGCCGGACAGGAATTTCTTACTGATCGGCACCGACGGCACGAATCTGAGCAGGGTCCTGGCCGACCCTCTTAATGTGAACTTCCGCGACTTCATGCTGCAAAGCGGCACCTCCGCGTCGACGATCGTCGGACACACCAGCGTCTCGAACCCGTCGTGGACGACCATTACGACCGGTGTGTGGAGCGAGACCGCCGGCGTCACCAACAACGTCTTCACGCCCTGGACGTACGACAACTGGCCGACCGTGTACAACCAGCTCGAGGCCGCCTATGGCAACCAAATCGACACCACGGTTATCGGCAATTGGCCCGTCATCACCGAAACCGCCGGCGCGGGCGCGTTCCCCGCCGACAACATCCAATTCGTCGGGCACTCGGCGAGCGACCCGCTCTGGTTCGCATCGAACAACGAAGTCGGCACTCTGGGCCAGGCCGCGATCACGACCGCCGATCCAAATAAGGGCAACTTCATCTTCTCCTACTTCGTCGGTGTTGACGAAGTGGGGCATGCCTACGGCGGCGCCTCCCCTGAGTACGCAGCGGCTCTTCGCAACATGGACGCCAACCTCGGTAAAGACATGGCGGGGCAACCCCTTGCGACGAGAGGCCTTTTGGGTGCGGTGGCCGACTGGGAGGCCAACCCCATCAACAACGGCGAGCAATGGGATGTGCTGATGGTCACCGACCACGGTCACATAGATCCCAACCAGTTCAACCGGGGTCACGGCTTCCAGTCACCGTATGAGACCGCGACATTCCTGATCTGGGATCAGGCTGGCTCTATTCTCCCCGCCCAGAACGGTCTTATCAACAACTCATGGCAGATCGTCAGTACGACGCCGACAATTCTCGATGCATTTGGTGTTACTCCGCCGGCGTACATGCAGGGTGCGCCCCTGACATCCCCCGTCTTCGACGGCACCTACGTCAATCCCGGCCCCAACCTGTTCAGTGTGATCAGCGCCGACTTCGGCGCGCAGGGTTATCCCGACCCGATAGTCAACTACAACCTGGACGCGCGCACCGTCGCGGCCACCATTCCCTACCTGGTGTACGACCCGATACAAGGCATCGTCGATGCGGTGCCCTCCTTCTTGCAGGTACCGGTCTCCTGGGTCGGCGCCGGGGTCTACCAGGCGCTGAACATCCCCGCACAGGTCTTCGTCCGACTCACCGGCGTGACCGGCAACCAGATCATCCCGCCAATATTGAACCCGTTCCTCCCCTAGAATTCTGCTGAATCAGCACCCTGCTAGCCTCCGCCCCTCTTTCTCTTGAAAGGTGCTGCGGTAACTCAGCGGGCTGACGCCCGATATTCAGCGGAACTGCTCCCGGAAACTGGCCGCCGATGCGAAACCAACTCGGCGAGAGATGTTTTCGACGGCGACGTCGGGCACTCCCGCGCCGGCCGGTTGCCGCGCTCGGCCGTATCCGGTCGACGCCGCTAAAACCCAAGCCGGCCAAGCTGTTTGGGGTCACGTTGCCAGTTCTTGGCGACCTTGACCCGCAACTCCAGGTAAACCTTGGTGCCGAGCAGTTTCTCGATCTGGTTGCGCGCCGCGGTGCCCACCTCCCGCAGCCGGGCACCGCCCTTACCGATGACGATGCCCTTCTGGCTGTCGCGCTCGACGAAAAGCACTGCGTGCACATCGATCAGGTCGTCGCGGCCCTCCCGCGGGTTGACCTCCTCGATTACTACCGCCAGCGAATGCGGCAGTTCGTCGCGCACACCCTCGAGTGCGGCCTCGCGGATCAGCTCGGCCATCAACACCTCTTCGGGTTCGTCGGTGAGTTCACCGTCGGGGTAGTACGCCGGTCCGGGCGGCAGCGCCGCAGCTAGGACGTCAATCAGCACGTCTACCTGGGCGCCGGAAACCGCGGATACCGGAACGATTTCGGCGGCGTTCGGCACCAATTCACTGACCGCGACCAACTGGGCGGCCACTCGGTCTTTGGGGACCTTGTCGATCTTGGTCACGATGGCCACCACGGTGGTTTTCGGAGCGAGAGCGCGGATCTGCTCGACGATCCAGCGGTCACCCGGGCCGATCGGCTCGTCGGCCGGTATGCACAGCCCGATGACGTCGACCTCGGTGTAGGTGTCGCGGACCAGATCGTTGAGCCGCTTGCCCAGCAGCGTGCGCGGCCGGTGCAGGCCGGGGGTGTCAACGAGGATGACCTGGAAGTTTTCCCGATGCACGATCCCGCGGATGGTGTGCCGGGTGGTCTGCGGACGCATCGAGGTGATCGCCACCTTCGCGCCGACCAGCGCGTTGGTCAGCGTCGACTTGCCGGTATTGGGCCGGCCGATGAAACACACGAAACCCGAACGAAACTCGCTCACACCGCGCCCCCTGCCGAGCGTGAATTCAGTGCGGTGTCCGGCGCGATTCTTCGCACCGGGTTCACGTTCGGCGTCACGCGTTCTCCTCAGTTTCGACCGGGCTCAGCAGCACGGTGCCGATACGCAACCGGCCCCGATGATCGCGACCGCCTTCGGCCTGCAGGCGCAAACCGTGCGAGACCACCTCCGCGCCCGGCAGCGGGACGCGGCCCAGTTCCAACGCCAGCAGCCCACCCACGGTGTCAACATCGAGATCATCGTCGAACTCCACCCCGTACAGCTCGCCCACATCCTCAATCGGCAGCCGCGCCGAGACCCGGAAGCGCTTGTCCCCCAACTCTTCTACCGGCGCGGTCTCGGCTTGATCGTATTCGTCGGCGATCTCGCCGACGATCTCCTCGAGTACGTCCTCGATGCTCACCAGTCCGGCGATGGCGCCGTACTCGTCGACCAGCAGGGCCATGTGGTTA
Source organism: Mycobacterium sp. (assembly GCA_022841565.1). Classification (GTDB taxonomy): domain Bacteria; phylum Actinomycetota; class Actinomycetes; order Mycobacteriales; family Mycobacteriaceae; genus Mycobacterium. The sequence goes on along the minus strand of JALHRH010000206.1, from coordinate 4,906 downwards.
CGGTCGCGCTGCATCTCCCGCAGCAGCGCGTCCAGCGGCTTGGAGTCCGGCACGAACACCGCCGGCCGCATCACCTGCGCCACGGTGCTCCCCGGGCCGCGATCCTCCGAGTAGAACATTTGGCGCACAAGATCCTTCAGGTACACCACACCGATGATGTCGTCGACGTTCTCGCCGATCACCGGGATCCGGGAATATCCGCTGCGGACCGCCAGGGCCATCGCCTGCCCCGGCGATTTGTCGCCCTCGATCCAGACCATCTCGGTCCGCGGCACCATCACCTCCCGCGCCGGGGTGTCGCCGAGTTCGAACACCGACTCGATCATGCGGCGCTCGTCAGCGGCGACCACGCCACGCTGCTGGGCCAGGTCAACGACTTCGCGCAGTTCGATCTCGGAGGCGAACGGCCCGTTGCGGAAACCGCGACCGGGGGTAAGCGCGTTACCCAACAGCACCAGCACCCGGCTCAGCGGCATCAATAGCCACGAAATCACCTGCAGCGGAAGCGCGGTCGCCAGCGAAATGGAGTAGGCATTCTGGCGCCCGAGGGTGCGTGGGCCCACCCCAATGACCACGAAGACGGTGACCACCATGATGGCCGCGGTTCCCATCAACGCCCAGTCCAGACCGAAGTTGTCGTAGAGGAAGACCACCAGTAGCACGGTCGCGGTGATCTCGCAGGCGATGCGGAGCAGCACCACCAGGTTGATGTAGCGCGGCCGGTCGGCCATCACCTTGAGCAACGATCGGGCGCCGGGCCGCTGGTCGCGGACCAGCTCATGCACCCGGGCCAGCGACACGGTACTGATGGCGGCGTCGAGCGCAGCGAATAATCCGCCCAGACCGATCAGTACGATCACGCCGAGCAGCTGGTAAAAGCTGGTCACGGCTGGTCGAAAAACCTTGACTTGTCCAGCAGCAGGCGGTCCCGCTCGTTCTGCCGGTCGGTCTGGTAGGCCTCGACCTGATTGGCCACCCAGTCCTCGAGCAGCCGGTCCTGCAGAGCGAACATCTCTCGCTGTTCGTCGGGCTCGCCATGGTCGTAGCCGAGCAGGTGCAGTACGCCGTGGATAGTCAGCAAAGCCAGTTCGTGTCCCAGGCTGTGGCCCGCGGCGGCGGCCTGCTCGGCGGCGAACTCCGGGCACAGCACGATGTCGCCCAGCATCGCGGGACCCGGCTCGGGCGCATCGGGGCGACCTCCCGGCTCCAGCTCATCCATGGGGAAGCTCATCACGTCGGTCGGCCCGGGCAGGTCCATCCAGCGCATGTGCAGATCAGCCATGGCCGTCGTGTCCAGCAGCACCATGGACAGCTCAGCGGCCGGGTTGACGTCCATCTGGTTGATGACGAAGCGCGCAACACTGACGAGTTCGGCTTCGGAGACGTCGATGCCCGACTCGTTGGATACCTCGATACTCATAAGACGTTCACGCACTCATCATCGACGATTGCGACTGCCGGATGCCCGCCGAGCCGCTCGATTGAGGCCGGATCCCGGCTCCTCGTATCGGGCGTAGGCGTCGACGATCTCCGAGACCAGCCGATGGCGGACGACGTCTTGGCTGGTCAGCTCAGCGATCTCGATGTCCTCGATGTCCTCGAGAACGCCGACCGCCGCCCGCAGGCCCGACTGCGCTCCGCCGGGCAAGTCGATCTGCGTGACGTCGCCGGTGATCACCATCTTCGAGCCGAAGCCCAGCCGGGTCAGAAACATCTTCATCTGTTCGGCGGTGGTGTTCTGCGCCTCGTCGAGCACGATGAAGGCATCGTTGAGCGAGCGGCCCCGCATATATGCCAGCGGTGCCACCTCGATGACCCCGGCCGACATCAGCTTCGGGATCAGCTCGGGGTCCATCATGTCGTAGAGCGCGTCGTACAGCGGTCGCAGATACGGATCGATCTTCTCGCTCAGCGTGCCCGGCAGAAAGCCAAGGCGCTCACCGGCTTCCACCGCGGGGCGGGTCAAGATGATGCGAGTGACCTGCTTGGTTTGCAGCGCGTGCACGGCTTTAGCCATGGCCAGATACGTCTTGCCGGTGCCGGCCGGGCCGATCCCGAACACGATGGTGTGGGCGTCGATCGCGTCGACATAGCGCTTCTGATTCAACGTCTTGGGCCGGATCGTCTTTCCGCGGCGGGACAAGATGTCGAGGGTAAGTACCTCGGCCGGCGACTCGTTGCCGGCACCGACCAGCATTGCCACGCTGTGCCGCACCACCTCGGGCGTCAACGCCTGACCTCTGGACACGATCGCCACCAGTTCGGAAACGGCCCGCTCAGCCAGCGCGACGTCGGCCGGCTCACCGGACAGGCTGACCGTATTGCCGCGCACATGCAGGTTGGCTTTCAGGACGCGTTCCAGGGCGCGCAAGTTCTCGTCGGCCGAACCGAGCAGGCCCACCACGAGGTCAGGCGGAACATCGATGCTGCTGCGAACTTGAGCGTCGGCCTGTCTGGCTACACCAGCATCAGCGGCGCGGGACTCGCGGGGCGTCACGTGGTTTCTGCTGCCTGCTTTCTGGCGTATGGGGCTTCGTATTGCTTGGAATGAGTAGCACTGATCACGACGGCCTCAGTCTACCGCCGTCCCTCCGTCGCTTCCCAGAGATTTGCTGCCCGCCAGCAAAATGCCCAGGCCACGGTCGAAATCGGCGGCCGCCGTGGATCGCTGGCTGACCTGCGCAAGAGCGGCGATGTGGGGGTGCTCCATCGTTGCCAGCACGCCGATGCGCCCGGCCACGACGGTCTGCTCCTGGTCTCGAGCGGGGCCGGCCAACGGCCCGGCCAGTTCAGCCTGGACGCTGCCCATGACCACACCGAGGCCCGCGCGGAAGCTCCGCTGCCGGTGTGGCCGAGCTGCGCTCGCGGCTGTGAATCTGGGGACGTATCAGCGGCGTGTCGTGTCGCCAGAGTCACAGTCTGCACTGCGGCCCCAGCGCGACGTCAGCACGCCCAGCGCACCCAGCGCCACCGCGGCCGCAGTCGAGGTACGCAGCACGGTGGGTCCCAGTCGGACCTCGACCGCGCCTGCGTCAACCAGCGCGGCGATCTCCCCCGGCGTGATCCCGCCCTCGGGGCCGACCACCAGCGTCACCGAGTTCGCTTGCGCCACAGCCACATCGGTAAGGTGATCGGTAGCCGACTCGTGCAGCGCCAGCACCGCGCCACCGGCGGCGACCTCGGCACGGACCCGCACGATCAGCTCTTTGGTAGACAGCACCCCGTCGACCGGCGGGATGTGCGCCCGACGGGACTGTCGCGCTGCCGAGCGCGCCACCGCTCGCCACCGGCGCAGGCCCTTCTCGACGCGCGCACCTTCCCAATTGGCGACACAGCGCGCCGCCTGCCATGCCACAAGCGCGTCGGCACCCGCCTCCGTGGCCAACTCGACGGCAAGTTCGGACCGTTCGGACTTGGGCAGCGCCTGCACCACGGTCACCGCGGGCCGCCCGGATGCTACGGTCCACCGCGCCTGCACCCGGGCCTGAAGTCCGTCACGCCCAGCGTGTTCCACCAGGCAGCGGGCCAGCTCACCGGCGCCGTCACCAAGGACCAACTCTTCACCGGGACGAATTCGCCGGACGGTGGCGGCATGAAAGCCTTCGTCGCCGCCCACCACGGCCAGTGCGCCGACATCAGGCAGCGCGTCGACGTAGAACAGCGCGGCCACCATGTGAGCCCCGAAGACGTTAGCGGCCGGTGAAGGTTTCACGCAGGCGGCTGAACAACCCGCCGTTGTGGGCATGCGACGAGCGGACCTCGGCCACGTCACGGCTGCGGCGGTTCTTCAGCTCCCGCAGCAGTTCACTGTCGTGGTTGTCCAGCCGGGTGGGAACCACCACCTCGACGTGCACGTGCAGGTCACCGCGGGAACTGGAGCGCAGATGCGGCATTCCGCGGCCACGGAGCGTGATCACCGCGCCCGGCTGGGTGCCAGGGGTGATGATGATCTCGCTGGTCCCGTCCAGAATGGCGTCCAGGCTGACGCTGACTCCCAGCGCGGCGTCAACCATCGGCACCGACACCGTGCAGTGCAAGTCGTCGCCCTCCCGGGCGAAGATGTCGTGGGCCTGCTCGTGCACTTCGACATAGAGGTCGCCGGCCGGTCCACCGCCGGGACCCACTTCTCCCTGGGCGGCGAGCCGGACCCGCATTCCCTCCGCGACGCCCGCCGGAATCTTGACGGTGATATCGCGGCGGGCACGCACCCGACCGTCGCCCATGCACTGGTAACACGGATCCGGAATCACCACGCCCACACCGCGGCAGGTCGGGCACGGCCGCGAGGTCAACATCTGACCCAGCAGCGACCGCTGGACGGTCTGCACCTCGCCGCGACCGGCGCAGGTGTCGCAGGGAACCGGAGCGGAATCGCCATTGGTGCCCTTGCCCTGGCACCGGTCGCACAGCACCGCGGTGTCGACGGTGACCTGCTTGGTCACCCCGGTTGCGCACTCTTCGAGGTCGAGCCGCATCCGCAGCAGCGAGTCCGAACCCGGCCGCACCCGGCCGATCGGACCACGGCCCGCACCCCCGCCAAAGCCCCCGCCGCCGCCGAAGAAGGCTTCGAACACGTCGCCCAAACCGCCGAACCCGCCGAACCCGCCAGCGGCGGCACCAGCGTTCTCCAGAGGGTCGCCGCCCAGGTCGACAATGCGCCGCTTCTCCGGATCGCTCAATACCTCGTAAGCAACGCTGATGTCCTTGAACCGCGCCTGCGCTGCCTCGTCGGGATTGACGTCGGGGTGCAGTTCGCGCGCCAGCTTGCGGTAGGCGCGTTTGATCTCGGCGTCGTTGGCGCCTTTGTTGACGCCGAGTAGCCCGTAGTAATCGCGTGCCACGATTCGCCTTTCTAGGCTTGTTAAGGCCGCCCGTCAGGCGGCCATCCAAAAATCGGTAGTGGGTG
>JALHRH010000205.1 GCA_022841565.1 Mycobacterium sp. | reverse complement strand
CCACCACGACGACGACCCCCACCACGACCGCCACCGCCACGACCGCCACCGCCACGGCTATGTCCACCTCGGGCGGAACCACCGCCTCGGTGGGCGCAGCCGCCACCGCGCCCGAGCCGAACTCCACCGCCGCCCCCACCACCGCGGCCACGGCGTCACTCGCGGCCGTCGAGAACCCTGGCATAGCGGCCACCTACACCGTAGGGTCGCAATGGGACAGCGGTTACGTCGCGAATTACACCATCACAAACACCGGCACCACTCCATTGACGAATTGGCAGCTGCAGTTCAACCTGCCGGAAAATGCATCAATCACCAATGCATGGAGCGCCGAAATTGCCGAGTCAGGCACGCAATACACATTGACTCCGCAGAGCTACAACAGCATGATTGCGCCGGGGGACTCGATCACCGTCGGCTTCCAGGCCGCGCAGACGGGCGCCTACTCCCCACCAACCGATGTGCTGATCAACGGACAACCCGTCACCGGTGGCGAGCCACCCACGACCCCACCCCCAACCACGCCACCTCCAACGGCACCACCTCCCACGACACCACCCCCGACCGGCCAGAACGGGTTACTGGCGACTTACGCGGCAACGTCGCAATGGGATAGCGGCTACGTCGCGAATTACACGATCACCAACACCGGAGCAACCCCAATGAGCAACTGGCAGCTTCAATTCCAGCTGCCTCAAAACACATCCATCACCAACGCGTGGAGCGCCCAACTTGCCCATTCAGGCACGCAATATACGCTGACACCGCAGAGCTACAACGGCACGATTGCGCCCGGCGACTCGATCACCGTCGGTTTCCAGGCCGCGCACACCGGCCCGTACTCACCGCCAACGGATGTGCTGATCAACGGACAACCACTCGCTGGCGCCCCGCCCACCACGCCACCGCCCACCACGCCACCGCCCACCACGCCACCGCCCACCACGCCACCGCCCACCACGCCACCGCCCACCACGCCACCGCCCACCACGCCACCGCCCACCACACCACCGCCCACCGGCACCGGGCTCACGGCGACTTACACAACACCGTCGCAGTGGGAGAGCGGTTACATCGCGAAGTACACAATCACCAATTCGGGCACGACTGCAATGACCAACTGGCAGTTGCAATTCGATCTGCCCACCAACGCATCCGTCGCCAATGCGTGGAGCACCCAACTCGCGCAGTCAGGCACGCATTACACCCTGACCCCGGCGAGCTACAACGCCACGATCGCGCCGGGCAGCTCGATCGAGATTGGCTACCAGGCCGCCCAGACCGGCAGCTACTCGGCGCCGACGAACTTGCTGATCAACGGTCAACCCGTCACCGTTGCCCCGCCACCGACTACCCCGCCCCCAACGACCCCGCCCCCAACGACCCCGCCCCCAACGACCCCGCCCCCGGCGACCCCGCTCCCGACCGGCGGCACGGTCATTTCGACCCAGTTCGGGACGACGACGGTCACCAACGGGTACGTGGTGCAGAACAACGCGTGGAACAATCCCGCCGGACAGACCCTCAACGTCACCCCCACCGGGTTTTCCATCACTCAAATCAACGGCTCCGCACCCACTAACGGCGCGCCATTGAGCTACCCCTCGATCTTCGAGGGGGTGCACTGGGGCACCTCGTCGGTAGGTACCAACCTGCCCATCCAGGTCGGCCAGATCACCACCGCGCCCACCAGCATCGATTACAACTATCCAACGACCGGGATCTGGAACGCCTCCTACGACATCTGGCTGGATTCCACGTACACCACCACCGGAGTCAACGATCAGGAGATCATGATCTGGTTCAACCACCAAGGCCCCATTCAACCGGTCGGCTCACCGATAGGCACCACCACCATCGAGGGCAAGACCTTCGTGGTGTGGGACGGCAGCAACGGAATGAACAACGTGATGTCTTACGTCGCGACGTCGCCGATCGAAGCTTGGAGCTTCGATGCAATGAGCTTCATCGACCACACCGCGACCATGGAGCCGATCACCGACTCGTGGTATCTGACCAGCATCCAGGCCGGCTTCGAACCGTGGAGCGGCGGCGTCGGGCTGGGGGTCGATTCATTTTCGGCCGACGTCAGATAACGAGGGCTTGCGGCAGCGCCGTTAACGGCGGCTAAAGCAGTGCCGCACCGGAGGCGTGACTCGCTCTCGGCGGTGGCGGGTGATCCGCGCAAACCGGTGCTGGTGTTGGCGGCGACCGGACCGTGTGGCTTGGCTCTGGTAGCGGTCCGGGACGCGGGTGCGGTCCAACAGAGTTATGGAGCAGGCTCTAGAACTCGAACGCAGTCTCGGCAGGAACACCATTGGCAAACGCCGCGTCGAACCGGCGGATCAGGTCGATATCGTTGGCGTACAACCGGTTCGCCGCGGCCAGCGTCGAGGCTCGGTGCACCCCGAGATACAAGGCCCCCAGCACGTCACGACCCATTTCGATCTCAGCCGGCGCGTCCGTCGGCGTGCATCGTGCGCGGCCGCCGCGGACTTCGAGCGCGAATCGTCCCTCACCCGATAGACCCAGCACGGCGTGGAGATCGTCAGCGTAGCCGCGCGCCTCAAGGGCGGTCACCACGTCCATGATGCGGATCCACAAACCGTCCTGCCGCCAGGTGGTCCTCGCCAGCCGCGGGTTGGTGAGAAGAAACGGCAATGGTTCCTCGGGGTGGGTGAGGATGCTGATTCGCTCCACTGAATCGAGTCCGAGCAAAGCTCGCCACAACCCGACGCGCGCGTCGGTCGTGACCGCCCTGAGCTCCTCGACGCGCGCCAGCTTGGGATCGGCAGTCTCGATCCGATACGTTGCGTAACCGTCCGGATGCAGCAGCCCAAACGATTTCGCCGCACCGCGGGGCGCGGGCAGGCGATCCTCTTCCCACTGCTCCCAGAGCACTGGGGGCCGCCACAATCCGCCGGGCACCCCCCGTCGCCAGCGCTCGTAGATTTCCGCGAAAACGTCACGGTGCTCCGTCGGCCGGACCAGCCTCACGTCGCCCGAATGGGCGCCGGGTGCGTCGGCGCGCAAGTGGGCGAAACGACGGTCGATGGTCATTTCATGCAAGATGGTGGCCGGCCCGTAGCCAAATCGCCCGTAGATCCCGCCCTCACTGGCGTGCAGCGCCGCTAGTGAATACCCCGAACTGGCTATGCGGCCATGCAATTCCGTACACATCGCGCGCAGCAAGCCGCGCCGGCGGTGCGTCGGTGCTACCGCGACGAAACTTAGGCCCGCGGTTGGCAGCACCGCGCCGCCCGGCACCGTCAGCCGCAGATCCAAGTACAGGGCCATCCCGACCACGTCATCACCTGCACGCACCACCACGACGCCGTCTGCGGGTATCAGGCTTCGCAACCTGTTCATCGCATCGGGTCCGACAAAATCCGAAAAACTGTTGTCGGCCAGGAGGTACATGCCCGGCCAGTCGTCCTCGCTCGGGCTGCACAACTGCACGGAGTCCGACGAACGGGGCGGGTGGGATGCAGTCACGGCACGTGACTATGGCATACACACCAACCCGGAAGCATCCGAATATCGCAAAGGTGACGACATCGGCGGATTGTCGCCCCCATTCTGACCCGGCGACTCTCAGCCGTCAGCGGGCTGTTCGGCGGCCTCGTCCGGTGCAGGGTCGGACTGTGCGATCAGCTCCGGCACCTGTTCGGCCAGATACTCGGCGAGCGCCCTGATCGTCGGATAGTCGAACACCGCCGTGGCGCTGATCGACAATGCTCCACCGAACTGTCCGAGCAGCCGGTTGCGGAGTTCGACCGCCATCAGGGAGTCAGTGCCCAGGTCTAGGAACCGGCTGGTTGCCGCGGGAGGTTGCGCGAGCCGCAGAAAACTCTGCACCTCCTGTTGCAGATACTCGGTGAGGAAATCGGCTCGCTGCGCCTCGGGTATTTCGTGCAGCTGCCGGAGCAGCTCACTGTCACCCTGCGTGACCGCGGCAGCGTTGGGCAGCACGTGGTCGAGTATCGCCGGGCGAACCCCGCCCAGCGTTTTCGCCGTGCGCTGCCAATTGGCCTTGATGACGGTTGCCTGCCCGGTCCCCGCGGCGTAAACCTCACCGAGCGCACTCAGGGCGGCCGCGGGTTCCAAAGGAATCAGGCCCTGTGCACCGAGATTGACGCGCGCGGCGTGGGATGCGGCCATGCCGCCCTTGGCCCAGGGACCCCAGTTGACGCTGGTCGCCGGCAGGCCCCGCGCATTGCGATCGGCGACCAGCCCGTCCAGCAACGCGTTGGCGGCGGCATAGTTGGCCTGACCGGGTGAACCCAGAACGCTGGAGATCGAGGAATACATGATGAAGAACTCGAGATCGTCGTTCGTGGTCAGCCGATGCAGGTGCCAGGCCGCGAAAGCCTTGGGCGCCAACGTCGTTCGGAATCGTCCCAGGCTCTGCTGAGGCAGCAGTCCGTCGTCGAGCAAGCCCGCCAGGTGTGCCACGCCCGCCAAGGGCGGCAACTCCGCGTGGATCCGATCCAGTAGCTCCACGACCTGAGCCTCGTCACCGACGTCGGCGGCAAAGACGTGGACCCGACACCGGTATCGCTCGGTGATTTCGTCGAGTGCCCGTTGTGCCTGCGCGTCGGGCAGGTGCCGACTGGTCAGCACGAGGTCACCCGCCCCGAGCTGAGCCAGATATGACGCGGTGTGCAGGCCGAGCGCACCCAGTCCACCGGTGATCAAGTAGGTCCGATCACCGCGCGGCTGTAGCGGATTCGGCATCTGGAGCACGATCTTGCCGATATGCCGCGCCTGCTGCATGCGGCGGAATGCCGTCTTCGCCCCGGTCAGGGGATAGATTTCGATGTGAAGCGGCGTCCACTCCCCGCTGCCCAACCCGTCGGAAACCTCGCACAGCAGCTTCTGGATGTGCGCTGGATCCGCCATGATGGTCCCGTCCAGCGCCACGATCTCGTAATCGATGTCGGGTCGCAGGGCCGCCATCTGCTCCGGTGTCCAGATGTCGCGCTTGGCGATCTCGGCGAATCGGCCATTGCGGGCGGTCGCCCGCACGGTCGCTTCGACGAAGCCCTCGTTGGTCAGGCTGTTGAGCACCACGTCGACGCCGGCGCCGTCGGTGTCGGCCAGGATCTGGTCCGCGAAATCCGTAGTGCGCGAATCGTAGACGTGTTCGACACCTAGCTCACGCAGCACGGCACGTTTGTAGGTGCTGGCAGTGGCGAAGACTGTCGCACCGCTTTGTCGCGCCAGTTGGATGGCCGCCAACCCAACGCCGCCGCTGGCGGCGTGCACAAGCACCCGGTCCCCGGGCCCCAGCTTTGCCCAGTCGAAAGCCAGCCGTGCCGTGAGTGCCGCAGCGGGAATGCTCGCCGCCGCCAGGGCGCCCAGCCCTTTAGGCACCGGCGCCAGTAACTGCGCCGGCACATTGACGCGACTGGCGAACGCCCCCTGCATGAAGCCGAAGACGCGTTGCCCGACCTCGAATCCGGTGACGTCCGTTCCCAATTCGGTGACAATGCCGGAAAAGTCGCCACCGATCGGCCCCGGATCGCCCGGGTAGAGACCAAGCACGTTAAGCACATCCCGGAAGTTCAGCCCGGCGGCCTCCACCCGGATCTGCACCTGGCCAGTACCTGGAGCCGAGACTTCCGTCTCGACGAGACGAAGGTTGTCGATGGCACCGCGTTCGGTCGGCGCCAACACGTAGTCGGTTGCGCGTGGTACCCGGAGCTGCCCACCGCGGACCCACGGCAGCAGCCGAGACACCAGGAACTTGCCTTGTCGCAGTGCGAGTTCCGGTTCGGTGACCGGTGCGGCTGGCTGGGCCAGCAAGCTGACCAGCCATGGCACCGCGTCCTCGGACCCGTCGTGGTCGACCAGCCTGCAGTGCAACTGCGGTTGCTCGGCGATGACCGTGCGACCCAGTCCCCACAGCGCCGCCTGCACTGGGTCGACTGGCTCACCGGGTTCGGTTGCCACGGCACGTTCGGTGACAATCCACAGTCCGCCAGGAAGTTTCAACTCTTGGTGCGCCAGCAGCGTGCGCACCAGAGTCAGCAGTCGGTCGACCTCGACCTCCAGCCGCCCGGCGAATTGCGGGCTCGACTCTTCTGCGCCCGGTCGCCGGCCGCTGCGCCAGACGATGCCGGAGATCGGCGCACCGCGCTCTTGCGCCTGTGCAAACAGTTCGAGCCAGTGTTCAGGTTCAACAATTCCGTTGGCGCACCGACAATCCGGCAAGGCAGCCGCCAGCTCGTCGAACCCGGCGACCAGCCAGCTGCCGTCGGCCTGCGCGCTCGCCGGTGGGGGCACCTCATGCCAGCCGAGCGTGTACAGGAGCCGGGTCGCGTCGCCACCGAGTCCCCGCAACAACGCCTCCCGAGGCGCACGTTTCACCGTGAATTCACGGATCCCGCCCAGCAGACCACCTTCCCGATCCACGAAATCGAGATCGAAGACCTGCGTCTCGCTGTCCAATCCGCCTGCGTGCCAACGGGCGCGGCAATAGAACCGCCGCGGCATCCGCTCGGCCAGCACCACCCGGCCGTACCGCAGCGGCAAGAACAGGTCGGCAACCCCGTGTTCGGCCGCTGCCAGCAGCGCCGGAAACGCCGGGAAGGCGACACCGGTGCATAGGTCCAGCAACACCGGATGGATCGGCTCGCTGCCGAGCTGTTCGGCGAGTTCCTCGCCGACGGCGACATCGCCGATCGCCTCACCATCACCAACCCACAGCGATTTCAGGGATGTGGACCAGGTGGGGCCCCACGCCAACTCCATGTCGGCGAAGGTGTCGAACAACTGCTGCGTCTGGGTGCGGGTCAACCGCTCGATTGCCGCGTCGACGGGATCCGCCGGATCGGATGCCCAGTCGCCGTCGACACCGCTGACGACGGTGCCGTCGGCGTTTAGCGACCACTCCGCCTCACGGACTCCGTAGGGACGACTGTGTACCCGGAACGTCCAGCCGCCCCCATCCTCGAGCGGGTGCAAAGTGAGCTGCACTTCGCGAGAGCTATTGTCGGGCAGGATGATCGGTTCATAGAAGAAGACGTCGCGCACGTGCGCCGGCGTTCCGACGGCGGCCAGTGCCATGGCCGCGTATGTTGCACCCGGAACGACAACGGTGCCATAGATCACATGATCCGACAGCCAAGGCTGCGACTTGACCGACAGCCGGCTGGTGTAAACGGCATCGCCGGACGCGAGATCCTTCGCGCTACCCAAGATTGCGGACACCATCGCACCACCCCCGGCACCTCCCCCGGCAGCAATGCCGGAAGTCCTGGGCCAGAACCGTCGGCGCTGGAAGGGATACGTGGGCAACTCGAGCCTGCGAAGCGGTCGTTGGCGGCGTGCGGCGAAGTCCGGCCGGTGCCCGGCGACATAAGCAGCGGCCAAGGCCTCGGCGATCTGGCGGCGGGCATCGGCGCCCTTGCGCAGCGACACGATGGCCCGGGGCGGCGCCGAATGTTCCGGCCAGACCTGCACCGCCGCCGCGGTGAGAATCGGCTGCGGTCCGATCTCCATCAACACCGTGCATCCCAGTGCCGCCACCGTGCGCACACTGCCGGCGAACTGCACCGGCTGGCGGGAATGGCGGCGCCAATACTGGCCGTCCAACGGGGTATCCGCGGTGAGGACCGAGCCGGTGCGGTTGCACACCAACGGCAGCGTCGGAACGGCAAAGCCCAACGCCGCGGCATACGCCTCGAATTCGTCGAGCACCGGATCCAGCAACGCCGAATGGAAGGCGTGGCTGGTGTCCAGCCACGTACAGCGGATCGCCTCGTCATTGCACGCGGCGACGATCTGTTCCAGGTCTGGCCCCGGACCCGACAGCACGGTGTTGGGGCCGTTGTATGCGGCGACCGACACCCGCGGGAACTTGGCGGCGACGTCTTCCACATGCCGCGCGTCGGCGAACACCGCCACCATTCGCCCGCCTTCGGGCAGGCTGCCAAACAGCCGACCCCGCTCGGCCATCAGCCGTGCCCCGTCCTCGAGGCTGAACACTCCGGCCACACATGCCGCCGCATACTGGCCCACGCTGTGCCCGAGCACCACGTCGGGCTCGATGCCCCATGACTGCCACAGTCGGGCCAGGCCCATCTCGATCGCGAACAGGGCGGGCTGAGCAAAAGAGGTGTGCCGCAAGGTGTCTGCGGTTTCCCGGTCGGCGGCGAACAGCACCTGCAGCAGCGGACGCGGCAGCATGCCGTCGATCGCGTCCGCGCATCGTTGCACGGTGTCGGCGAACACCGGCTCGGTGTGGAAAAGCTCGCGCGCCATGCCCGGATACTGGCTGCCTTGTCCGGTGAAAAACCATGCAGTCGTGGGCGGGTCGCCGCACGCGCCGCGTACCACGCTCGGGCGCAGCCGCTTTCCGGCCAGGTCGGCCAGCAGGTCGCGAACCTCCCGAACCGAAGCGCCGGGATCCAGGACCAGCGCGCCCCGGTATTCGAAGTGGGAACGTCCGACCCCGGCGGTGTAGCAGAGATCGTTGATGTCGACCTCGGGATGGTCGTCCAGCCAGGCGGCGTATCGCTGCGCCACCGACATCAGGGCCTGCTCGGACCGCGCGGACAGCGGCAGCACATGCACGGGCCCGTCTGAGACATCGGGTGCGGCGACCGCCGATTCCGGCGGCGCCTCTTCGAGCAGGACGTGCGCGTTGGTGCCGGTGAACCCGAAGGAACTCACACCGGCGCGGCGCGGCCGGCCGTCGGCGTGCCAGGGGGTCGCTTGGTCCACCACCCGGACCGGCAGCGAATCCCATGGAATGTGCGGCGACGGGTTCTCGAAATGCAGGTTGCGCGGCAAGACCTCGTGCTGCAGGGACAGCACGATCTTGATCAGACCGGCGACCCCCGCCGCCGACTCCAGGTGTCCGATATTGGTTTTCACCGATCCCATCAGCAGCGGGTGGCTCGGGTCGCGGCCGGTGCCGTAGGCCGCCGCGGCGGCCTGCACCTCGATCGGGTCACCCAGCGACGTGCCCGTACCGTGTGCCTCGAGGTAGTCGACCTCGTTAGCGGCAACCTGGGCCCGCGCCAGCGCCGCGGCGATAAGGCGTTGCTGCGCACCACCGTTGGGCACCGTCAGGCCGCTGGATGCGCCGTCCTGATTGACGGCGCTGCCCCGAATGACCGCTTGGATCCGGTCGCCGTCGCGCACCGCATCGCTGAGCCTCTTGAGCACCAGGATGCCGCAGCCCTCGCTGCGCACGTAGCCGTCGGCGGCGGCGTCGAAGGTCTTGCACCGGCCGTCCGGGGACAGCATCCTGGCGCGGGAGGCGGCGATAAGGGATGCCGGGCTCAGCAGCACGTTCACCCCGCCGGCCAGCACCAGGTCGCAGTCGCCGGAACGCAGGGCCTGGCAGGCCTCGTGCACGGCCACCAGCGACGAGCTGCAGGCGGTGTCCACCGCCACGGCCGGCCCCTCCAGCCCGAGCGCGAAGGCGACCCGGCCCGCGATGGCGTTGAGCGCGTTGCCCGTGATGAAGTGGGCTTCGATGCTGTCCACCGACTCGGCCGTCAACAGATGCGAGTACTCGTTGGCCGCCACCCCGACGAAGATGCCGCTCCGGCTGCCGCGTAACGACGCCGGCGAATATCCGGCACGTTCCAGGCCCTCCCAGGCGATTTCGAGCATCAACCGCTGCTGCGGATCCATCCACACGGCTTCGCGTGGCGAGATGCCGAAGAACTCGGGATCGAAGCCGTCGATCGCGTCGAGGTATCCCCCGCAGCGGCTATAAATTTTGCCCGGCGTCTCGGGATCGGGGTCGTAGTACTCATCGACGTCGAAGCGGTCATCCGGGATCTCGCGGATCGCATCGACCCCGTTGGCCAGCAGGTCCCAGTACGCCTCGGGATCGGATGCGCCGGGAAAGCGACATGCCACCGCGACGATAGCGACCGGCTCGTCCATGGCACCGGTCGTCACCGAAGTCGCCACGGGTGTCTGCGATTTCGCCGTCGCCGGAGCACTCAGCGCCAGCACATCGGTCAGCAGATAATCGGCCACGTCGACCAGGCGTGGGTAGTCCATCGCCAGGGTCGCCGGCAGTGCTTTGCCGACCCCGTGCTCGACCCGGCGCCGCAGTTCGACCGCCATCAGCGAATCCATGCCGAGGTCGAAGAATCCCGCCTCGTCGCGAATCTCCGCGGCATCGACGCGCGTGACCTCCGCGACAACATCGCGCAGATAGTCCACCACGAGCTTCTTCCGCCGCTGCACCGGAGCGACCGTGAGCTGCTCGACCAACCGGGTGGTCCCGGTCGCCGTCACCACCTGCTCCGACTCGGGCAACTCGCGCTCGAGTTCGGCTAGAAACGCCCGTCTACCAGTCTGCTGGTAGATCGGCAGGAAGCGGGCCCAGTCGATGCGGGCCACCACTCCCTGGGCCGCATGCGTGACGAGGAGCTCGGCCATCCCGGCCAGCGCGT
>JALHRH010000204.1 GCA_022841565.1 Mycobacterium sp. | reverse complement strand
GATGCGGGTGTGCCCTTCGGTGAAATCCCGATCGCCGGCACCACCAGGGAGAGCTTCACTGTCAACGAGACCAGCACCGGCCGCCAGTACCGGTTTGTCCTCCCCGGGCCGGTGCTCACCGCGGCCGAGCAGGACAGGTGCCTGCAGGAGCTGCGGATGGCGGCGCGGTCGGCTGAATTCGTGGTGGCCAGCGGCAGCCTGCCGCCGGGCGTTCCCGCCGATTTCTATCAACGGGTGGCCGGCATCGCGCGCGATGTGGGCGCCCGCCTCATTCTCGACACTTCCGCCGGTGGCCTGCACGGAGTCTCGTCGGGGATCTTCCTGCTGAAGGCGAGCGCACGAGAACTGCGCGACTGCGCGGGACGCGAATTGGCGACCGAGACAGAACAAATCTCAGCCGCGCGGGAACTCGTGGACGCCGGTCGCGCCGAGGTCGTGGTGGTGTCTCTGGGTTCGGCCGGGGCGTTGCTGGCCACTCACCACAGCTGCCAACGTTTCGCGGCGGTGCCGATGGAGGGAGGCAGCGGTGTGGGCGCCGGCGACGCGATGGTGGCCGCCATCGCCGTCGGCTTGACCCGGGGATGGCCGCTGGCCAAGTCCGTTCGGCTGGGGATCGCCGCGGGCGCGGCGATGCTGCTGACGCCCGGCACCGCGGTATGCGAGCGCGCCGATGTGGAACGGCTGTTCGAGCTGTCCGACGAACCCGTGGAGGTCGGCAACGCTGCCCCGGGGCCAAAGGGCATCGCAAACTCAGGCCAAACGGCCCCTGCAGAAACAGCTGGCCGCGCAATAGATTGATAGGAAGCGAAAGGCGGGAGGCGCCATGAACCAGCTGGACGCGAAGGCGGTGGTGGCGGGCGTCAACGGCTCACAAGCCGCGGTTAACGCCGCCAAATGGGCGATCGACGAAGCGCTGAGCCGGCAGATGCCCCTGCGTCTTGTCTATGTGATCACCAACCGGGGCGGGCGCCCGGGCTCGGCGGCGGCTTCCGACTGGGAACTCGAACGCGCCGAAATGGCGCTGGCGCAGGCGGAAAGCGCTGTTCTCAGTGCGGCGAAGTTCGAGGGTAAACCCGTCGAGATCGAAACCGCCATCCTGTCCGGAGAACCGGCGCAGGCACTGATCGACACTTCACATGAAGCGGCCCTGGTGTGCGTGGGCACGTCCCGGCGCGGGTGGGCCTCGGACGGCTTGTTGGGCCCCACGGCTGCTGCGCTGGTCACCCACGCACACTGCCCGGTCGCGGTCATCCGCACCAACCCAGACGGCTCGCCCACCCAAGTTGGGGTGATCGCCGTCGTCCTTGACGATGAGCCCGACAATGACGAAGTGGTGCGGCTGGCCATGGAGGAGGGGCGACGGCGGCACGCGATCGTGCGGCAGATTGACCGCCGCGTGGACAGCTGGGTCCGCCGCTACCCCGATGTACCAGTTCAGCTCGTGGCTTCCGGCGCCGGGGCCAGAGCCGGCGAGAACCACAGTCGCGCGATTGATCTCGCCGTCGTTGGCGCGTCCGAGGCCGACCGGTTGCCGGGACTGACGACCCCGAATTGCCATCCGATCCTCGGGTATCCGGACTGCTCGGTGCTCCTGGTCCGGCACTGAGTCGCGAGCTACCCCACCTCGATCGTGCTGCTCGGCAGTAGCTGGTGGACCCGGCCTCGGCACTCGACGTCGATGGGGCCCGCACCTCCGCCCTCTGCGGTGAGCGTCGCGCTGCGCCCGCTGATTCGCAGATGCAGACGGTGACCCCGGTACACAAACGGGAATTCCATCGGGCCCAGGCTTTCCGGCCACTGCGGGCTGAGGATCAGCCGGTCGTCCCGCGTTTCCAGGCCGGTGAAGCACCGCTGCAGCAGATCGATGCTGCCCGCCATGGCTGCCAGGTGTATTCCCTCCGCGGTGGTGCCGCCCTGAATATCGGTGACGTCAGAATCGAGCACCTGTTGGAAGTACTTCAGGGCGTTGGCCCGGTTGGCGCGTGCCAACACCCAGGAGTGCACGACCGCGCTCAATGTCGAGCCGTCGGAGGTCCGGGCCAGGTAGTAGTCGACCGTCTTGGGAATCTGCTCGGGAGCAAAGTGGTAGCCGAGCCTGCCGAACAAGCCGAGCAACTCATCCGATGACAGCAGGTAGAACAGCATCAACGCGTCCGCCTGCTTGGACGCCTTGTAGTTGTTGACGCTGTCGTTCTCGGCTTCCAGGATGCGGTCGAGTCGCTGGATGTTGTCGTACCGTCGTCGGTAATCGTCCCAATCCAGTTCGGCCAGTTCGGAATAACCTTCGAATTGACTTATCACGCCGTCGTGGAACGGCACGAACATGCGACGACTCACGTGATCCCAGCGCTCCCGCTCCTGGGTCGTCAGACCCAGTTTGGCGACGAGTTCGAGGCGGTCCCGCAGCGGCAACAGGTCCAGTGCCTGCATCGCACGCAGAATGACCCAGACCGCCATCACGTTGGTATACGCGTTGTTGTCGATCCCGTCGTACTCCCGGCCCGGATAACCGGAGTGGAACTCGTCCGGCCCGATGATGCCGCGGATCGTGTAGCGGCCGAGGTTGGTGTCGAAACTGGCCAGGCCCACCCAGAACCGCGCGATCTCGACCAGCATCTCGGTGCCGTAGTCCACCAGGAACTGTCGGTCGCCGCTCACCTGGTAGTTCTGCCAGGTGTTGTAGGCCACAGCCAGGCCGACGTGGTGTGCGCGCGCACTGGCATCGGGAACCCAGCGCCCGGAGCGGGGGTTGAGATGGACTTCCTGGCTCACCTCGCGTCCATCGCTGCCCGACTGCCAGGGGAACATGGCGCCCAGATGTCCGGCCCGGTGCGCCGCACGGCGGGCTTCGGGTAGGCGCCGGTACCTATACAGCAACAGGGACCGGGACACGTTCGACATGCGCAGGCTCAGGACCGGCGAGACGAACAGCGAGTCCCAAAACACGTGCCCGCGGTAGGCCTCGCCGTGCAGCCCGCGCGCCGGGACTCCGGCATCCAGCTCGGCGGTGTGTGGCGACAGGGTCTGCAAGACGTGTACCAGGTGCAGCCGCAGCACCCGAAGCGCGTCCGTCCCATCGGTCAGACCGACGTTGCACTGCTCCCACAGTCTCGCCCAGGCCCGGGCGTGTGGCTGATGCAGGTCGGCGTAACGGCCGGCTGCGTCAAGACTTTCCGCCGCGGCGCTCGCCGGTTCGGCGATGGCGGCGTCCCGACCGGTGAAGACGGTCGCTACCTTTTCCAGGGTGACCGACTGACCGGCGGACAGCGCGACTCGGATGTGTTGACCGCCGCGGTTGTGCTCGCGGATCATCGCGTAGTCCGCGTCGGCCGGGGCCAAGGCGTCGCTGCCATGCCACACAGTGCTGCGGGCAGCAAGCGCGATCGCGATCCGCGATTGCGATGTTTCCGTGCGCAAAACCAGTCTATCGGGTGCGATTTCGTCGATCTCCGCTTCGGTGAGGTGAGCGCTGGACAGCGAGTTGTACCGGTCGACCATGGTATTGCGCACGGTGGCGTCCAGCAGCGACCTGAATTCGACTGTGCCCGACCAATTCTCGGGATAGATTGTGGTTTTCATAGCCAGTAGGTGAGGATCGTGCATCGATGCGAAGCGCTGCTGGTCCAGCGTGGTGATTCTGCCCGCATCGTCGGTGAAACACAGCCGTCGCGACAACGTCGCATGGCGCAAATCGAAAGTCTGCCGATAGAACAGCAATTCGGCTTTGTCGATGTCGAACCACGGTCCACCGTCGATGCGCCAGGTTAGCGACAGCCAGTTGGGGAGGTTGACCAGGCTCTCGTTCTCGATGGTCCGGCCCGCGATCTGGTCGACCAGGATGTTGTATACGCCGGTGGCATAGGTGCCGGGGTAGTGGTGCTGCGAAGCGGTCGCTTCCGCGGCGCAGCCACGGGTGGCGACGTAGCCGTTGCCGACAGTGCACAGTGTTTCGCGCAGCCGCTCGGTCGCCGGGTCGTAGTGGTCATAGACGAGTTCCCAAGCATCGTTGCGCGCTGCCGACTCCTCCCTCAGGTCGTCGGCCAGTCGTTGTAGAAATTCGGTTACGGCAGAGGGGTTTTCGAGGCTGAAGGTCGCGGCCGAAGGCCGGTCACCACTCTCGAGGTGGCGTACGGCGATGCCCACTCCGTCGAAGCGAATGGCGTCGAACGCATCCTCATCGGTGATGTCATCGCCGATAAAGATCGGTAGCGTGGTGGCGCAGCGTGAATTCTCCTCGCTCGCCAGGTGCTCCAGAATCCAGTGCAGCGTCTTGCCTTTGTCCCAGCACACGTTGGGCCGCAGTTCGACGATTTTGCGTCCGGTCGTGACGCGCAGGCCCGCCGAACGCCCGAGCCGGCGCACCGACGCGATCACCCGGTCGACCGCCTGCGGATCTGTGTTGCGGTAGTGCACGGCCACCGCGAAGCGTTTGCGCTCCACAATCGTGCCGGGTATGTCTTTGAGCTCGTCCGCCAGACGTGTTGCGGCACGGACCAATACGCCGACCGACGCCACCGCGTCGGCGTTGCGGTGCAGCGCGCCGTCTGGCGCGGCGAGTTCGAAGCCGTGACTTCCCGCCAGCCACAATCCGCCGACGTCGATCCTGGCGCGAAGGTCGGCCAGGTCCCGGCCGCTGACCACCGCCACGGGGCATTGTTCGGTCAGCGCCCGCAACGCGTCCGCGGCGCCAGGCACCAGCGTTGCAGCGCCCGGCTGTCCGACGATGTCGGACAAGGAGCCGTCGAAGTCGAGGAACAGCACGGGTTGCCGAGCCGTGACCAGCTCCCTGAGCGGGCTGTAGACCCGCAGGGCGTCGGTGATCGTCGAGACCGCCGAGTCCACATTGCGCACCGAGATTTCGGCGAGGTCGGCGATCACGGTGTCGGCTCCGCAGGACGTGAGGTCCTCGCTGCCGTGGTCGAGGCCGATCACCAGGCTGAATCCGGCGGCACAGGCAGCTTGAACGCCGGCTGGATCGCGCTCTATCACCACGCAGCGATCGGGTCGAACCTTCAGCCGGGCGGCGGTCCGGACCAACACCGATGAGTCGTGCTCGCCGGCGAACTCGACCGCGTCGACGTCGACGAATTCTTCGATAGCTTCGCACTCCAACCGCGCGTCGATCGGAGTAGCCGAGTAGACGGCCGTGCCGATGCCCGCTTCCCGTAGCCGGCGTAGCAGTGGGCCGGTGGAATCGGCGGCCCGAAAGCCGCCGGAGGCCGCGGCGGAAAGCACCCCGTCAAGGTTCAAGATCATCGCGTCGTGGTAACGCCGGTCAATGGTGGCGGGCCATTCGGTCACGTCTGTGACGATGCCACAGCGCGAGCCCCAATTGACCGCCCCGAAAGCCAATGAAGGTCGCATGTCCCTGCACTTTGTGACTAAAGCCCCACGACCCAGGTGGGTTCGGGCAATAGCGTTTTCGGTAACGGAGGGAGAACGGGATGGACGCGCTGGCTGACCGCGACGGCATCCTCGTCGGGGTGGACGGATCGGAACCGTCCCATGCCGCGGTAGCGTGGGCGGCGCGCGAAGCGGTTATGCGCCATGTTCCCCTGAGGCTGATCCACATGGTGACCGCGGCCGTCCCGATGTACCCCGAGATGCCGTTGTCGATGGGCATGGGAATGTGGCGTGACGAGGATGGCCGCCGGGTGCTCCACCATGCGGTCAAGGTGGCCGAAGACATCGTCGGCACGGCACGACCGATTCCGATCTCGAGTGAACTGAAGTGTGCGCCCCCGGTTTCCACGCTGGTGCAGCTGTCCGCGACCGCTGAACTACTGGTCGTGGGCAGTCATGGGCGCTCCGCGGTGGCCCGGGGGCTGCTCGGCTCGGTGAGTTCGGGCGTGGTCCGACGCGCCGAGTGCCCGGTCGCGGTGATCCGCGACTCACAGCCGCCCGCAGGGGCTCCGGTTGTCGTGGGAATCGACGGGTCGCCGGCTTCCGAGCTGGCGACGGCTATCGCGTTCGAGGAAGCCTCTCGTCGTGGGGCCGAGCTGAAGGCGGTGCATGCGTGGAGCGACATCGAGGCCGTCGAACTGCCGGGGTTGGACTGGACCGTCTTCAAAGAGGACGCCGCCCGCATTCTGGCCGAACGCTTGGCGGGTTGGCAGGAGCAGTATCCCGATTTGACGGTGCACCGCGTGGTCGTGTGCGACCGGCCCGCTCGCCAGCTGATCAAGCAGGCGCAATCGGCGCAACTCGTAGTGGTGGGTAGTCACGGGCGCGGTGCGGTCGGCGCCTTGCTGCTCGGGTCGGTCAGCAACGCCGTTGTCCATTCCACCAGCACGCCGGTGATCGTGGCGCGACCGGTGCAGGCCCAGTCCCGGCGAATGACACAGTGAAGTGATGGATTTCGCGACCACCGCCGAACGGTCTGGGAGCTTGAGCAACGTGAGCACGGATGCCGCGCCTTTCCTGGATGTGCGCGAGACACACACCGGCGTGGTGGTGCTGGCCGGTGATCGGGCGTACAAGGCCAAGAAACCCGTGTTGACCGATTTCGTCGATTTCCGCACCACGGCTGCGCGGGAGCACGCCTGCCACCGTGAAGTCGAATTGAACCGTCGGCTGTCACCCGAGGCATATCTCGGGGTGGCCCAGCTGTCCGACCCGACGGGAGGCGCCGACGAGCCGATCGTGGTCATGCGCCGGTACCGCGACCGCGACCGGTTGGCATCCCTGGTCACCGACGGGACCACCGGCGTGTCGGCCGAGTGCCTGTTGGACGCGGTAGCGGCAGTGCTAGCCGAGTTTCACCGGCGGGCCCAGCGCAGCCCGGTGATCAGCGCCCAGGGCGAGGCCGTTGCGGTCGGCCAGCGTTGGCGCGCCAACCTTGCTGAGCTGCACCACTTCACCACGATCGCCGGCGTGACGCAGGAGGCGGTCAGCCGAATCGAACGTCTTGCCGCCGAATACGTCTCGGGTCGTGAGCGGCTGTTCGCGCGCCGGATCGACGAGGGCAGCATCGTGGACGGCCACGGCGATCTGCTCGCCGACGACATCTTCGTCGTCGACGGCCAACCGGCGCTGCTGGACTGCCTGGAATTCGATGACGAACTGCGTTACCTCGATCGCATCGACGATGCCGCCTTTCTCGCGATGGATCTGGAATTCTTGGGGCGCAAGGACCTTGGGGACTACTTCCTCGCCCGCTACGTCGCGCTGTCCGGCGATGCCGCGCCGGCGTCCCTGCAGGCCTTCTACATCGCCTACCGCGCGGTGGTGCGGGCCAAGGTCGATTGTGTGCGGTTCCTTCAGGGCAAACCGGAGTCCGCCGCCGATGCCGCCCGGCACCTCGCAATCGCGGCTGAGCATTTGGCCAACGGAGCTGTTCGATTGGCGCTCATCGGGGGAAATCCCGGCAGCGGCAAGTCGACCATAGCCCGACAACTCGCCGAATTGCTGGGCGCGCAGCTTATCTCGACGGATGACGTGCGTCGGGAGTTAAGGGAGTCGGGTGTCATCTCCGGGGATCCGGGGGTGCTGGACTCCGGGCTTTACAGCCCCGACAATGTCGCCGCCGTCTATGAAACGGTGTTGCGTCGGGCCCGTGGTCACGTCGACCAGGGGCAGTCGGTGATCCTCGACGGAACCTGGCAGGACCCAAAACTGCGAGGGCAAGCCCGCCGGATGGCTGACGAACACCAGTCATTGTTGGTGGAAATCATGTGCGCAGTACCGGTGCAAACGACGGCCGGCCGAATCGAACACCGCGCGGCGGGGAACTCCGATGCGACTGTCGAGATCGCGGCGGCCCTGGCGGCCCGCCGTGACGCCTGGGAGTCGGCGTATCGGCTGGACACGTCGCAGCCGCTGGAGGTCTCGGTGGCGCAGGCATGTGACGCCTGGCGCCACGCAAGCTGAACGCGAATCGTCCGCATCGAAAGGAACGATGACTGGACGGTCCTACACCCGAGGGAGGCACTACCATGACACGGCACTGGCTGGTGATGGAGACCGACGGGCAAGGCGCGCGGGCGCCCTACGTCGCCCGGCTGGCGGGCGCTGGCCGGTGCCTGCCCGAGACGCGCTTGACGACAGACGATCTGATGGCCACCACACGGCACCACACGCACATCGATCTGGAGAAGCTGACCGGTATTCGCGAGCGCCGGGTCTCCGCGGGCGAGGAAGATTCGCTGTCCCTGGCCACCTCGGCGGCGCTGAGCTCCCTGACTGCGGCACAGCGGGATCCTGCGACCGTTGACGTGGTAATCAGCTGCAGCATAACGAAATTCCGCGGCGGCCTTACTCAATGGTTGGAGCCGACGATGAGTGGTGCGGTGGCCCGCAATATCGGGGCGAACCGGGCGATGACTTTCGATGTGTCCAACGCGTGTGCCGGGATGCTCACCGGTGTCACGGTTTTGAACAACTGGATCCGCCAGGGCATCGTGGCGCGCGGACTGGTCGTGAGCGGCGAGTACATCTCCCAGCTCAGCCACAACGCGGCCCGGCACATTCGCAACATCATGAGCAAGGAACTCGCCTGCCTGACGCTGGGTGATGCTGGTGCTGCCCTGTTGCTGGAACGGGCCCCGGCCGGCTCTGCGGGTATTGAGCTCGCCGGATTCACCACGGTCGCCGACTACAGCCGGCTCTGCCTGGCCTACCCGCAAGGGCATGACCCGGGTGCGCGGATGTTCACCAATTCGCGCGCAATCCAGCAGGCCGCGATCGCCAACACACCGCTGCTGTTGCACGAAGTCCTTGACACCGTGGGCATTTCGTTACACGACATCGATCACGTGATCACCCACCAGACGTCTGCCAGGGCCATCCGCAAGGGCATGACGCGCATGAAGGAGTCGTTCGGCGACAGCCCCCAGCACGACGCGGTGATCACCGTCGACCGGTACGGCAACACCGCGTCGACCACGCACACGGTGGCCCTGGTTGAGGAGCTGGAAGCCGGGCGGATCGTGGCCGGCGAGCGGGTGGCGCTGCTGGCCCTGGCGTCCGGCCTGGAGATCGGTGTGGTCTTGTTGACCCTGGATGAGGATTTGGTGAGCCGCTATGGGCACAGTGATTGATCGAGTCGATGTTTCCCGCCCGAAGTTGCGGGGCCGGCACAGCGCGCTGCACCTCGCGGTCACCGCGGCCAAAGGCTGTCTGCGGCAGGCCGGATGTGAGCCTCACGAGTTGGATTTGGTGGTCAACGCGGGCATCTACCGTGACCGGAATCTGGGAGAGCCGGCGTTGGCGGCGCTGATCCAGGATGACATCGGGGCCAACCCGGAGGATCCGCACGCCGACGCCCATGGCACCTTCTCGTTCGACGTCGCCAACGGCGCCTGCGGGGTGTTGACGGCGCTGCAGATCGTGGATGGTTTTCTACGGACCGGCAGCGTGGCGCGCGCGCTGGTGGTGACCAGCGACGCTGATCCCGGCCACGGAATGAGCGAGCACTTCCCGTTCTCCCCGACCGGCGCGGCGTTGTTGTGCGGCTGGACTAATGACGACTACGGACTCAGCGGCGTGTCGTGGGCAAATGCCGGTGACGCGCTTGACGACCTCGAGACCTTCGCTGCCACAGTGGGATTCGCAGACGGGCGAAATGTGCTGCGGTTCTCCCGGTCGGCCGACGCGGACCATAGGTTCGCGGCCGTAGCCGCCGAGGCGGCGCGGGCGTGCCTGCAACAGAATGGCGTTGCGCTGGCAGAAGTCGACTTGGTCATCGCCGCTCCGGCCCGGCAGCAGTATCGGGAGGCGCTGAGCAAGCTGCTGGAGCTGCCGGCCGAAAAAGTTTGCGTTGCAGACGATCACCGGATACACACCGCGGCGCTCGCCGCGGCCTTCGAGCAGCATACCGAAGGTCTGCCGGCGGGCAGTCAGGTCCTGTTCGTCGCCGCAGGTGCCGGGGTCGTAGCGGGTGCGGCTCTCTACCGTCAGCCCCCGCACGCTGCCCACGAGGGCGTTTAGACAACCGTTCACCCGATCACGACACGATGTTCATGCAGTTGAGGACTTAAGGCCCACGACCGAGCGGCGTTCGCGCAATAGCGTTTTCGTGTGTCAAACGCTAGGAGAAACGAAATGACCACTTGGGAAAAGGGCGACAAGGGCATCGTCGTCGGGGTCGACGGGTCGTCGGCGTCGAATGCCGCGGTGGCGTGGGCGGCCCGAGACGCGGCCCTGCGAAACGTCCCACTGACGCTGGTCCATATGCTGAACACCTACGTGCCGACGTTTCCGCAGATTCCGCTGCCAGGCGGCGTCGCCGTCTGGCAGGAAGACGACGCCCGACAGGTTCTCGAGGAGGCTGTCAAGCGCGCCCGGGATTCGGCCGGCCGCCCCATCGAGATCGCCAGCGAGCTGAAGTCGTCACCTCCGATACCGACGCTGGTGGAACTGTCCGGGGATGCCGAGATGATCGTCGTGGGCAGCCACGGGCGCGGCGCGGTCGGACGGGTGCTCCTGGGTTCGGTCAGTTCGGGCGTACTGCGGGGCGCCGCGTGCCCGGTCGCCATCGTTCCCG